>PWWI01000199.1 GCA_003561535.1 Nitriliruptoraceae bacterium
CGTAGGCCAGGCCGGCCGCATCCAGCGCGGCGAGCGTGTCGCGCAGGCCCGGGATGCCGTGATCCATGAGGTGGTTGTTGGCGAGCGCCAGGGTGGTGAACCCGGCGTCCGCGAGCGCCTCCGCGGTCCGCGAGCCGCTCGAGAGGTGGATCAGCTTGTCGGCCTCCGGCAGCTCGTCCCGGCGGTCGGTGACGACCTGTTCGAGGTTGCCCGTCACGTAGTCGGCGTCGAGCAGCGGGGCGACGTCGGCGAGCACGTGGTCGTGGCCGTAGCGCTCGGTGACCTGCTCGACGTGCCGGCCGAACATCAGGTCACCGACCATCACGGCCGAGAAGACCACCTCGTCGCTCGTCCGATCGGCGGGTGAGGCCGCCGCGACCCCCTCGTCCACCACCCCGGAGACCTGCAGTACGACCAGCAGTGCCGCCGCGAGCACCAGTGCGATCGCCGTGTCGCGTCCGGCGGTGAGCGCTTGACGACGCAGCCGCCGCTGCAGCCGCCCCCGCCGGGTGAGCGGGGGGCTGGTCGGGAGCTCGGCTTCGGTCATCTTCCGCTCAGGAGAGGACGAGGTTGACCACGAAGACCAGCAGGAACGTCAGCCCCGACAGCAGCAGCGTGGAGATCATCGTGTGCGGCAGGCCCTGCCGGGCGATCGAGTTGGCGACCAGCCCGGGGACGATCACGCCGATGCCGCGGAACTCGTACACCTCGAAGGGCATCGCCGGGTACAGCGCGTCGAAGACCAGCTTGAAGACGATGCCGACGCTCAGCATCGCCACGAACCGTCGACGGCCGAAGAGGATCACCAGCCGCGACACCCCGTACTCCACCACGAGGAAGGTCGCGAAGCTGATCAGGAAGATGGCGATCAGGAACAGCACCTGGTCGAGCACGAGGGCGAGGTAACCGGGGACCACCAGACCGGCGGGGATCACCCCCGTGCGTTCGGCGTAGATCAGGCTGACCACGACGCCGATCACGAGGGAGAGGTAGAGCTCGGTTCCGAACATCAGGCGACCCCTCGCTCGAGTTCGTCGGTCGCGAGGCCCTCGATCGCCCCCACGAGCTCGACGCCGCCGCCGTGGAGGTTGCCGACCCCGAAGATGACGTGGCCCGAGAGGCTGCCGTTCAGGGCGGCGACCACCTCGTCGGCCGAGGCGCCGGTCAGGTCCAGGAGGTCGTCGACCGCGATCCCCCCCTGCGAGACGGCGCGCAGGATCGGGCGGGTCTGCTCGCCGGTGACGACGAGGGTGTCGATCGGCAGTTCGGGCAGGACGTCGGTGGCGAACAGCTCCGTCCGGTCGATCCGGTCGCGGCGGCAGTTGACGATCACGGTGAGCCCCTCGGCGTCGAGGCCCTGCGCCTGGAGGTGCTGCCACAGCGCCAGCGTGGAGCTCGGGTCGTTGGCGGCGAAGCCGTTGACGAAGTAGGCCGGCTCGGCGGGGTCTCCGACCGGGGTGACGCGCATCGCGAACGGGTCGACCGGCGCAGCCCGCATGCCGGCGAGCGCCGTGTCGTCGTCGATACCGAGCTCGCGGGTGATCCCGAGCACCAGGGCGACGTGCTCGGCCAGGACGAGGTGGCCGTGGCCTCGGAGCTCCCGCTCGGAGACCGTGTCAGGGTCGGCGACCAGGACCGTCGTGTTGCGGTCGGCGGCGACCTCGAGGTAGGTGTCGAGGTGGGGTTCGGGGGTGACCACGACCGTGCCGCCTCTCGGGATGGAGGCGGCGAACACCTCGGCGACGTCGGCTGCGGTCGGCCCCATCTCGTCGAGGTGGTCGTCGAGGGCGTTGCAGATCACGAGGAGGTTCACCTCGACGAGGTCGTTGTGGAAGGTGAGCTGGTACTCGGGCTTGACCGCCATGCACTCGGTGACGAGGACGTCCGCGCCGACCTCGACCGCCTTCCGGGTCACCAGCAGTTGCTCACCGATGTTCGGTCCCTCGGGACGACGGCGGAGATCCTCCTCCTCTCCGGTCCAACCGACCAGCAGCTTCGGCTCGGTGCCGGTCGTCTTGCCCAGCGGGCGGTAGCCGCCGGCCGCTAGCGCGCCGGTCAGCAGACGGGTGACCGTCGACTTCCCGCGGCTGCCGTTGACGCTGATGCGCAGGGGCAGCCGGTCCAGCCGCGCCCGGTGGCGACGGCGCTCGACGATCCCGGCGGCCAGCAGCAGCAGGCAGGCGACCAGGACGACCACGAGCACGACATCGTCGCTGGTCCCGAGCGCCAACCGTTCCATCCGTCGCTGCTCCTGGTTGCGGTCGGGCGCCCGCGTTCTCGCGCTCTCGCGCTGTCTCCTACGACGTGGCGGCGCTGCTGCCGCGTGGTCGCTGCCCAGTGCCCGCTGACCCGCTGCGTCGCGCTCTGCCGCCACCCCCCGCGAGGGCTTCAGCAGACGACGAGCGTGGTCCACAGCATGAGATGTCCGGTCATCCTGCCCTGGGTGTCCGGACATCCTAGGCCCGGAACGGTCCTGCGGTCAGCCACCGCGTCGCAGCGGGCAGCGTCAGAACGTGGGCCCAAGGGGGCCCTGGAGGCGGCGTACCGGGTTCCCACGCCCCCGCACCGGGCGCGCGGCGCCGACCGGTTCGCGCCCGGCCCTGGCCTGCGTACCCTCGCCCACCCCCACCGCCGGTGAGCCTGAGCGCGTCACCGACCACCGCGATCCCTCGTCCATCCACGTGCAGGTGCTCCACCGCCTGCGGTCTTGGTGAACGCCACTGTTACCTCGGTCTGCTGCCGCTTGCCGCGCCCTGCGTCTCGCCGTCCTCGTGGCGGTCATCGGGGCGTCGCTGACCCTCCTGGTGGAGACGGGCGCACCGGTCGCGGATGGCGACGTGGCGGCCACGTCGACCGCGGCAGGGCCGCCCGTGGCAGAGCCGACCGAACCGGTGGAACCGGATCAGGCGTGGTCACTGGACCGTGTCGACGACCCGCCCGGCACGGTGGTCGAGGACACGGACGGCAACTGGATCGCCACCTTCACCGACGACGCCTCGACGGTGCTCATCGCCGGCCCGGAGCGGTCCTTCGACGAACCCACGGCCACCAACGCGGTCACGACCGAGGCGTGGGTCCGGCTGCTGCCGGCCCCCTTCGACGGCCACGTCGATGCCACGTGGCTCGAGGTGGCGCGGGCGGACGCGGAGCCGGACGTGCTCGAGGTGGCCATGCAGTACCTCGACGGGGCGCCGCAGATCCGCGACGACGACGGGACCCTGATCGCCGGCGAGGCGTCGTACGGTCCGTTGCGGCCCGACGGCACGCGCGCGGTCGGCTCCGACTGGCACGACTACCGCGGTGTCGACGCCGACTACGGCCACCTGATCGATCGCGCCGATCCCGAGGAGTACGGCGCGCTCGACTGCTCCGGCTACACCCGCACGATCTACGGCGCGCGACTCGAGGTGCCGATGAGCCTGCGGCCGGACGGCGGCAGCTCACTGCCACGTCGCTCCTTCGAACAGGCCGCGGAGGCGCCGGGCGTCGTGCCGATCTCGGACGGAGAGCTCGACGTCGGACGCCTCCAGGCCGGCGACCTCATCTTCTTCGACCTCGGCGAGGCGCGGGCGAGGATCGACCACGTGGGGATCTACCTCGGCGAGGACGCCGGCGGGGACCACCGGTTCCTGCACTCCCGGCCGACGGCCGACGGTCCGACGATGGGTGGCGACCATCATGGACCGTCGATCCTGAACGGTGCCGGGGTGTACGCCGAGGGCTTCGTGTCGACCCGGCGGCTGTGAGCGCTGCACCGCGGCCGCGTCGCGGAGGCCGGGGTGCGCTGAGGACCATCACTGGCAGCCGAGGTCGTCCCAACCACATGCCATCCACATGCCGGCCACATGCCGGCCACGCGGGCCGGCATGTGGCCGAAGCGCACGGGTCGATCAGCGCCAGGACAGGGTGATGTCCAGGTGCCGACCGTAACGGAACACGTGGTCGGCCGACCCGGCTGACGGCTCGTCGCGGAGCAGCCACTGCGGGCTCACCGCACCGCTGCCCCGGATCACACCGGGCCCGTCCTGCCCGTCGCCGTTCCAGTCGCCGACGATCGGGATGTGCGTCTCCAGGTGATCGCCCCAGACCCCGCGGTCGTAGTACACGAAGTCGAAGTCCGGCTCACCGGCGACGGTGGCGTCTCGCAGTTGCCACTGCATCTCGCCATCGGGGTGGCCCTGCACGATGCCGACCGAGTCGTAGCCGTTGCCGTTCCAGTCGCCCACGACCGGCCATGCTGGCGGCAGGTCGCCCGGGTACTGGTCCTGGCCGAACTCGAAGACCACGCCGATCTCACCGGCGGATCCGCCACTCAGGCGGTAACTGAGGTGCCACTCGTAGGTGCCGTCGTCCAGCTCGCGGACGATGCCTGGCGTCTGCTGACCGTCTCCGTTCCAGTCACCGCACACCGCTCGGTCACCCGAACGGCCGTAGATGAAGCTGTAGTCCGCCGGGCCACCGCTGTTCGAGTTGCGCAGCAACCACTGCGGACGGTCGTTGGTCATCCGGACCACGCCCGGCGTCTGCGTCCCGTCGCCGTTCCAGTCGCACAGCATCTGCTGGGTGTCGCCCGACCTGCCGTAGAAGAAAGAGGTCGTGGCTGGGCCACCCGACAGCGAGTCCCGGAGATGCCACTGGTTCCCTTCGCGCACGATGGCGGGGTTCGAACCGTCCTCCGCAGCGGCGGCCGGGGCGACCCCCAACATGGACACGGCCATGATCGTCGCGATGGCGAGCACGCGTCGTCGTCTCATCGTCTCCTCCTCGACAGCGAACCGACGCCGGCTCGACCCGGCCGTCCAACCTGTGGGTGACGCCGGTCGCTTGTTCCTGACGTTAACGAGGGCGATGGCGGCCGAGTACCCACCATCGACCACGGCACCATCGACCACGGCACCATCGACCACGGCACCATCGACCACGGCACCATCGACCACGGCTCCACAGTGCTCGGTCGGCACCGTGCGCTTTGCGAGCAACGCCGTGCCGAGCGCGTAGCGCGGCGAGTCGCCGCGCACCTCGAGGGACCGCCTCCGCAGCGCCTGGCCCCTGCGCGGCCGGCCAGCTGCCGAACCGCTCCACCAGCTCGTCACTGGCGACGAAGCACCGTTCCTCACCCTTCGGACCGAACTCCAGGTCGATCAGCGCCAGGACCGTGTGATGTCGATGTGCCGTCCGTAACGGAACACGTGGTCGGCCGACCCGGCTGACGGCTCGTCGCGGAGCAACCACTGTGGGTTCGCGCCATCGACCCCCCGGATCACGCCTGGGCCGTCCCGACCGTCACCGTTCCAGTCACCGACGATCGGGGAGTGCCCCTCCATGTGATCACCCCAGACCGCGCGGTCGTAGTACACGAAGTCCAAGTCCGGCTCGCCGGCGTCGGTGGCGTTCCGTAGCTGCCACTGCATCTCACCATCGGGGTGACCCTGCACGACACCGACCGAGTCGTAGCCGTCCCCGTTCCAGTCCCCCACGACGGGCCATGCCGGGGGGAACTCCCCGTCGTACTGGCGCTGACCGAACTCGAAGGTCAGGTCTGCAGCACCGCCACGCAGCTCGTACCTGAGGTGCCACACGTAGGTGCCGTCATCCTGCAGGCGCACCACGCCGGGGGTCTGCTGACCGTCGCCGTTCCAGTCCCCGCACACCGCTCGATCGTTCTCGCGACCGTAGACGAAGCTGTGGTCCGCCGGCCCGCCGCTGTTCGAGTTGCGCAACAACCACTGCGGACGGTCGTTGGTCATCCGGACCACGCCTGGCGTCTGCGTCCCATCGCCGTTCCAGTCGCAGAGACTGTGCTGGGTATCGCCCAGCCGGCCGTAGTAGAAGAAGGTCGTGGCTGGGCCACCCGACAGCGAGTCACGGAGATGCCACTGATGCCCTTGGCGCACGATGGCGGGGTTGGAACCATCCTCCGCTGCGGCGGCCGGGACGACTCCCAGCATGGCCAGTGCGGTGATGGTCACGATGGCGAGCACGCGTCGTCGTCTCATCGGTTCCTCCTCGACGGCGAACCGACGCCGGCTCCACCTGGCCGTCCAACCTGTGGGTGACGCCAGTCACGGTGTCTGATGACCTTAACGAGGGCCACCGCGACCGAACACCCACCATCGACCACGGCCCCCCGGCGCTCGGCCGACACGAGGAGCACGCAGCGGCGACCCTGTGCGGGCAGGGCACGCTGGCAGCCACCTTCTTGCTCGTCGGAGCGTGCCGCCTGCCGGTCAGCGCTCCAGGGCGACCAGCTCGAAGCTGGGTGTGATCCGACCGGTGCCCGCGCACGTGAGGCCCTCCGGCACCGTCCGCTCCGAGACCCCGACGACCGCCACCACCTCGCCGCCCGTGGACAGGCCGAAGCGCACACGGTGGCGGTCACCGTCACGTCGGCTGCCACGGAAACGCACGTCGTCGCGTCCGGCGAGCCCGATGGCGGCGCGCACGTAGCCTTCGGCCGCCTGCACCACGAAGGGCAGGGGCGAGCGTCCCCGCCAGTGATCGAGCACGACCTGCCCCTGTTCGTGGGCGGTGACCACGCGCAGCGCGGAGGACGGATCGAGGTGACCGTAGAAGTGACCGTCGGGCAGGCACACGAGGTTGCCGGCGAAGCGGTCCCCGCCCACGTGCGAGCACTCCCACACGCGCTGGCCGACGAGCTGTTCCAGGGCGGATGCCACCGGCCGGCCGTACTCGGCGCAGCAGGGGTCGTGACGGCCGTTGGTACACACGAGGTACAGCGGTGTGCGCACCGGGGTGCCGCCGACCGACCTGCCGTCCCCGAGCGGCGCGAGGTCGAGCGTCAACAGCTCCGCCAGGTCGGGGAGGACGAGGTGCTCGAGCCAGCGGCCCTCGAGGCCGGACCAACCGACGTACACCGACCGGGGGCCGTCGGGAGGAGTTCGGCGCGTGCGGCGGATCAGCAGGACACGGGCCGGTAGTGAGCGCGCCAGCGCCCGCAACCGATCGGCCACGACGGTGGGCAGTCCGGACGAGGCCAACGCGTCGGAGCCCCAGGCGCCGGGTTGCTCGACCAGCAGCCACCGACGCGCACGCGAGGCCGTGCCGAGCGCGGACTCGCGCTCGCCACGCGAGCGCGCCGCGCAGGTGTCGCGCTCCGAGCCACCGCCATCCGTCCCGTCGCCACGCTCAGCCACGTTCGCTCGCCGGGCGGCGGTCGATCGTCAGCAGGCCCTCCCGCACCAGGCGGCGACACAGCACCAGCCGGCTCGAGACGTCCATCAGCTCGTCGAGCTCTGCGGGGGCGAACACCGCGAGGTCGAGGATGCGACGCACGGCCGGCTCCAGACGCGCCGGCATCGTCAGTCGCCGGTCGCCGAGCACGAGCGTCACCTGCTCGCCGTCCGCCCGCACCCGGCAGGAGGCATCGGGGCGGACCCGCAACGGTGTGGTGTCGTCGAGGTGGTCGATCTCCAGCAGGTCCCGGAGTCCGCCGCTGCGGTCGGGAGGACGCGTCGACCAGAAACGATCGGCCACCTCGTCCGCCGCCCCTTCGGCCAACCCGTCGTCCTGCAGGGCGCTGGCAACCGCGTCGAGGTGGCGTTGGAGGCGCGTGGCGAGTGCCCCGGGATCCTGTGCCCACCGGGCCGGGAGGGGCTCATCGAGGTGGTCGAGCAGCGCCACCGAGGCCAGCCCCTGGGTGACCGCGCGTTCCACGACCTCGCGCCAGGTCGTCGCCCGGACCCCGATGGTCAGGTGCAGGGAGGGTTGGTCGATGGTCTGCGCCGCGTGCCGGGTACCGGCCGGCAGGTACAGCACGTCACCGGGGCGTAGCTCGAGCTCCCAACGGGTCTCGCCGGGTGGCTCCACGACCCACCGCTTGACCCCGTGGGTCTGCACGGCGAAGACGTCGTGGGGATCGCCGTGCAGGTTGAGGCCTTGCGCCACAGGGGGTGTCAGGTAGGCGTTGGCCTGGACGCGGTGGGTGAGCGAGGCTTCGAGGGACCGGCACAGCGCCGCGACCGGGCTCCAACTGCGGTGCAGTCCCTGCAGGACGATGGTCGCACCGGCCGCGAACTCGCGATGGACCGCGGCGACGTCGACGAGGTCGTCGATCGGCCGGGAGCCGACCCGAGCGGAGCGGGTCACCCGCGACGTCGGCAGCGTCTCACCCTTGCGGACCAGCCGGAAGGCCGGGGCACGCAGCGCGGTCGCGGCGATGATGTGGTCGACGTCGTCGAGGGACAACAGGTCCGCGAATCCGTCGCGGTCGGCGGCCACGAGGTGCCGCGGTCGCCGGCCGAAGTCGTCCCGGACGAACGTCTGCTCGTCCCCGACGAGCCGGGCGAGTGCGTTGTCCCTCGACATGCCTCAGGCGCCGGTGGCGTCGCCGTCGTGGGCGTCGGTCGCGTCACCATCGGTGCCGCCCGCATCGGTCCCGTCGGTATCGGCCGCGCCGTGGTCGTCGGCATCGGTGCCGTCCGCGTCGGCCCCGTCGGCATCGGCCGCGCCGTCGTCGTTGGCATCGCTGCCGCCCGCGTCGGTCCCGTCGGCATCGCTGCCGCCCGCGTCGGTCCCGTCGGCATCGGTGCCGTCCGCGTCGCCGCGCGGCGCACCGCTCCCCCCGGCTCCCTGCGTCTGGATGTCGTCGTCGGACAGTCCCTCGATCTGCATGGCTCCCACTCCTTCGCTCCTCGGGCACCACGGGGAAAGCCCGGGCGCTGACCGCTGCGGCGGCGACGGAGACCGTAGGCGGCGGACTGCCTGGCCGCCAGCGGTGCTGCTGCGTCGGCCACGGCAAGACATCGTCCGAACGGCCAGGGGGGCCTTGCGCGCCTCCACCTACCCTTGTCGGCCGCGTGGGCTCGGGACCGAAC
>PWWI01000029.1 GCA_003561535.1 Nitriliruptoraceae bacterium
ACGCCGTTCGCACGTCCTGGAGGTCGAGGTAGCCGGCGAGGTCGATCAGGTCGCCGCTGCTCCCGAACATCGCCACGGCCACCGGTTGCGGCACCAACGCGAGGTCGGGAGGTCGGCCATCACGAACAGAGGCGGGCAGGCGGGCCTCCATGTGCGGATCCAGAGCCGCGTCGACCTTGATGCCCGTCCGTTCCTGGAACGCCGCCAGCTCCTCGACCAACCCCGGGGAGGAGAAGGTCGTGGTGACGATGACCTCCGTGCCCGCGAGGTCGCCCGATGGGCCGAGGAGGTCGACCTGCTCCGGCGCCGGCCCGCCGAGCACCGCCAGCGCTGGCGGCAGGGAGGGACAGGTGTTGCCGGGGCCGAGGTACCGCTCGCACTCCTGGAGCGTCAGGTCGCGGTGCACCTGCGCCTCGGCCATGGCAACGAGCTCCGGCACCTCCATCTGGAAGATCCCCCGGGGCCCCTCGGGCCCGTTGACGGCGATGCCGTCGACGTCGCCAGGGAAGGGGACCCGGGCTGCCTGGAGTCCCCAGTGCAGGGCCTCGACCTGCTCCGACCGGAGCGGGAGACCTGCCTGGGTGGTGATGTTGGCGGCGTGCAGGGTCAACAGCAGGCTGAGCTCCGGATCGACCAGGCGGGTCTCGATGGCCGCGCTGACGAGCTGCCGTGCCCGGACGAGCTCCGTCGCCGCACGGGCGGCGGCCGCCTGCTCCTGCGCCTGGGAGCGTTGGGCGCTGGCAACGACGCCGAGGGTGCCTGCCACCACCGCCGCGACCGCGAGGACCGCCACGAGCAGGCGGAGGCGGCTGGCCGCCCGGCGTTCCAGCTCCAGCTCCCGTCGGTGCTGTGACTCGGCCTGGTCGCGCTCGCGATCGCGCCGGGCCAGGCTGGCGTCGATGAAGGCCTGGTCGCGCTGCGTGGCAGCAGCGGTCGCGCGGACACACCACTCCTGCGCCAGGTCGAGGCGGGAGCCGGTCAGCAGGAAGCCCTCGTCGTGATCGGCCACGACCCAGTCGGCGGCCGCTGCGGTCAGCCACCGCTGGAGCCGGAGGTCGTCCTGGCTGTTCTCGATCCAGTGCTGCAGCCGTGGCCAGGCCCGCAGTAGGGCTTCGTGCGCCACCTGCACCGTGGCGCGGCCCGAGACCGCGTCACGATCGAGCACGAGGAGCCGGGCGGCAGCGAAGCGGTCCAGGATCGTGCCCACCACCTCCGGGCCCGCGGCCAGGCTGTCCAGGTCATCGCGGTCCGCCCGCCGGTGCCCGACCTCACCCGCGTCCCCCACCACCACCAGGCGCAGGAAGACCTGCCGGCACGTCGCTCGGGTGGGCTCGTCCAGGGTGGTGAACGTCTCCTCCGCCCGGCGGCCCACCAGACCCTGGATCCCACCGAGCTCGCGGTAGGCGTGCAGCGTCATGCGTTCACCGACCCGGCGGTCGAACAGCTCGGTCAGCATGTACTGCAGCAGCGGCAGCGCGCCGGGATGGTCGGCGACCTCCGCGGTCAGCTCGGCGACCAGCTCCGGCTCGAGCTGGACCCCGACCCGCCGCGCAGGCCCGGTGCACGCGGCCTCCAGCTCGGCTGGCGTGAGGGGCAGCACGTGCAGCAGCCCGTCGACGAGCAGGGGACCGAGGCGGGTATGCGACATCGGGCGATCGAGCAGATCGGTCCGGATCGCCAGGATCACCGTGCACCGGCTGTGGGGATCCTCGAGGACCTCGACCAGGTTGCGCAGGAACCGGTCGCGTACCTGCTCGTCGCTGACCTGCAGGAACAGCTCCTCGAACTGGTCGATGAGCAGCACGAGACGACCATCGCCCTCAGGCACGATCCGCAGCGCGGCCCGCAACAGGTCCAGGTCGTCGCCGACCAGCTGTGGCGAGAGGTCGAGCGGTGGGTGCTGCGGCGCTGCGGCCAGCAGCGCTGCCTCGAGTTGGCTGAACGGATGGCTGCCCGGCTGCATCGTGGCGATCCGCGACCGCGTCGAGGTCGACAGGCTGCCGGTGCGGAGTGCGGGGACGAGCCCGGCACGCAGCGCGCTGGACTTGCCGCTCCCGCTCGGCCCCGCCAGCACCAGCAGCGACGAGGACGGGAGTCGGTCCGACAGCTCCTCCAGCAGCTGGTCCCGTCCGAAGAAGTCCCGTGCATCGGCCTCGGCGAAGGGCCGGAGCCCCTTGTAGGGGTTGTCGCGGTCCGTCGAGGTGGGGTCGACGGGCGACACGGCCGGTGTGGGTGCCTGCAGCGATGGATCGTGCTGCAGGATCCGGCGGTGGAGGTCCTGCACCTCAGGGCCGGGATCGACACCGAGCTCCTCGGCCAGCAGGGCCCGACCCTGCTCGAACACCGCCAACGCGTCGGCCGTGCGGCCGTCGCGATGCAGCGAGGTCATGAGCAGACCACGAGCGCGTTCCCGGAAGGGATGCTCGGCGACGAGCAGCTGGAGTTCGCCGACGACGGAGCGCGTCGTGCCCATCGCGAGCTCCGCCGCGACGTGGTCCTCCAGGGCACCGAGCCGCAGGTCGCGGAGCCGGGCAGCGTCGGCCACGAGCGCCGGCTCATCGCCCAGCTCACCCCAGGGGTTGCCCTGCCACAGGCTCAGTGCCTCGGTCAGGACGGCCGACGCGCGGGCGGGATCACGGGGGAGCAGCGCACGACCCTCGGCAGCCAGTCGCTCGAAGCGGGTCGCATCGAGGTCCTGGGGGGCCATGCGCAGCCGGTACCCGCCAGGACCGGCGGTGAGGGAGCCGTCCCCCAGCAGGCCACGCAGTCGTGCGACGTAGACCTGCAGGGTCTTGCGTGCACTCGGCGGGGGCTGGTCCCCCCACACGCCCTCGATGAGCCGATCGACGGTGACGGGCGCGCCGCCGTGCAGCAGCAGGATGGCCAGCACGAGCCGCTGGCGGCGTGCACCGAGGTTGAGCGGGCGTCCGTCGATGGCGAACACCCGGACCTCGCCGAGGATGCAGCATCGCATCGCGGTCCTACCGCGCTCCGACCTTCAGCATACGCCCGCCGCGGGGTCGTGTCGCCTGGGCTGCGACCCGACCCTGGGCCAGGGCGGCCGGGCGCTAGGCTCGTGCGGTCCGCCGGCGACCGAGATGGGCAACAGCGACCGATGACGTACCAGGTCAAGCTCGAGGTGTTCGAGGGGCCCTTCGACCTGTTGCTGCACCTCATCTCCCGGCGGCAGGTCGAGGTCACCGACATCGATCTCGCGGAGATCACGGCGGACTTCGTCGCCCACCTCGGCGAGGGCATCGAGGACCTCGACCTCGACACCGCCACGCGGTTCCTGGTCGTCGCCGCGACGCTGGTCGAGCTGAAGGCGGCCCGGCTGCTGCCGGTGGACGAGCGCGAGGAGCTCGAGGACCTCCTCGGCGACGCCCGCGACCGGCTGTACGCCCGCCTGCTCGAGTACCGCGCCTTCCGGGACGTCTCGCGGATCCTCGACCACCGGCTCCGCCACCACGAGTCGATGCTGCCGCGGGAGGTGCCACTGGAGGGGTGGCTCCAGCGCCTGGTGCCGACCACGCCGCTGCCGATCGACGCCGAGGGGCTCGCCCGGCTCGCCTCGCTCGCGCTGCAGCCGGCCCCGGAGGCCGAGGTCGATCTCAGCCACATCCGTCGCAGCTACCTCACCATCCGTGAGGCGGCCCTGGAGGTGCTGGGTCGACTGGCCGATCCCGGCGCCCAGGCGGCCTTCGCCGAGCTGTCGGCCGATCGGCAGCAGGGTGATCGCGTCGTGCTGTTCCTGGCCCTGCTGGAGCTGTTCAAGCTCGGCCACGTCGACCTCGAGCAGGTCGACCATCGGGCGCCGCTGCTGATCGCCCGTCGCACCGACGGGATCGACCTCGCCACAATCGTCGACGAGGTGGAGGAGGCCGGACCCGACCAGCCGGACGCCGACGGCGAGGGGGCGGCCGCGGCGGCGCCGCCCGCGACGACGGCTGAGCCGGCCCCGACCGACGCCGTCCGCGCCGGACAGGGGCCGCGATGAGCGATGACCCGGAGCTCGAGGAGCTGCTCGAACCCGCGACGGAGGCCGCGGCGGTGGACGAGCCCGTCCCGCTCGCTGCCCGCCGGCCGGGGCTGGAGGCGGTGCTGTTCCTGGCCGACGAGCCCATCGAGGTGGCGCTGCTGGCCGAACTCGTCGACGCCGCTCCGTCGGAGGTGGAGGAGGAGCTCGAGTCGCTGGCCCGGGCCTACCGGGAGGCGGGCAGCGGGATCGAGCTGCGACGCGCCGCGGGTGGCTGGCGGATGTACACCGCGCCGACCGCCACGCCGGTGGTCCGCCGTTTCGCCCTCCTCGGCCGTACCGGACGGTTGACCCAGGCGGCCCTGGAGACCCTGGCGGTGATCGCCTACAAGCAGCCCATCACCCGTCAGATGGTGTCCGACATCCGCGGGGTCAACGCCGACGGGGCGGTGCGGAGCCTGGTCGCCCGCGGGTTCGTCACCGAGGTGGGTCGTGACCCCGGCCCGGGGCAGGCCGTCCTGTACGGCACCACGACCACGCTGCTGGAGCGGCTGGGGCTCGACTCCCTCGATGAGCTGCCGCCGCTGACGGAGTTCCTGCCCGAGGCCCCTGCCCCCGACGAACCCGACCTGGGCCGGCTGAAGGACGTCCGCCGCCGGCTCGCCGCCGGAGAGGACCTTCCGAGCCTCGGGGGCCGCACCGCCGCCCAGACCAACACCGGTCCCAGTACCGACGCGCCATCCGAGGAGGACGACCTGCTCCCGCCGCCCGCACCTGCGACACCTGACCGTTCCGACGGCCCCGGCATCGACGAGTTGACCGACCGGCTCGAGGCCGTGGCCCGCAGCGCCGTGGGGCGACTGCGGGCAGCGGTGGCCACGGGCGACCAGGAGGAGGACCGGGAGGAACCGGCCGAACGCGACGCCCTGACCGATCGGGACGGGGTGCCCGAGGACCGGCCCGCCATCGGGGACGAGGACGGCGCCGAGGAAGCCGAGGACGCCCGTGGCTGAAGAACGCCTCCAGAAGGTCCTGGGCGCCGCCGGCATCGCCTCGCGCCGCGCCAGCGAGGAGCTGATCCTCGAAGGACGTGTCGAGGTCAACGGCGAGGTCGCCGAGCTCGGCCGCAAGGTCGACCCGCAGCGCGACGTGGTCACCGTGGACGGTGAACGGGTCAACATCGACCCCGAACGCGTCTACGTGATGCTCAACAAGCCGCAGGGGGTCCTGACCACCGTCGACGACCCCGAGGGCCGGCCAACGGTGATGGACCTGATCAACCTGCCCCAGCGGCTGTACCCGGTCGGGCGGCTCGACCAGGACACCGAGGGCCTGCTGCTGCTCACCAACGACGGGGAGCTCACCAACGCGCTGACCCACCCCTCCTACGGGGTGGAGCGCACCTACGTGGCCCTGGTCCCCGGACCGGTGCGTGGCCGCACCCTCGCCGAGCTGCGCGCCGGGGTGCAGCTCGAGGACGGGCTCGCCAAGCCCGTGCGCGCCAAGGTGCTCGAGACCCAGCACAGCAAGGCGCTGCTGGAGGTCGTGATGACCGAGGGGCGCAAGCGGGAGGTGCGTCGCATGCTCGGCCACCTCGGCCTCCACGTCGAACGCCTGGCCCGGGTCGCCTACGGCGGCGTCGAGCTCGGTGACCTGCGGCAGGGCAAGTGGCGGTTCCTGCGGCAACCGGAGATCGCCCAGCTGCACGCCGTGGTCGGTGGGGGACGGGCGCCCCGCGGCGGCACCGGACGCCAAGGGGGAGGGAGACGACGATGAGCGCCGAGACGCGGGTCCGGGGACTCAGGGGCGCGACGACCCTGGAGGTCGACGAGCGCGAGCACCTGTTCGCCCGCACCCAGGAGTTGGTCGCCGCGATGCTCGAACGCAACGAGCTCACCGAGGACGACCTGATCTCCATCGTCTTCACCGCCACCGACGACGTGCACAGCGCCTACCCGGCCGAGGCCGCACGGGTGGCGGGGATCACCCACGTCCCCCTGCTGTGCACCCGGGAGCTGGACATCGAGGGCGGCATCGAGCGCTGCATCCGGATCCTGGTCCACGCCTACACCCCCCGGACGGCCCGGGAGCTTCGGCACGTCTACCTCCACGACGCCCGCCAGCTGCGCACCGACCTCCCCGAGTGAGCCCCGACCCCCGCCCCACGGCACGAGCCGTCCGATGACGGCTCGCCTACCCCGCGTCACGGTGATCGGTGCCGGCCTGGTCGGCAGCTCGATCGCCCTGGCGGCCCGGGAGGCGGGAGTGGCCCGGGTCGTGCTGGTCGACGCCGACCCCGGGGTGCGAGCTCGCGCTGCGGCCCTCGGGGTCGCTGAGCGGGTCTTCGGGTCGGTGACGGACGCGGTCGACGACGCCGACATCGTGATCGCCGCGGTCCCGTCGGGCGCGGTGCCCGAGGTGCTCGCGGCGGCGGCCGCAGCCGCCCCCCGGGAGGCGATCCTGACCGATGCGGCGAGCCTCAAGCTGACATCAACACTCGATGTTACGTCGAGGTTGAGGGATGCGGGCGCGGGGCCCGAACGGTTCGTCGGCGGCCATCCCATGGCCGGGAGCGAGCGCAGCGGCCCGGAGGCGGCCGATGCCCAGCTGTTCCAAGGCGCGACCTGGGTGCTGACCCCCACCGAGGCGACGGCGGACGCGACCCTGACCGAGCTGTCGGCCTTCCTCCGCCGACTCGGGGCCAGGGTCGTGGCCCTGCCCCCCGACAAGCACGATGAGCTCGTGGCGGTGGTCAGCCACCTACCCCAGGTCGTCGCCTCCACCCTGGCGGCGGTGGCCGCCGACGCGATCGAGGCCACGGGCGACGCGGTGCTGGCCGTGGCGGGCGGCGGGTTCCGTGATACGACCCGGATCGCCGCCAGCGATCCCGCCCTGTGGGTGCCGATCCTCTCGGGCAACCGGGCGGCGGTGCTGGAGGCATTGGACGCCTACGCCGGTCGGCTGGAGGAGGTGCGGGCCGCGGTCGCTGATGCTCGGTGGGAGGAGCTGCGCACGCTGCTGGCCCGGGCCAGTGCCTCCCGGCAGCGGCTGGTGCCCAAGGCCACGCCCGCTGCGGTGGCCGATGTGGTCGTGCCGATGGACGACCGTCCGGGCCAGCTGGCCACGGCGACGACGGCGCTGGGGGCCGCCGGCATCAACGTCGAGGATCTGACGATGCGCCACGCCGGCGAGGGCGGGCGCGGTGCGCTGCTGGTCAGGGTCGCGGTCGCGGACCTGCACCGGGCCGTGGAGGTGCTCACGGCCGCGGGACTCGGCGCGCACGTCGAACACGACGCCGCCGGACCGGGTTCGCAGGTCAGCGCACCGTGAGCGGGGGAGCGGGTGCCGGTCCGACCGGCGGCGAGGCGGCGGAGGGGTACGAGATCCGGCCCCTGGCGCGTCCCCCCGACACCGAGGTGGCCATCCCAGGCTCGAAGAGCCTGACCAACCGGGCCCTGGTCGCCGCGGGGCTGTCGCGAGGGCGCTCCACGCTGACCGGTGTGCTGGACGCCGACGACACCCGGGCGATGCTCGCGGGGCTCGAGGCCCTCGGGGTCGGCATCGTGCGCTCCCGGGACGCGACGACGGTGACCGTCGAGGGCGTTGCCGGCAACCCGCCGGTGACCGACGCACGGATCGACGCGCGGTTGTCGGGCACCACGGCCCGCTTCCTCGCTCCGGTCCTGGCCAGGGTGCCTGGCACCAGCCACCTCGACGGCCTCCCGCCCTTCCGTCGACGCCCGATGGGACCGTCGATCGCGGCGCTGCGGTCGCTCGGCCTGACCGTGATCGAGCACGGCGCTGCCGACCACCTGCCCATCACCGTGACCGGGGGACCGGTCGCCGGTGGCGAGGTGGAGGTGGCCGGCGAGGTCTCCAGCCAGTTCCTGTCCGGCCTGCTGCTCGCTGGACCGGCCTTCCCCAGCGGCCTCACCGTCCGGGTCAGCACGCCGCTGGTGTCGGTGCCCTACGTGGAGATGACCGTCGAGGTGCTGCGGTGGTTCGGCGCCGAGCTCACGCGCCCCGATGCGGCCACCTTCGTCGTGGCTGGTGGCGGCACCCGGGCGGCGGACGTGGTGATCGAGCCCGATGCCTCGGCGGCGTCCTACCTCCTCGCTGCGGCGGCGATCACCGGTGGCCGGGTCCGGGTGCCGGGGCTGACGGCCGCGTCCCACCAGGGCGACGCCGGCTTCGCCGCGGTGCTCGGGCGCATGGGCGCCGAGGTGGTGGTGGACGAACACGGCACCGAGGTGCGCGGCACCGGCTCGCTGCGCGGGATCGAGGTCGACCTCGGGGCGATGTCCGACACCGCCCAGACCCTGGCCGCGGTCGCGGTGTTCGCCGAGGGGCCGACCCGGATCACCGGCATCGGCTTCATCCGTTCCAAGGAGACCGACCGCATCGAGGCGGTGGCCACCGAGCTCAGCCGGCTCGGCATCGACGCCCGGGAGGAGCGCGACGGCCTCCTGATCCATCCCGGGCGGCCGTCGCCGGGGGTGGTCGCGACCTACGACGACCACCGGATGGCCATGAGCTTCGCGCTGCTGGGGCTGGTCGTCCCCGGCATCGCGATCGCCGATCCTGGCTGCGTCGCGAAGACCTTCCCGAGCTACTTCGAGGTGTTGGAGCAACTCCGACGCTGACCCGGCGCGGCGTGCTCGGACCGGCTGCTCGGTAGGCTCGCCCGCGGGGCAGCGACCGGGCTGCCGCGGAGAGCCGCCGCGGTGACCTGCCGACATCCCGCCCCGGATCCGTTGGAGCCGACCGTGCCCGAACCCTCCGAGCCGACCCACCTCTCCGTGTCCGAGGACCCGGAGGACGACGGGACGTGGGGTGACCCCGAGGCGGTGTTCGACGACCTGGTCGTCGCGATCGACGGTCCGGCGGGGTCAGGCAAGTCCTCGGTGGCCCGGCTGGTCGCCGAGGGCGTGGGGCTTCGCCACGTGGACACCGGCGCGTTGTACCGGGCCGCGGCGCTGGCCTGCCTGCAGGCCGAGGTCCCGCTGGACGATCCCACCGCCTGCGCCGAGGCCGTGGCCCGCGCCCGGATCGAGCGGCGGGGCGACCGCACCTTCCTCGATGGGGTGGACGTCGAGGAGGAGATCCGCGGTGACGCCGTGACCGCCGCGGTGTCGTCGGTGTCCGCCCACCCGGAGGTCCGTGAGCAGCTGCTCTACACCCAGCGGGACCAGTTGGCCGCCGGCGGCGGGGTGATGGAGGGCCGGGACATCGGCACGGTGGTCGCCCCCGAGGCGGACGTGAAGGTCTACCTCACCGCCAGCGTCGAGGAGCGGGCGCGCCGCCGGGCGGGCCAGCTCGGCCGCGACGACGTGGACGTGCTCGCGGCGCTGATCGCCGAGCGCGACGCCCGTGACGGCTCCCGGGCCATCGCCCCGATGCGCCCGGCCGAGGACGCCTGGGTTCTGGACACCACCAGCGCCGAGCTCGACGAGGTCGTGGCGGCGGTGATCGCCCGGATCCACGAGGTCGTCGCCGGGGTCGACCACGAGCACGAGGAGGTGCCCGCCGACCCCCTGGCAGCTCGCCGGTCCCTGCCACGCGTGGCGATCGTGGGTCGACCGAACGTGGGCAAGTCGACCCTGGTCAACCGCATCATCGGGACGCGGGTCGTCATCGTCGAGGAGCGGCCCGGGGTCACCCGGGACCGGACCGAGCACCTCGCCGAGTGGAACGGGCGTCCCTTCGTCGTGGTGGACACCGGCGGGTGGGAGCATCGGGCCGAGGGCATGGCTGCCCGCATCGTCGCCCAGGCCGAGGCGGCCGTGGCCAGCGCCGATCTGGTGCTGTTCGTCGTGGACGGCACCGTCGGTGCGCTGGAGGACGACGAGCGCTACGCACGGCTGCTGCGCCGCTCCGGGGTCCCGACCCAGCTCGTGGCGAACAAGATCGACGGGGAGAAGCAGGAACCCCTGGTCCACGAGCTCTACACCCTCGGGCTCGGCGAGCCCATCGGCATCTCCGCCCGTCACGGGCGTGCCGTGGGTGACCTGCTGGACCAGGTGGTCGCCGCCCTGCCCGAGGCGCCGGTCGAGATCCCCGACGAGTCGGCGGTCCCGCGGGTGGCGATCGTCGGCAAGCCGAACGTCGGCAAGTCGTCGCTGTTCAACCGCATCCTCGGTGAGGAGCGTTCGATCGTCGACCCCGTGCCCCACACCACCCGCGACGCCGTGGACACGATGCTCGAGCTCGACGGCACGCCGTGGGTGTTCGTCGACACCGCCGGGATGCGTCGCCACTACCGCCGTGGCGAGGACACCGAGCTGTACTCGGTGGACCGCACCCGCGCCGCGATCGAGCACGCCGACCTGGTGCTGTTCGCGATCGACGCGTCCGAACCGCTGGGGGAGCAGGACCAGCGGCTGGCGGCCCTGTTGCGCGAGGCGGGCCGCGGGGTCGTGCTGGTGTGCAACAAGTGGGACCTCGTCGACGAGCAGCGCCGCGACGATCTCGAGCGCGAGCTGGACCGGCTGCTGTCCTTCGCTGCCTGGGCGCCTCGGGTCAACATCTCCGCCGAGACCGGCCGCGGCGTCCGCCGGCTCGTGCCCCAGCTGCAGGTCGTGTGGGACAACTACCGGCGTCGGGTGCCGACCCGGGCACTCAACGCCCTCCTCGAGGAGGTGGTGGCACGCCATGCCCCGCCGCGCCGGGGCAACAAGCAACTGAAGCTGCGCTACGCCACCCAGGCAGAGGTCGCACCACCGAGGTTCGTGCTGTTCACCAACGGGCGGCTGCCCGACGGGTACCTGCGCTACGTGGAGCGCTCGCTCAGGGAGCGTTACGACTTCACCGGGGTCCCGCTGCTGCTCGACGATCGTCCGCCTACCCCACATCGCCGCCGGGGCCGACGGCCCGTCGGCGGGCGGCAGCGCTGACCAGGCGCTGCTGCGTCGGCGGGTGCTGTCCTGGCGGCTGCTGCGTTGGCGGGTGCTGCGTCGGCGGCTGCTGCCCCGGTGGCTTGGGCGAGCGCCAGGGGTTGGGGAGTTTGAGCGTCGGTTCCCGGGGGGGAGGTTCCCCAACCCGGCGGTCTGGCGGTAGCTGTTGGGGGGTTGGGGAGGTTGAGCGTCGGTTGCCGGGGGTGAGGTTCCCCAACCCCGCGGTGGTGCCGAGCGCCGGGGGCCCGGTGGTGGCTGGTGGGGGTTGGGTGCCGTTGGCCCCGGTTGCCGGGGGTGAGGTTCCCCAACCCGGGGGCCTGGCGGTGGCTGGTGGGGGTTGGGTGCCGTTGGCCCCGGTTCCCGGGGGTGAGGTTCCCCAACCCCGCGGTGGTGCCGAGCGCCGGGGGCCCGGTGGTGGCTGGTGGGGGTTGGGTGCCGTTGGCCCCGGTTCCCGGGGGTGAGGTTCCCCAACCCGGGGGCCTGGCGGTGGCTGGTGGGGGGTTGGGTGCCGTTGGCCCCGGTTCCCGGGGGTGAGGTTCCCCAACCCCGCGGTGGCTCCGAGCGCTCCGGCCCTACCGAGCGTCGCGGTCGTGCCGAGCGCTCCGGCGCTACCGAGCGTCGCGGTGGTGCCGAGCGCTCCGGTGGTGCCGAGCGCTCCGGCGCGTCCGAGCCCGCAGCGGTTGGCCGCACCTCGGCCGAGCCGGTAGCGTGTCGGCTTCGCGGCGATCCGGTGAACGGGTCGCCGCCCCCGCACGACCACGGGCTGTGGCGCAGTCAGGTAGCGCACTCGTCTGGGGGGCGAGGGGTCGCCGGTTCAAGTCCGGCCAGCCCGACCAGTGGTGCCCCGGGTGTCATCCGCACCCGGGGCACCGTCGTGTCGACCTCTCGTCTACCGTGCGCGGCGAACAGCAGGAGCCACAGGCGGTCAGGACGGACATGCGGGTCTTCGACCTCGGGGCCAAGGACGGGCCCCAGGAGGCCAGCGACCGCATCCTCACCATCCCCAACGCCCTGTCGCTCGCGCGGCTGCTCGTCCTTCCCCTGATCTACCTCGACCTCGTCGACGGTCGGCTGGTGCGAGCCTTCGTGCTGCTCGTGGTCTTCGCCGCCACCGACTGGCTCGATGGCTACCTCGCCCGGCGGCTCGACCAGATCAGCCGGGTCGGGACGCTGCTGGACCCGATCTCCGACCGGGCGTTGTTCCTGGTGGTCGGCTTCGGCTTCGTGCTGTCGGGCCTGCTGCCGCTGTGGGCGCTGGTGGTGATCCTGATCCGGGACGTCGCGGTGCTGCTGGTGGGCGGGGTGCTGCTGCTGCGAGGCGTCAGCACTCCGGCTGTCACCAAGATCGGCAAGGCCGCGACCTTCGGCCTGATGTGGGCGTTCCCGACCTTCCTGCTGGCCGGCATCGTCGGGGACGGCGCGGCCGACCCCCAACCGCTGCTCCAGGGTCTCGGGTGGCTGTTCTACGGGGTCAGCACGGTGCTGTACTACGTGTCGGCGGGTCAGTACGCCGTCGAGGTGCTGCGCTCGTCCCGCTAAGGTCGAAGCCCACGGCACCGGTGACCCCGGACCGTGCCCGAGGCGCCGAGCGAGCGGAGAGAAGAGGTCGTGTCCGAAGAGATCCCCAGCACGCTTCGCTACACCGAACAGCACGAGTGGGTCCGCGACGACGGCGAGGTGATCGTCGTCGGGATCACCGCCTTCGCCCAGGACCAGCTCGGTGACGTCGTCTACGTCGATCTACCGACACCAGGCGCCGCGGTCGAGGCGGGCCAGGCCTTCGGCGAGGTGGAGTCGACCAAGTCGGTGTCCGACCTGTACGCCCCGGTGGCGGGGGAGATCGTCGAGCGCAACGAAGAGCTCGACGACCGCCCTGAGCTCGTCAACGCCGACCCCTACGGTGAGGGTTGGCTGGTCACGATGGCCCCCGCTGATCGCACCGCGCTCGAGGGTCTGCTGGACGCCGCCGCCTACCGGCAACTCACCGAGGGCTGACCATCACGTTCCGCGCGCACGGGCCACCCGGTGTGGTCTACGCTTGTGGCCGCGGGGAGCGGGTTCGCGCCTCGCCTGTCTCGACATCCACCGCACGTTGACCTCTGGTCGTCGTGGGGTGGTGGGAGCGACCGCAGGTCAGGAGGCCGGATGTTCTGCAGCCAGTGCGGCCAGCAGGTGCCCGAGGGTGCGAACTTCTGCCCCTCCTGCGGCGCCCCGATCGCTGAGTCGACCGTCGCGGGCGGCACCGACGACACCACCTCGGCGATGGAGGTCGGGGCCTTCGACCCCCGCCACGAGGTCGAGGACCTGCCGGAGCTGGAGCCGGGAACGGGCATGCTGGTCGTCGTCCGCGGGCCCAACGCCGGCTCCCGGTTCCTGCTCGATCGCGAGCGGACCAGCATCGGACGCCACCCGGAGTCCGACATCTTCCTCGACGACGTGACCGTGTCCCGGCGGCACGCGATCGTCAGCCGGCAGGGTGCCACGATGGTCGTCGAGGACAACGGCAGCCTCAACGGGACCTACGTCAACGGCGAACGCGTCGAACGGCGGGAGCTGGCCACCGGTGACGAGCTGCAGATCGGGAGGTTCAAGGTGCTGTTCGTCGGTGATCCCGGCCTGACGCTCGGGGAGCTGTCGTGACCACCCACACGATCGGCGAGGTCCTCAACCAGCTGCGCGACGAGTTCGACGACATCACCATCTCCAAGATCCGGTTCCTGGAGTCGGAGGGGTTGATCAACCCCGACCGCACCGAGTCCGGCTACCGCAAGTTCACCCCCGGCGACATCGACCGGTTGCGCTACGTGCTGCGGGCCCAGCGGGACCGCTACCTGCCGCTCAAGGTGATCCGAGAGGAGCTCGACCGGCTCGATGCGGGGCTGAGCGTCCAGGGTCCTGCCCAGGGCCAGCTGCCGGTCGACGAGCCGGGTGCCTCGGTACCGGGCTCCGCGCCCGCACCCGTGGGCGAGCACGAGGCCCCGGCCGCCGCGGTGGGCGTCAGCCTGCCCTCCCGCGAGGTGGTCGGTGACCAGCACCTCGACACCGAGGAGCTCGCGGCGGCCGCCGACCTGGAGGTGGCCGACATCGCCGCCCTGGTGGAGCACGGCCTGCTGGGCGCCCCGCCCTACGACACCGAGGCGGTCACGATCGCGACGCTGGCCGGTCAGCTGCTCGGTGGCGGCCTGGAGCCCCGGCACCTGCGGATGTACCGCCAGTTCGTCGAGCGCGAGCTGTCCCTGGCCGAGCAGCTCATCACGCCGCTGCTGCGGCAGCGCAACCCCGACAGCCGGACCGCGGCGGGGGACCAGGCCGACCTGCTCGCGAGCGCCGGTGCCGCGCTGCACCGCGCCCTGCTGGTCCGGCGGCTGCGCGGTCTGCTGACGCCGTGACGTCGAGCGGGCCCGGGGAGCACCGGTCCACCTCGCCGTCGTCGGCCGCTGCCCCGGCGGCGGGCCCGCTGCGCCGTCGGGGCAGCGGCGTCACCGCGGCCTTGGCGGTGCTGCTCCTGCTGGCCGGCGTCACCCCGGTGGCGGTCCCGGCGGCCGCGTTGGAGCCCGGCCCGATACCGACGCTCGAGGGGCCCCAGCCCGGCTGGCCCCGGCTGATCGGGGCCGAAGCGGCCGCGATCCTGCTCCTCGACACCGCGACCGGACAGGTCCTGGTCGCGACCAACGAGGACGAGCGGCGGCCGGTGGCCTCCACGATCAAGGTGCTGACCGCGCTCACGGTGCTGGAGCGCACCGAGCTCGACGACGAGGTGACCGTCGGGCAGGAGGTCGTGGACGTCCCGGGTTCCGGGGTCGGGCTCGAGCCCGGCGACACCTGGACCGTGGAGGAGCTGGTCGACGCGCTGATCGCGCGGTCGGGCAACGAGGCCGCAGAGGCGCTGGCCGTCCACGTGGCGGGGTCACGGGCGGCGTTCCTGGAACTGATGGAAGCCGATGCCGCCGCCCTCGGGGTGCCGGGGCTCGAGCTCGTCAGCGTGTCCGGCCTGGACGACGGCAACCTGCTGTCGGCGGCGGACCTGGCGCGGATCTCCGCCGCAGGCCTCGCGCATCCGGAGCTCGGCCCGGTGCTCGGTCGAGAGGTCGTGACGCTGCCGAGTGAGGGGGAGGTACCGACCCGCAACGAGCTGCTGGCCCGCTACCCCGACGCCACCGGGGTCAAGACCGGGTTCACCTCGGCGGCGGGCTACTCGCTGATCGGCAGCGCCGAGCGAGAGCAGCGGGAGCTCGTGGCCGTGGTGCTCGGGGCCGGGGAGGACCCCGCCCGGTTCGAGTTGGCGACCCGGCTGCTCGACCTCGGCTTCGATGGCTACGAGCCCCGGCTGCTCGAGGCCGAGCTGCGGTTCACCGTCGCGGGGGGTTCGGTAGCGCTCGAGGTCGAGGAGCACGAGCTGGTGGTCCCGGTGGGGGAGTCGGCGTCGCTGTCGCTGCCGGTCGCATCGCGTCCACCCGAGGGGGACGTGCAGGTCCCGATCCTGGTCGGGGACCGTGAGGTCGGGCGGCTGCCGGCGGTCCTCGACCGCAGCCAGGCCCCCGCGCCGGTCGAGGCGGGGGCGGCGCGCATCGGACGCGCCGCTGTCGACGGGGTCTACGCGGCGCTGCGCGCACGGGCTGCGACCCAGGGGCTCGGGTAGCTAGCCTCGGAGGGCACGCGCCGGCACCACCTCGGCGTGTCATCGCACCCCAGGAGCACGCTGTGATCGAGATGGAGCTGGTCGGCGTCCGTGTGGAGCTTCCGGCCAACCAACCGATCGTCCTGCTCAAGGAGCGCGACGGCACGCGCTACCTGCCGATCTGGATCGGTGCCGTGGAGGCGACGGCGATCGCCTTCGCGCTCCAAGGGGTGGAGACCCCGCGACCTCTCACCCACGACCTGTTCGTGGACGTGCTCACCGAACTGGACGTCGAGCTGGTCGCCGTGCACGTGACCCAGCTGCGCGACGGCACCTTCTACGCCGAGCTCAAGCTGCTGCGGGCCGGGGAGCCCCACACCGTCTCCGCGCGTCCCTCGGACGCGATCGCCCTGGCGTCGCGGATGGGGGAGGTCCCGATCCTGTCGGCTGAGGATGTCCTCGACGAGGCCGGCCTGGAGATCGAGGACGACGACGAGGGCGGTGCCAGCTCCAGCGGTGACGACGAGGAGGAGGTCCGCCAGTTCCGGGCCTTCCTCGACGAGGTCACGCCTGAGGACTTCAAGGAGCAGTAGCTCCGGACCCTGCGCCACCGAGTCGCCGGGTCCGTCATGCCGGCGGGGTGCTCCTGCGCGCGGGGCTCTGTGCCCGCCTGCCTCGCGCGTGACCCGCGCGGCCGAGCAGGACCTCGTGCGACCCACGCACGTTCGGTCGACCGAACGCAGGAGCAGCAGGGACCTCACGGAGCGTCACCTACGTGCTTGCTGAGGTGCACTGAGGTGCTCTTTCGTTGTACTTGAGTGGCCGTGTGGCTGCTGTTGTGGGCAGCAATACTCAAGCTCTACTCGACATCGAGGCAACGTCCAGCCTCGACTCGGCGTTGACGGTCGCGATCGCGCCCGCGTACGTTCACCCTGGAAGTTCCACGGATGTGCTTCGCGTTCCCGGGGCAGTGGAGCGTTCCCCGGCGATCCGCTCCACCGCAGCGGCGACGGAACGGCAGTGGAGGGCAGCAGGCTTCCCCGCTCCACCGCGGCCATCCGGTGCGTAGGACCGCCAGGACCCGAACCGCCCCAGCAGATCCCCGACAGATCCCCGGCAGGAGCACGGCGACCATGGCTCAGCAGGACGCGGGACAGCTCCGGCTGGATGTCGGCGACGAGTACGAGGGCTTCCGAGGCCCGACGGTGTGCAAGATCGTCAAGATCACCTACCGCCAGCTCGACTACTGGGCTCGGACCGGTCTGGTGGAGCCGTCGTTCCGCAAGGCCGAGGGCTCGGGCACGCAGCGGCTGTACTCCTTCGACGACGTGGTGCGCCTGAAGGTCGTCAAACGGCTGCTGGACACCGGGGTCTCGCTGCAGAAGGTCCGTCTTGCGGTCGAGGAGCTCCGGCGCGCCGGCGGCTCGTTGGCGGAGACGACCCTGATCTCCGACGGCACCACCGTGTACGCCCTGGACGACGACGCGCGCCTGCTGGACCTGCTGCGCCGGGGGCAAGGGGTGTTCGCCCTGGCCATCGACCCGGTGATCGAGGAGCTCAGGGGCGAGGTCACCGCCTTCCCGACCGAGCGGGTCTCGGCGGCTGAGCAGGTGGCCGAGCCACCCGCCGGTGGCACCGCGACGGACGCCGTCAACGGCTGACGGAGCCCCGTCCCGATCCCAGCGGCCTGGCCGCGCTCAGCCGGGCGCGCATCCAGGCGATGTCCGCGGCCTGACGCTCGGCGCCACCGGGGGTCTCGACCACCGTCGGTGCGTCGGCCAACCGCACGGCGGCCGCCAGCTCCTCGGGGTCGATCCGGCCGGCGCCCAGGTTCTCGTGGCGGTCACGCATCGAGCCCCGGTCGTCCTTGGCGTCGTTGAGGTGGACCAGATCGATCCGTCCGATGACGTCCAGCAGTCGGGTCGTCCCCGTGACCAGCTCCTCCCCGGCAGCGTGGAGGTGGCAGGTGTCCAGGCAGAAGCCGACCGGGGTGTCCAGCCCGTCAAGCGCGTCCCACAGCCGCGCGATCCGGTCGATCCCGCTGGCGACGGCATGCGCACCGCCCGCGGTGTCCTCGATCAGGACGGGGACGGTGGTCTCCAGCCGCTCCAGCGTCGCTCGCCACCGGGTGGGCCCGAGCGTCGGGTCCTCACCGGCGCCCGTCTGCCCGCCGTGGACCACGACCCCCCGCACGCCGACGGCCTCGGCCGCCTCACAGGTGGCCTGGAGCAGGGTGGCGGAGCGCTGGCGCACGACCGGATCGGCCGAGGCCAGGTTCAGCAGGTAGGGGCTGTGGGCGTAGATCGGGACCCCGCCGCCGAGCAGGGTCGCCGCGTCCGCCCGCAGCTTGGGCGCGGCCCACTGCCGGGGTGAGGACAGGAAGATCTGGACCACCTCGGCGCCGCGCCGGGCGGCCTCGTCGAGGGGGTCCGCCGTGGGGACGTGCGAACCGAGCAGCATGACGCGGGAGGCTACTGACCCCGCCGCATCAGCCCACACCCGCCCGCCGCGTCAGCCCACACCCGCCCGAACGGGGCACCTCCGCTCGTGGGCGTGCGCTGCGGGCGAGGTGTTCGACCTGCCGGCAGGAAGCTGGTTCGATCGCGCCGGCGCCGCCGCCGCGGTGACCGACCCCGTGCCACCCGGTGGCACGGCCCTCGTGAGGGAGGAACCGTGACCCAGCCGTCACCCGCCGTCGTCCACGCCCTCGAGGATCGCGGCGGGTTCCAGCGCCGCCACCTCGGTGTCGGACCGAGCGACCGCGCCGCCATGCTCGCCGCCCTGGGCTACGAGCGGCTGGACCAGCTGATCGACGCGGCCGTGCCCCGCAAGATCCGCGACGACGCGCCGTTGGACCTGCCCGACGCCACGCCGGAGCACGAGGTGCTGGCCGAGCTCCGGGCCATCGCCGCCGAGAACGCCCCGGCGACACCGATGATCGGGCTCGGCCACCACGGCACGATCACCCCGGCCGTGCTGCGGCGCAACGTGCTGGAGGACCCCGGCTGGTACACGGCCTACACCCCCTACCAGCCGGAGATCAGCCAGGGACGGCTCGAGGCCCTGCTGACCTTCCAGACGATGGTCACCGACCTCACCGGCACGGAGCTCGCGGGAGCGTCGCTGCTGGACGAGGCGACCGCGGCGGCGGAGGCGGTGGGCCTGTGCCGGCGGGTGTCCCGCAAGCGGCTGGACGAGGGCGCCGGCCCCGAGGTGGTGCTGGTCGACCACGCCTGCCACCCGCAGACGATCGCGGTGGTGGTCGCCCGCGCCGAGCCGCTCGGCGCCGAGGTGGTGCTCGCCGACCTCCGGGCGGTGGCTCACCACCTCGGCGTCGGCTCCGGGCCGGCGGATGCACCGGTCGCGGTGACCGGCGTCGATGGCACCGAGGTGGCGCTGGACCGGGTCGCGACGGCGTTGCTGCAGTCGCCCGACACCGACGGCGTGCTCCACGACGACCGCGACCTGATCGCGGCGCTGCACGCCCACGAGGTGCTGGTCACCGTCGCGACCGACCTGCTGGCCTGCACCCTGGTGGTGCCCCCGGGGGAGCAGGGCGCGGACGCCGTCGTCGGCTCCTCCCAGCGCTTCGGGGTGCCGCTGCTGGCCGGTGGCCCTCACGCCGCCTTCCTCGCCACCCGCCAGGCCTACGCCCGGCAGCTCCCCGGCCGACTGGTCGGGGTCAGCCGGGACGCCCACGGTCGCGAGGCCTACCGCCTCACGCTGCAGACCCGCGAGCAGCACATCCGTCGCGAGAAGGCCACCTCCAACATCTGCACCGCCCAGGTGCTGCTGGCCGTCGTCGCCGCGATGTACGCCGTCCACCACGGCCCCGACGGGCTGGCCCGCATCGCCCGCCGCACCCACGCGCTCGCCAGCGCGCTGCGCGGCGAGTTGGTCGACCGCGGGTTCCGGGTGCTCGGCGAGGCCTGGTTCGACACCGTCACCCTGCACGTGCCCGGGCAGGCGGCGGCGCTGGTGGCCGCCGCGGCCGAGGCCGGCTACGACCTCGGTGTCCGCCCCGGACCTGACGGCAACCTCGACCCCGGCGACCCCGACCACGTCCGGATCGCCCTCGACGAGACGACCACCGTCGCCGACGTCGCCGCGGTGCTGACCGCGGTCACCGGCAGCGAGGTGGAGCCCGCGACGGTGACCCGGCGGGTCGCTGCGGCGGCCGGTGCCCGGGGGACGGCGACCGACGGCGTGCCGGCGGCGCTGACCCGCACGAGCGAGTTCCTGACCGACCCCCGGTTCCACGCCTACCGCTCGGAGACCGAGCTCATGCGCTGGCTCCGGCGGCTGAAAGCCCGAGACATCGCCCTCGACCGGTCGATGATCCCGCTGGGGTCCTGCACGATGAAGCTGAACGCGGCCGCGGAGATGGAGGCGGTGACCTGGCCGGCCTTCGCCGAGGTGCACCCCTTCGCGCCACTGGAGCGCAGCGCCGGGACCCGGCGGATCATCGCCGACCTCGAGGCCTGGCTCGCCGAGCTCACCGGCTACGACGCGGTCAGCCTGCAGCCCAACTCCGGTGCCCAGGGGGAGCTGGCCGGGCTGAACGCGATCCGCGGCTACCACCGGGCCCGGGGCGAGGGGCACCGCGACCTGTGCCTGATCCCGTCCTCGGCCCACGGCACCAACGCCGCCTCAGCCGTGCTGGCCGGCATGCGGGTCCAGGTCGTGGCCTGCGACGACGACGGCAACGTCGACGTCGACGACCTCGAGCGGCTGGTCCGCGAGCACAGCGAGGTGCTGGGCGCGCTGATGATCACCTACCCCTCGACCCACGGGGTGTTCGAGGAGACGATCTCCGAGCTGTGCGCTCTGGTCCACGACCACGGCGGGCAGGTCTACCTCGACGGCGCGAACCTCAACGCGCTGGTCGGGGTGGCCAAGCCCGGGCGGTTCGGGGCGGATGTCAGTCACCTGAACCTGCACAAGACCTTCTGCATCCCCCACGGCGGTGGGGGCCCCGGGGTGGGACCCGTGGCCTGCCGTGCCCACCTCGCCCCCCACCTGCCGACCCACCCGATGCAGCCCGCGAGTTGGCACCCGGCCAGTGCCGCGCTGCCCCCCGAGGAGCGCACCGGTCCCATCAGCGGCGCGCCCTGGGGCTCGGCGGGCATCCTCCAGATCAGCTGGGCCTACGTGCGGCTGATGGGGGCGGCGGGCCTGACCGCCGCCACCACGACCGCGATCCTCAACGCCAACTACCTCGCCGCCCGCCTCGGTGAGGGCTTCCCGGTCCTCTACACCGGGGCGAACGGTCTCGTCGCCCACGAGGCGATCATCGACGTCCGTGGCGCCCAGCAGCGGGCGGGCATCACCAACGAGGACGTGGCCAAGCGGCTGATCGACCACGGGTTCCACGCGCCGACGATGTCCTGGCCCGTGGCCGGCACGCTGATGATCGAGCCGACCGAATCGGAGTCCAAGGCCGAGCTGGACCGGTTCTGCGAGGCGATGCTCGCGATCGCTCAGGAGATCGCGCTCGTCGAGGACGGGACCTGGCCCCGCGACGACAACCCGCTGGTCAACGCCCCCCACGTGGCCAGCGACCTGCTGGCCGGTGACTGGGGGCACGCCTACCCCCGCGACGTGGCGGCCTACCCGTCGGCGGCGGCGCGGCTGGACAAGTACTGGCCGCCGGTCAGCCGGATCGACAACGCCCACGGCGACCGGCACCTGGTCTGCGCCTGCCCGCCGCCGGAGGCCTTCGCCGAAGGTGTGACCGGACCGACGTGAACCCCGGTGCGCTCTGCCGCGTCCGCCGCTCGCACGTCGGGCTCGGCCTGCCGTGGCGGCGGAGGTGTTGCTCGGGCGGGGGCGCCGGCTTCCCAGCCTGGACGTCGACCGACCGCGTCAGGATCTCGACGAGCTGCTCGATCCCTCGCTGTGACGGCGTCACGGGATCGGCCGACACGCGGCCTGCTGGACACCAGCGCCCTGCTCCTGCCGCCGCAGCTACCTGATGCCGCTGCAGCGCGGGCCCTCGGGCAGGTCGCCGCCGCGCTGCGCCAGGCTGGGCGCAAGCCCGACGTTCGGTACGTCGGCGGTGCGGTGATCGGCGTCGACCGGTCGTCCACGGCGAGCCCGCAGCGGCAGGGTGCACCATGTGAACCGCTGCCGACAGGCTGGTACGATAAGGCCACCGCAGGCCCCGGAGAGCAGGTGAGCTGATGGCGACCGCACACCCGGCCGCGACCGACCTCCCGCCGCTTACGACCGACACCGCCGCGGCCGCACAAGCGGCACTGGCGAACCGGGCGTACGCACGCCTGCTCGCTTCCGGGACCGCGGTCACCACAGCCCAGTACGTCGCCGCGCTCGCCGAACGGGGTGTGGGCGAGGAGGCTGCCCGCACACGCATCAAGCGCGACCGCAAGGCAGGGCGGCTGATCACCCTCACCCACGAGGGCGAAGCGATCATCCCGACCTTCCAGCTGGGACGCGACTTCGAGCACCGCCGCCTCGCGAGCGACGCCGTGCACGCGCTGCTGGCTGCCGGTGACGGGCCGTGGGACATCTGGGACTGGGCGGAGAGCCGCAACCCGTGGCTCGGTCGGCGCACCCCGGCCGACGCGATACGCGCGGGCGACGCCGACGCGGTCGCACGGGCGGTGGCCGCCTCGGTTGGAGAGGGCCCGGACGCGTGAGCGCAGACGGGTGCGGCGACCCGGACGGCTGCCGGGTCCCCGATCCCGACGACGTCGACCTGCGGCGGCTACCGAGCGTCATCCTGTCGGCCCGCACGCCGTTGCGCCGCGGGCACAAGAGCCGCTACCGGGCGCAGGAGGCGGTCCCGGCCCGCCCGGACCTGCCACCGGTGACGCAGATGAGCCGGTTCGCTCCCGTGCGCGGCCAGGCGCACGTCTACGTCGCACGACGCGAGATCGCTGCGCTGCTCGAGAGTGCCTTCCACTCGCTCGTGCCGGACAGCCCACGCATCCACTGGCCGCAGCTCGTGCACTGGTCGCTCTCGCACGTGACGCTCCGCCACGACGTGCGCCTGATCGACCTACGCGACCCGGTCCTGACCGCGCTCGGGCTCGACCGCGACCAGCTCGTGGCAACCGACCCCGCCCACTACCCGTGCACCCGCCGGTGGGCAGAACGTCTGGCTGGACGACACATCGGGGGGAAGCCGACCGTCGGGCTGCTGTGGCACTCCCGCCAGGCGGAGATCCACGCCGAGCAGGGCGTGAGGCCGCTGCTGGCGGACGTGCTCGTCGGTGAACAGGCCGAGGTCGCGGTGCTGTGGCCAACCACCAGACAGCACCTGCTCACAGCTGAGGGGACCCCGACGCCGCTCTTGACGGGCCGGGGGCTGGCACTCGTCCAAGACCTCGCCAACCTCCTCGGAGCACCCCCGCCCCTGAACGGGCCGGCCAACCACTAGCCGTCCAGCAGACCCTGCAGTCGCACCGGCCACGCCGTCCGCGCGTAGCTCACCAACACCCGGCGCCGAGCTCGCCGTGGGCTGATGCCGGCAGCGGCCGTTGGGAGGTACGCGTCACGGCTGTTGAGGTCGCTCGAGCGGTGCGCTACGTCTGAGCTACTCTGTAGCTCCTCACGGAGAGGACTGCCGTTGGCTGCGAGGAGCACCTCGTTCCGTCTGGGCGAGGAGGCCCGACAGCGCCTGCACGAGCGCGCTGAGCGTGAAGGCGTGAGCGCGACGGCGCTGCTCGAACGGCTCATCATCGAGGGTGTGGACACGCTGGAGCATCCGGGGGTCGTCTACCGGGGTTCAGGGCAGGACCGTCGGGCTGCGCTGGCTGGCGGGCCTGACGTCTGGGAGATCGTCGCGCGACTGCGGGAACTCGAGGGCAGTGAGGAGGAGCGGATCGCGACCCTGGCTGCGGAGACCGACCTGCACCCACGACAGCTGCGGACCGCGCTGGAGTTCGCTGCCCGCCATCCGCAGGAGATCGAACACCGGCTCGTGCGCAACGAGCGGGCGATCGCCGAGAGCCGTGAGGCGGCCGAGCAGCGCCGGGCGCTGTTGGCGTGAGGTTGTTGCTCGACGAGCTGTTCGCGCGGGCGGCAGCCGCCGTGCTGCGCGAGGAGTTCGATCAGGATGCGTTGCACGTCGGCGAGGTGGGTCTGTCCGGTGCCGACGATGCGGTGGTCGCGACGTTCGCGCGCAGCGAGCACCGCGCCGTCGTGACCGAGAACATCACCGACTTCGCGCCAGAACCCGACCTGGTGCTGGTGTGCGTGCTGCAGCGCAAGCTGCCCCCGGGAGGGGCTCAGGCGCGGGCGTTGGCCGAACTGCTCGACCGCTGGGCATCCGAGAACCCCGATCCGTACCTCGGTCAGCACTGGCCTACTTGATCGGCATGCCACCCACGGAACCAGTCGCCCGAGGCTGTGGAGCTCACCGCGGGCTGATGCCGGCCGCGCCGCTGGTGTCGCTGCCCTGGTGCTGCCGGCTGGGATCGCCTCGAGCGCACCGTCGCTGGCGTGCCCGAGGGGTGCGCAGCGGCGCGGTCGAGCTCTCCTCCCAGGCTTCGGAGGGCGATCCCGTCTGGTCCGCTGCCGGGGTGTGCTGCGAACCTCGACCGCAGCAGCGCAAAGGCACGCAGCAGTGGACATCGAGCAGTTCCTCGCCAACGGCAGAGGCCGTCGTACCACCGACGGCCGCTGCAGCGCGTCCAAACGCGCGCTGTTCGCCGTGTCGCGGTCGCTGGAGGCCCTGGCGGAGCAGCTGGCCGCCGGCGGTGACGCCTTCGCGCTGCTCGCGCTGTTCGAGGACGCGAGCTACTTCGAACACGAGCGGGACCGCTACACCCGCCTGGCCGCAGCCGGCACCGTGATCGTCGGCTTCACCGGGGCCGGCAGCGAGCACCGGCTCCCGGACGGCATCCACGCCCTGGACGTGGCCGCCGACGACCCGCTCGCCGAGGAATGGTCGGTGCTGGTGCTGTCCCCGGCCGTGACCGCGGGACTGGTGGCGATCGACCTGCGCACCGTGGTGGCGGCCCGCTCCCTGGAGCGTGGACGGCTGTTCGGCCCGGCGGTGTCCTCGGATCCCAGCTGGGTCATCGAGGAGGCCGAGCGCATCCTCGCCGGCGCCGACGCCGAGGTGACGGCCACCGCGCTCGAGCTCGGCCGCGCCGCCGCCGATCGCCGCCCCCACCGCGGCGAGGAGATCCTGCGCGAGGAGCTCGAGGCCGGGTGGTGGCGCACGTTGACGATCGCGGCGGACATCGAGGACTCGGAGCGTCGTGCCCTGACCGACGCGCTCACCGGCGCCCGCGACCGACGGTTCCTGGACCGCTACCTGGCCAGGATCGGCGGGCGCGCCCCTCAGCTCGCGGTGGTGCTGTTCGACCTCGACGGGTTCGGCGCCGTCACCGACCGCTTCGGCCACAGCGTCGGCGAGACGACGCTGCGGGCCTTCACCGACACGGTCCGTCGCCACGTGCGCAGCACCGACCTGCTGATCCGTTACGACACCGACCAGTGGCTCCTGCTGCTGCCCTGCACGCCCCTGGAGAGCGTGGAGGAACGCACCGCCGCGATCCTCGGGGCCTGGGGCGCGACCCGGCTGCCGGAGCCGGCCCAGGAGCTCCACCTCGCCGCCTCGGCCGGGGTCGGCGTCGTGCCGGCCGACGCGTTGGACGTCGCCGCCCTGGCCGCCGCCATCGCCACCGCCAAGGCCGCCGGAGGCGGGACCTGGACCCGGCTGCCCGCGAGCCTGTAACCCGCGAGCCTCTCGTCGGACCGCGGCACCCTGGGGAGGCGAGGTGGCCGACCGGCGCGCGAGGCCCACGCGCTCCGCCCGGCCCGCTTCTCCCAGGGCCGAAGGTCCCGGCCACCCCGTCGGCACGGCCCTAGGGTCCGGACATCCCGCGGGGCATCGTGCGCGCACGAGGTTGCGCGCACGTCGGGCGTCGTTGCGGATGCGGGGTCCAGCGGCTTCGAGACTTCGATCGCACTGCGGCACCCCCGAGGTGTCCGCACCGAGACCGCAGTCAGCCGTTGCCCCGGCTCGCTGAGGAGGAGCACACGCCCGTGGAAGCCCTCGAGTTCGCCCGCATCCAGTTCGGCTCGACGACGATCTACCACTTCTTCTTCGTCCCGCTGTCGATCGGCCTGGTCCCACTGGTGGCCATCTTCCACACCCAGTACGTGCGCACCGGCCAGGAGCGCTACCGCCGGCTGGCGAAGTTCTGGGGCAAGTTCTTCCTGATCATCTTCGCCATGGGCATCGTCACCGGGATCGTCCAGGAGTTCCAGTTCGGGATGAACTGGTCCAACTACTCCTGGTTCGTCGGTGACATCTTCGGGGCCCCGCTGGCGCTGGAGGCCCTGCTCGCGTTCTTCCTCGAGTCGACCTTCCTGGGCCTGTGGATCTTCGGCTGGGACCGCCTGCCCCCCAAGCTCCACCTCGCCACCATCTGGCTGGTGGTGGTCGGCACCCACCTGTCGGCCTACTTCATCCTCGCCGCCAACTCCTGGATGCAGCAGCCCGTCGGGTTCACGATCGACCCGGTCACCGGGCAGGCGCGCCTGGATGACTTCGTCGCCGTGCTGACCAACCCCTACCTCGTCGGCCAGTTCTCCCACACGATCTTCGCGGCCTGGACCACCGGTGCCTTCGTGGTGCTCGGGGTCTCGGCCATCTTCCTGCTCAAGAAGCGCGACGTCGAGGTGTTCGCGCCGGCCGCCCGCACGGCGGTCACCATCGCGGTCATCACCTCGATCGGGGTGGCCTTCGTCGGCCACGAGCAGGCCCAGCACCTCACCGACGCGCATCCGATGAAGATCGCCGCCGCCGAGGCGCTGTGGGACACCACCGAAGGCGCGCCGCTGTCGCTGTTCGCGGTCGGGGACGTGGACAACCGCGAGAACATCGTCGACATCGGCATCCCGCGCGGGCTGTCGCTACTGGCCACCAACACCTTGGACGCCGAGGTGGAGGGGATGAACGACATCCAGGCCCGCTACGAGGAGCAGTTCGGGCCGGGCAACTACATCCCCCCGGTGATCGTGACCTACTGGTCCTTCCGGATCATGGTCGGCGCCGGGATGCTGATGATCGCGCTCGCGCTGTACGGGCTGCTCGCCTCGCTGCGGGGCCGCATCAGCGACACCTCCGGGTTCTGGAACCGGACCTGGCTGAAGGTGCTGCCCTTCGCGATCGCCCTGCCCTTCATCGCCAACACCGCCGGCTGGATCCTGACCGAGATGGGTCGCCAGCCCTGGGTCGCCTACGGGTTGCTGCTCACCGCCGACGGGGTGTCGCCGGCGGTGTCGACCTGGGAGGTCGTGCTCACCCTGGGTGGCTTCACGCTGGTCTACGGGGTCCTGATGGTGGTCACGATCGGGCTGCTCAAGCGCCACATCAACCACGGCCCGCCCGAGGACGCAGGCGAGACCGTCGACGAGGAGCACCGCACCTACGCGCCGCTGGGTGTCGGCTACTGAGCCCGGGCTCGACGCCCTGACGCCGCGCCCGGTGCGCGAGGAAGGTCCCCACCGATGGACTGGTTCAACCTCGAGACCCTCTGGTTCGCCCTGATCGCCGTGCTGTTCATCGGCTACTTCGTGCTGGAGGGCTTCGACTTCGGCGTCGGCATCCTGACCAAGGTGATCGCCTCCGACGACACCGACCGCCGGGTGATGATCAACACCATCGGCCCCGTCTGGGACGGCAACGAGGTGTGGGTGCTCACCGCCGGGGGCGCGATGTTCGCCGCCTTCCCGCTGTGGTACGCGACGGTGTTCTCCAGCTTCTACCTGCCGCTGTTCCTGATCCTGA
>PWWI01000002.1 GCA_003561535.1 Nitriliruptoraceae bacterium
CAGAAGGTCGGGGTCATCCAGGCCTTCCTGCACCGTCCCGAGCTGCTGATCCTCGACGAGCCGACCAGCGGGCTCGACCCGCTGCTCCAGCACGAGTTCCTGGCGATGGTCCGGGAGGCCCGCGAGGACGGTGCGACCGTGTTCATGTCCTCCCACGTGCTCAGCGAGGTCGAGGTCATCGCCGAGCGCGTCGCCATCGTGCGGGCTGGCCGCATCGTCGACCTCGACGACGTGGAGACGCTCCGTCACCACGCCGGTCAGCGCGTCGAGCTGCACTTCGCCGACCCGGTCGAGGCCGCAGCCTTCGACGGCCTCCCCGGCATCAGTGACGTCGAGGTGGCCGACCACCACCTCACCTGTCTGCTGCGTGGCGAGCCCGACCAGCTGCTCAAGGCGGCCGCGGGCTTCCACGTCACCCGCTGGTCCGCCGAGGACCGCGAGCTCGAGGACCTGTTCCTCGACCACTACCGGATGCCCGTGACCGAGGAGGAGGTGGCCGACGATGGCTGCTGACCGCACCGCGACCGGATCGTCGGCCATGGGTCCCGACGCCACCACGCCGGGCGCGTCCGCCACCTCGCCGTCCGCCTCCTCTGGGACCCGAGGGGACGCGCCAGCGGCGTCGCCCCCCGGCGGGGTGCCGGAGGTCGCCGGTGCCCGTCCGCCGGTGTCGCTGCCGTCGGCGGGGGCCTTCCCGGTGCTGCGTTGGGTCCTCCGCGTCCAGCTGCGGGCGCTGCTCGGCTGGGGCGTGGCGCTGGCGGCCGTCAGCGCGTTGTACGTCAGCTTCTGGCCGGCGATGGGTGACACCGCGGAGATGCAGGCGCTGGTCGACAGCATGCCCGAGGCGCTGGTGACCGCGATGGGCTACGACGCCATCGGCTCGCCGGCCGGCTACCTCGAGAGCACCGTGTACGCCCTGCTCGCTCCGATCCTGATGCTGGTCTTCGCCCTGGGGCTGGCTGCTCGGCTCATCGCGGGCGAGGAGGAGGCCGGCGTGCTCGAGCTCGAGGCCACCAGCACCGTCGGGCGCACCCGGCTGCTGCTGGAGCGCTACCTCGCGCTGGTGCTCGGCGTGGTGTGGTTGGCGGTGCTGGTCGGTGCGGTCTCGCTGGGCCTCGCCCGGGCGCTCGGCATGGACATCGCCACCGGGCCGCTGCTCGGCGCGACCATCGGGCTGCTGCTGCTCGTGCTGGCGCTCGGGAGCGTGACCTTCGCCGTCGGGGCCGCCACGGGTCGTCGGGCGCTGGCGCTCGCGGTGGGTGCCGCAGTGGCCGTGCTCGCCTACGTGGCCAACGCGCTGGCGCCGCTGCTCGACGACGGCGCCTGGCTCGAACGACTGTCGCCCTTCCACTGGTACCTCGGGAACGACCCGCTCAACGAGGGGCTCGGGTTGCCCGGTGCGGCGGCGCTGGTCGTGCTGGCGCTGGTCAGCCTGGTCGCCGCCGTGGTGGCCTACGACCGTCGCGACCTGGGGGTGTGACCGGCGCCGCCGCCGTGGTGGCCTACGACCGCCGCGACCTGGGGTGTGACCGGCGCCGCCGCCGTGGTGGCCTACGACCGCCGCGACCTGGGGGTGTGACCGGCGCCGCCGGAGTTGCTCGCGCACCGTGGCAGGGACAGGTCCCCGCGAGGTGCGCGAGCAACCCGCGGATGCCGCCCGTGGCCGCCCGTGGCCGCCCGCGGATGCCGCCGATGCCGCCCGCGGATGCCGCCGATGCCGCCCGTGGCCGCGACGCGGACGCGACGTGGACGCGACGCGCGGACACTCGTGCACGCCCGGGCTTGACCTGGCCGCTCCGCTCGGCTGTGCTGCGGGCAATCGAGCGGAGGGAGACCGCATGTCGGAGCAGCTGATGGGAGTGCGCGAGGAACTGCTCGCGCGGACCGAGGGTCGCACCCTGTTGGACGTGTTCGCTGCGACCTGCGATGCGAACTGGAACCGGCCGGCCCTGGTGATCAAGGAGGGCGACGGTTTCCGGACGCTGACCTGGGGGGAGTACCGCACCCAGGCCAGTCACGTCGCCATGGCGTTGCGCGGCTACGGCGTCCGGCACGGGGACCACGTCGCCCTGATGATGACCAACCGCCCTGAGCACGTCGTCGCCGACGTGGGCGCCCTGATGGCGGGGGGCGTCCCGGTGTCGGTGTACAACACCCTCGCCACCGACCAGATCCGCTACATCGCGGAGAACTGCGCGGCCAAGGTCGCGATCGTCGAGGATGCTGCGTTCCTCGCCACGTGGGACGCCGTGCGGGAGCAGCTCCCCGCGCTGGAGGTGTTGGTCGTGGTCGACCCGACGGGTGTCGACGTCGACGGCCGCGACGACGTCATCACCTACGCCGAGCTGCTGGAACGGGGCGAGCGCGCCCTGGAGACCGGGCACGGGGAGCTCGAGAACAGCTGGCGTGGCGTCACCCCCGACGACGCGGTGACCCTGATCTACACCTCCGGCACGACGGGGCCGCCGAAGGGCGTGGTGATCACCCACAAGGCACTGCTCTACCAGCTGGCCGTGGTGATGGACCTACTGGACATCCAGGCCGGCAACCGCGGGGTGTCGTACCTGCCGCTGGCCCACGTCGCCGAGCGCATGACGACCCACTACGTCGGGATCCGGGCCGGGGGCACGATCTACTTCGTCAAGGACGTCGCCGAGGTGCTGCCCACCCTGCAGGAGGCCCGGCCCAACATCTTCATGGCCGTGCCCCGGGTGTGGGAGAAGATGCACACCCGGATCATGGGCAAGATCCACGAGACCGAGAACGAGCGCCGGCGCAAGCTGGCGCTCAAGGCCGTCGAGGTGGGCAAGGAGAAGGTCCGCGCGGAGCTGGCCGGCCGCACCCCGCCGCTGAAGATCCGGCTGCAGCACGCGGTGTTCGACAAGCTCGTGTTCTCCAAGATCCGTGACGGCCTCGGTCTGGACGAGCTGCGCTACGCCCTCTCGGGTGCCGCCCCCATCAGCGCGGACCTGCTGACCTTCTTCACCGCCATCGGCATCGAGATCCTCGAGGTCTACGGGATGACCGAGTCCACGGCGGTCATCACCGCCAACACGCCGGGCAACGTGCGGATCGGCACCGTCGGTACCCCCCTGCCCGGCATCGAGGTCCGGATCGCCGAGGACGGGGAGCTGCTCGCCCGTGGGCCGATCATCACCACCGGCTACCTGAACCGTCCCGAGGCCACGGCCGAGGCGATCGACGCCGACGGATGGCTGCACACCGGTGACCTGGCCACCATGGATGGCGACGAGTACGTGCGCATCGTGGGTCGCAAGAAGGAACTGATCATCACCGCGGGCGGCAAGAACCTCTCGCCCAACAACATCGAGGAGTCCATCAAGCAACGCTCGGCGCTCATCGCCCAGCTGTGCGCCGTCGGCGACGAGCGGCCCTTCGTCTCGGCGCTGGTCGTGCTCGATGCGGAGGCCCTGCCTGGCTGGGCCGAGTCCCAGGGGTTGAGCTTCGGCTCGGTCGCCGAGGCGGCTCAGCACCCGAAGGTGCTGGCCGAGATCCAGCAGGCGATCGACGCCGGCAACGCCGAGCTCGCCCGGGTGGAGCAGGTCCGCAAGTGGGCCATCGTGCCGGCGGAGTGGACGGCGGAGTCCGAGGAGCTGACCCCGTCGCTGAAGCTCAAGCGCAACGTGATACACACCAAGTACTCCGACGTGATCGACGGCCTGTACACCCAGACCGGCTGAGCCGCGCCGGGTCCCCGATCATGCAGCGAGCCCCGCCGAGGTACGGCGGGGCTCGTCTCGATCCTGGTGTCCGTCGGGCCCTAGAGCTGTCCGAACCTCACGATCGGGTGCGCATCGTCACCTCAGAGAGGGGTGACCTCGGTCGCCTGCGGGCCCTTCTGGCCCTGACCGACGTTGAAGCTGACGCGCTGACCATCGTCCAGGGACTTGTAGCCCTCGGACTGGATCGCGGAAAAGTGCACGAACAGGTCGTCGCCGCCGTCCTCGGGCTGGATGAAACCGAAGCCCTTGTCGGCGTTGAACCACTTAACGGTACCTTCTGGCATGAATTCGTCCCTATCTAGACGCACTGCGGTGCGGGCTGCCCCAAGGAAGATGGGGACGAGTAGACCCGACGCGGTGCGGTGGAGGTGACACCGTACAGGTCCTCGAGCCGGCCACGAGCAAGTGGCCCCGGTAGAGCGGCCACCGCTCACCCGGTCGAGGTGCCCGAACCGGCCCTCCCCACCCTGGTGCGCGTCGGATCGGGGCACGATCAGGTGATCACGGAGGTGCCATGCTCGCGACCATCGGCCGGATCCTGCTGGCAGTGGGCGGGGCATGGCTCGCCCTGGTGCTCCTCGCTGCGGTGTTCCAGCGGCAGCTGATCTACCTCCCGGACACCACCGACCCCCAACCACCCGCGGACGTCGAGGTGGTGGCGCTGACGACCGAGGACGGGCTGGAGTTGACCGCCTGGTACCTCGCCCCCGACGCCGAGCCGGTCACCACGGTCCTGCTGGCTCCCGGCAACGCCGGGAACCGCGCTGGTCGGGTCCCCACCGCCCGCGCCCTCAACGAGCGGGGTCACGCCGTCCTGCTGCTCGAGCCCCGTGGGTACGGCGGGAACCCGGGACGCCCCAGCGAGGAGGGCTTGGTGGCCGATGCCCGGGCGGCCCGCGACCACCTCGATGTCCGTGCCGACGTCGAGGTGGCACGCATCGCCTACCTCGGTGAGTCGATCGGCAGCGCGGTCGTCGCCGCGCTGGCAGCCGAGCGTCCCCCGGCAGCCCTGGTGCTGCGCTCGCCCTTCCCCGAGCTGGCCGATGTCGGCCGGGCCGCCTACCCGTTCCTTCCGATCCGGACCCTGCTGCGACACCGCCACCCGACCTCCGAGTACCTGGAGGGCTACGACGGACCGGTGCTGGTGGTGGCGGGTGACGCCGACCGCATCGTGCCGACGAGGCTGTCCCGTGAGGTGGCGCGTCGGGCCGACGCGACGCTGGTCGAGATCCCCGGTGCCGGCCACAACGATGCCGCGCTGTTCGTCGGCGAGGCGTTCATCGACGCGGTCGACGACCACCTGCGCGCGGCGGTCGCCGACCTCGGCTGAGCGAGCCGGCCGGCCTCACCGTCAGAACAGGTCGGTGAACCCCCGGCTGACGTGGCCGGTCAGGCGGCGGTGCATCCGCGCCGCGGAGTCGTCGGTCATCGCCACGATGTGATCGGCGATGATGCGCAGCACCTCCGGCTCCGCGTCCACCCGGTCCGTCGCCTCGAGCAGCTGGCGCAGATCGACCTGTAGGTGCCGGGGGAACAGCGAGGTGTCCCCGCGTCCACGGTGCACCGTGGCGGCGTGGAGTTCGAACAGTTCCCTGACCACCCGACGCTGACCGTGCTGGTAGGTGGCCATCCGTGGGTGCTCGATCACGAAGATCCACAGCAGATCCCGCAGCACATCGTTCATCAGCCGGGCGTCGCGGGGGATGACGAGATCGTTCTCGTGGCGCCGGGTCGGTGCGGACGGGTCGCGCACGGTCACCGAGTGCACCAACCGGTCGATCAGGCGCTTGCGCATGGTCCGCATGGCCTGTCGGGACTCGCCCGAGCCATCGAACTCCCCCGACAGCGACCGGAACCCCTCGAAGGGACCGTCGCGTTCGGTGAACAGCTCCTCGAAGGCGGCGGTGAGGTCGGCGCCGGTGTAGCGGGCCGGATCGTCGCTCGGGCCGGTGGCGAGCTTGCCGCGTGCCGAACGCCGGGCGACCAGCTGCGCGGCCATGCGCTCCCGGGCCTCGGCGGACTGGGTGAGCAGCGCCAGGGGCAGGGAGCCGGCGAGGTAGAAGTCCTCGATGTCGTGCACGGAGTAGGACACGTCGTCAGCCCACTCCATGACCTGGGTCTCGAAGCTCTGGGTGTGACGGCGATGCTCGGGCACCCCGTCACGGACCCATGCCGCCAGCTCCCGCTCGGTGGGGTAGAAGCACCACTTCGTGTCGCTGACCTCGCCACGCTCCCAGGGGTACTTCACGGCCGCATCCATCGTGGCGCGGGTCAGGTTCAGCCCGGGCTGGGTGCCGTAGCCGTACAGCCGGGCGCCGACGAGCCGGAAGGTCTCCGCGTTGCCCTCGAACCCGCCCACCTCGGCGGGGTCCAGCCCCCAGGCCCGGGCGGTGTCATCGATCGCCGCCGACAGCTCCTCCTCACCGATGTGGCCGAAGGGGGCGTGGCCGAAGTCGTGCATGATCGCGGCGGCCTCGACCAGGTCGGGGTGCGCGCCGAGCTTCCACCCCAGCCGCCGTGCGAGCTGGGCGACCTCGATGGTGTGGGTCAGGCGGGTGCGGAAGAAGTCGGCCTCACCGGGGGCGACCACGCCGGTCTTGCCCTGCAGGCGGCGGAAGGCGGTGGTGTGCACCAGCCGGTCGTAGTCTCGGGCGAAGGGGTTGCGGTAGTCGTCCGGATCCTCGCGGCCGGGGGGGCGTGCCGTGTCGTGTTCGGAGTAGCCGTCCGCCCGGGGGTCCGACACCTGCTGCCTCCTGTGCGCCTGGTCGTCCTGGCCGTTCAGGGTTCCTCTGGGTCTCGGTGGCCGAGGCTAGAGGCGCGGTGGGGCTGCAGGTAGGCGGCCAGCGCCTGCGCGGCCACCGCCGGTGGGTCCTGGCGGAGCGCGTACCGCGAACCACGGCCCTCCCCGCCGATCATCACCAGCCCGGCCTGCCGGAGGATCGACAGATGGTGGTGGGCGGTGGCCTTGGCGACGTCGAGCTCCGCCGTCGCTTCGGTGAGGCTGATCGGGCCACTGGACAGACGTCGCAGCAGGGTCAGACGGCTCTCGTCGGCCAGCGCCTTGAACAGCTTGAGCAACGCCGGCGAGGGGGCCTCCGGGGGGAGGATCAGGAACTCCTCCGCCACGACCGTGGTCAGCACCTCCGCATCGGCCCGGCGGCCGACCACCAGCCACGGTCGGATCCAGAAGCTGGGCAGCAGCACGATGCGGCGGACGGAGGGGTCCTCGGAGAGCTCGTAGCCGTTGGTGGCTGCCAGCACGATCTCGGCCACGGTCTTGCCCGCATCGATCTGGGACTGCCGGTACTCGACGTCACGGTTGATGGCGTGCATCGACTCGTGGGCGACGCTGTCCCACAGCGGCTGGACCGCCCGGATCGCCGCCAGGAGGCGCTGCCCGTGCTCCTCGGGGTCGGTGGCCAGCAGGGAGCTGACCTCGTCCGCGAGCTCGCTCGCGCACTCGAGGTCGTCGAGCAGGGTGGCCAGCGCCCCGTCCCGACCGATGACCACGGCCTCCAACAGTTCGAGGTCAGGTCGCTGATCCTGGTGGGCGTGGTGGGCCAGCAGCAACCGCCATCCGAGGCCGGGGTCCGCCTCCAGCGCGGCGATCATCTCCTCCACCCCGGCGGGCTCCGGCAGGTCGGAGCCGAGGAGCGACAGGACGTGGAAGGAGACACCTGACCCGCCGTCGAGGGCTCGGAGCGCGGACAGGTGCTCCTCCGAGAGCTGGCCCCGCAGCTCCGCGAGGCGCTCGGGCCCGACGTCGTACTCCTCGGTGTCGTCGACCAGGACGCCGATCAGGCGGAGCAGTTCGGCGGCAGCGGATGCCCGGACCGACAGCTCGGGAGCGGCTGCGGGGTTCGTCGGACGCAGATCCTTGACGCGCACGGTCGACCTCGACGTCCGGGACGGTGCGGCGCACCGTTCGATGAGTTTCGACCGGGGCACCCTACCGCTCCATCCGGTCCAGGTCGACCCACCTGCGACCTTCGGGCCCCATGCTCCCTCCTCTCCGTTCGATGGAGCGACGTCACTGGGCCCATCCGATGTTCGCTGAAGAACGAACTTTCCATATCGAGAGGTTTGACGTACATCGAATACTATGGTTAGATGACCATCGTACGCAGCGGCCCCGCAGCGAGGACAGCGCCCCCGTTCCGGATCCCGCATCCGCTGCGAACACCCCACAAGGAGGTGATCGACATGCTCGATCTCCACACATACCAGTCCCTGGCTCGCACCCGCATGGCCGAGGACGCGGAACGTGCCGCCAGGCGGCGCCTACGTCGGCACGTGGGTGGCAGCAGCCTCGCGCGGACGGCCCGTTCCTTGGCGGCCTTCGCCGACCGCCGGGTCCCATCCCGGCACGCCCGCGACGCGGGGTACGAGGTCGAGCGCGCCGCCTGAACCGGCAGCCCGGACGCCCCCTCGCCGCCTAGCCGGAGCCACCCGAACCGACCCCTCGCGGCCCGCGACGCGGCCCCGATCACGAACGACCGTCCGGCCACTCCTCGGCCTCCCCCCGGGCCGAGCCCACCACCCACGGTCTCCCGCCCTTGCGGCTGGGAGGTTGCCGTGGGTGGTGGTCGTTGTGGCGTGGAGCCCCTGCCCCCCTGACGAGACCCGTGTCACGGTGGTGGGTGGCACGGGGCCCGCGCCGTCGGGCCCATCTCCCAGCGTGGCGATGCCAGGAGCCTGTCGTGGACGCCCCCTACATCCTGCAGATCGTCGTCCGGTCCCGTCGCGCAGAGCAGGCCCGCTGCGCTGAGCGCGACCGGCTGCGTCGAGCCTGGCACCGCCGCCATCGCCGCGATCGCCGCGAGCTGCACTCCGACAGCCGCCGCTCGGTCTGACGCCCCCACCGTGCGCACGGGGTCGGCCGCGCCGGGTCCGTGCGCGCGATCGGGTCACGGGTCCTGGCGCGTGACTTCGGGGCCTCCCTGTCGTCCGAGGGGCGCCCCCCTCAGCCACGCGGCGTCTCAGCGCCGCAGCTCACCGGCCCGGTCGGCGAGCTCGGCGAGCAGCAGGGCCTGTGCCAGGCAGGCACGGAGCAGGTCCTCGAGGTGGACGGACTCGTCCTCGCCGTGGGCGTTGGAGCGTGGATCCTCGACCCCGACCAGCAGGCACGGGGCGCCGTCGAAGGCCTCACTGAACGGACCCACGAAGGGGATCGACCCCCCGCAGCCCATCGCGGCCGGCTCCCGCCCGTAGGCGGCCGTCATCGCCGCAACCGCAGCGGACCACGCGGGGCCGGTGGGCTCCATCAGCCATCCCGGGGTGGCTGCACCGGTCACCACCTCGACGTGGGCACCGAAGGGGGCATGGCCGACGAGGTGGTCGATGAGGGCCTGGGCGGCGCGATCGGGGTCCTGCCCCGGTGCGAGCCGACAGGACAGCCGGGTGGTGACCTCGCTCAGCAGCGTGTTGGAGGCATCGGCGACGGGCGTGACGTCCATGGCGGTCGGCGTGATGGTGGGCCTGAGCCACAGCCGTTCCTCGAAGGTGCTGTCCGGATGCCCCGTGAACCGCACGCCCTCGAGGAGCTGGACGTCCCGCCGGAGCTGCTGCTCCTCGGTCCCGAGCGCGGCGAACCGCTCGCGCTCGACCTCGGGCGTCGGCCGGACATCGGCGAGGAACCCCGGGACGGCCACCTGCCCGTGCTCATCGTGCAGCGTCGCCAGCAGCCGAGCCGTGGCGGTCAGCGCGTCGGGGACCGCTCCGCCCCACAACCCCGAGTGCACGGGCTGCTCGAGGGTCCGCACCCGGACCGTCAGCTCCACCATGCCGCGGAGCGCGTAGGTCAGTGACGGCCAGCCCACGTCTCTGTTCACGAGGTCGGCGAGCACGATGACGTCGCTGTCCAGCTGCCCAGACCAGCCTTGGAGCAGCTCGAGCAGGTGGGGCGAGCCCAGCTCCTCTTCACCCTCGATGAGGACCTTGACGTTGACGGGCAGGCTGCCGCGGGTCGCGAGCCAGGCCCGGATGGCCGCGACGTGGGTCATGATCCCCGCCTTGTCGTCGGCAGCCCCGCGGCCGTACAGCCGGCCATCGCGCTCGGTCGGCGTGAAGGGGTCGGAGTGCCATCGGTGCGCGGTGCCGACGGGCTGGACGTCGTGGTGGGCGTAGAGCAGCACCGTCGGGGCGTGGTCGCCTGCGTGCAGCCACGACCCCGTCACGGCTGGTGGCATGCCGTCGAGCTCGAGGACCTCGACGTCCTCCAGGCCGGCGTCGGACAGGAGTGCGGCGGTGGCGGTGGCACTGCGACGCACGTCGTCGGTGTGGTCGGGCAACGCACTGATCGACGGGATCCGCACCAGGTCCTCGAGATCGGCGCGGATCCGCTCCTCGTCGGCGAGCACGTGGCTCGTGACATCGGCGAGGTGCTCGGGGACGGCGGGCTGCGGACTGCGGTGCTCGGCCAAGGACGCCTCCATCGAGAGGGGGGCCGCCAGTCTGCACGGTGTCCGGTGCGGCTGCAGTTCGCGGGGAAGCGTTGCGGGCTGAGGCGAGGTGGTGACTATCCTTCCGACGACCAGCGCCCGGCGCCCAGCCGTGGACCTCGACGGCCGCTTCCGAGCCCCGTGGCGCGGGGGATCGAGCGCCGCACGCCCCCCGGCGCACCGACGCGAGGAAGGCCAGCACCGTGGGTCACGCAGCGACCGCCTGGGAACGCATCTCCGGCATGCTCTCGAAGGGTGACGTCTCCGAGCTGCTCGAGGTCTACACCGCGGATGCCCTCTACCTCGAGCCCTACAACCCGCCGCACCGTGGGAACCTCCTGATCCAGGCCTACCTCAAGGACTGGCTCGGCGGCAAGGAGGACATCGCCGTCGAGGCCAAGCGGGTGATCGAGTCCGAGGACGGCACCGATCTGGGCGTGGAGTGGACGATCTCCTACACCGCGGCCGGTCGGCGGTGGAACGACCTGCCACGAGCGAGCTTCTTCGCCTTCGACGACGACGGACGGGTCGTCTACCACCGCGACTACACCTGACCCCGCGGCGACGCCGGAGCCGGTCCCCGGTCAGTCCCGGGTCAGGTACCGCCACACGAGCAACCCGGCGAGCGCCGCCGCCCCCAGCCCCGCGGCGACCTGGCCGACGGGTGTGACCTCTGGCAACCGGTCGCGGAGGCGCACGGGTGAGGCGAACTCCTCGATCTGCCAGCCCATCGCCTCGGCGGCGGCGCGGAGCTCCTTGTCGGGGTTGACGGCCGTCGGATGCCCCACGGCCGACATCATCGGCAGGTCGGTGATCGAGTCCGTGTAGGCGAAGCAGCGCGACAGGTCGTAACGGCGGACCTCGGCGATCTGGCGGATCGCGGTCGCCTTCGCCCCGGCGTAGGCGTAGAACTCGAGGGTGCCGTCGTAGCGGCCCTCCTCGTCGAGACCGGAGCGGGTCGCGATGACCTCCTTCACCCCGATGAACTCGCCGTAGGGCTCGACGATCTCCTCGCCTCCCGAGGACACGATCCACACGTCCCGGCCCGCACGTCGATGGGCGGCGATCAGATCCAGGGCCTCCTGGTAGGCCAGCGGGGCGATGGTCTCCTCCATCGTCTCGCGGACCAGGTGCCGGATCCGGTCGGCGTCCCACCCGCGGGTCAGCTCCAGCGCGGCGTGGCGCGCCTGCTCCATGCGCTCGTGGTCGGCGCCGGCGAGCTGGTAGACGACCTGTGCGTACAGCGTCTTCAGCACCATCGACGAGCTGATCAGCCCGTCCCGGTAGAAGGTCCGCCCCATGACGAGGGTCGACGACTTCGCGATGATCGTCTTGTCGAGGTCGAAGAACGCCGCCTCCTTCGCCCCGGTCGAGCGCGCGGCGATCTGTTCGAGCATGCGGTCCGACAGCCGGTCGGCGTCGGGGCGGGCGTAGCGTTGCTCGGTCTCCTGGCCCGCGGCAGCCGCCGCCGCCGCTGCGTTGGCGAACTGCTCGCCGAGGTCATCGGTCGGCTCGGCCGTGGTCGCGGCAGGGGCCTCCCCGTCGTCGTGGTGCTCGCTCACCTACCCCCCTCCATGATCAGGACCAGGGAGCGTAGCCCTGGCGACCTCCTCGGCGACCGCTTCCTCGCGGGCCGCCCGGACGGGGCCGTTGGTTGGTTCCCCTGCGCGCGCAGGCGCGGCCGCGCCGGCTGGCCTCGGCATGGGTTGTCCACAGCTCGGCAGAACCCCACGTCGAGGTGGAGGCTCCGCGGTCCTACGGTGCCGGGCGGAGCGAGCCAGTGGGGCTCGCGGGACGGAGAGGAGCGGCGGTGACGGTTGAGACGGCGGTCGCGGGGGCGGGGGTGGGACCATCGACGCGAGCGAGACCCGGGCCATCGCCTGACCAATCGCCTGACCATGAGGCCTGCCACGAGCACGGGCTCGACCCGGTCGAGGGCGCGGTCCCGGGTCAGGCATCCGGCGCCGCCCCGGGCGGGCGACGGGCCGGGGAGGCCATGGCGGCATCCGGCGCCGGTGCGCAGGGGGAGGGCGGTCCCCACGCGGCGCTGCCCGTCGCGCTCCACCTCGGCGACGTGCACGCGGAGCCGGTCCGCAGCTGGCTCGAGGGAGTTCTGGGTTGGCAGGTGGTCGACGGCGCCGAGGACGATCCCGTGCCGCCCGTGCTCCTGCTCCGCGACCACCTCGCGGATCCTGGCGGCGCTGGGCGCCCTGGCGGGGCTGGGGACCCTGGCCGGGCTGGGCACCCTGGGGGCGCTGGGCACCCGCGCCCCGGCGTGGAGGTCGGCACTGGCAGCGATCTGCCGACGATCCTCCTGCTGCGCGACGGGAGCGATCCGGTACGCGCCGCCGCAGCGGCCGCCGCGGTCGCCGCCGCGGCCGGGACCCGGTTGGTGCCGTCGGCGGTGCTCGGCTGGCCCAGCGACCGGGAGCGGCTCTCGGACGTCGCTGCGAGCCTGTTGGCCACCTCGCGTCAGCGTTCGACGTCCACCTCCCGGCTCGTCATCGGCGGTGGCGCCGGCGGGGTGGGTACGACCACCGTCGCGCTCGCTCTCGGCGGTCTGCGGGCCTGGACCGGAGCCCGGACGCTGGTGTGCGTGCGAGGGCTCGGGGTGCCATGGCGCGGTGTCCCCACGGCCGCGCTGGGCGGCGGTGACCTGTGGTCGGTCGCCCAGCGGTCGCCGGGGCTCGAGTCGCTCAGGGTCGTGCGGCTGGTCGATCATGACCCGGTCCCCGAGGTGATCGACCCCGCGATCGAGGCGATGGTGCTCGATGCCGGGCCCGACCCGGATGCCGACGTGCTGGTATGCCGCCCGGATGCGGCCGGTCTCGCCGCCATGCGGACGACCACCGCTGCGGTGGTCGTGGTGGTCGGTGAGGGGCCGGCACCGCACCGGGCCGTTCTGGCCGCTGCGGGTGGCAGGGCACTGCTCCGTCTGCCCTGGTCGGCCCGGGTGGCGAGAGCCGGGGCGATGGGCCGCCTGCCGGCGGGGCTGCCGGGCAGCTGGCTGCGACGGCTCCAGCCCTTGGTCGCAGGAGCGCCGACGGGCCGGGCCACGGCCTCGACCTGACCTGACGCAGCCACCACCACATCGCACGTGATCGCGCCGCGCTGCTCGGCAGCGGAGCCGATCGCGCAGTCACCACCGACCCGGGGGCGGGATCGGCGCACACCGTGGGACGCAACGACACCAGCACCGGCAGCGATGTCGCTCCCGGGCACCGCGGGGGCCACACAGCGGGCCGGAGGATCCCCTCGGCCGTGGCACCGGGGTTCTCCCCGCAGCTCCGCGACGCGGTCGCCCGGCGGCTCAGGGACGACGCGGAGCTGGTGAGCGACCGCGTCGACCGCGCGACGCTCCGCCGAGCCGTCGCCCGGGCACTGGCCGCTGAGGGGGTCGTGGCGGCCCCCGAGGTGTGGGCGCGGTTGGTGCGGGACCTCGTCGACGATCTCGGGGGGTTGGGGCCCCTCGAGTCGGTGCTCCGCGACCCGGCGGTGACCGACGTGATGGTCAACGGTTCGGACGAGGTGCACGTCGAGCGGGAGGGTCGGGTCACGCGAGTCCCGGTGGCCTTCGAGGACGACGAGCACCTCGTTCGCGTGCTGGCCCGGCTCCTCGGGCCGCTCGGCGCTCGGCTCGATCGGGCGCATCCCTTCGTCGACGCCGTCCTGCCCGGTGGGGTCCGGTTGCACGCCATCCTGCCTCCGTTGGCCGAGCGGCCGACCGTCACGTTGCGTCGGGTGCCGGCGGTGGTGCCGAGCTGGGAGGAGCTGGCCGCCGCGGGCAGCGTCCCCACCGAGGTCCGTGACCACCTCCTCGATGCGGTGGGGTCCCGTCGCAACCTCGCCGTCAGCGGCCGTGCCGGCGTGGGCAAGACCACGTTGCTGGCCCGACTGCTGGGCGAGGTGGGCGAGGACCGGGTCGTGGTGATCGAGGACGCTCCGGAGCTGCGCCGACCGGCCGCTCACACCGTCCACCTGCGCACCCGCGCCGCCTCCCCCGACGGTGCGGGTGGCGTGGAGATCGCCACGCTGCTGCGCAACGCCCTGCGCATGCGGCCGGACCGGTTGGTGGTCGGTGAGGTCCGGGGGCCGGAGGTCGCCGACCTGCTGCAGGCCATGAACACCGGCCACGACGGGTCGATGACCACCGTGCATGCCAACGGCCCCGAGGAGGCGATCGTGCGCCTCGAGGGGATGGCGCTGCTCGCCGGGATCCCCCTGCCCGCTGCCCGGGCACAGGTCGCTGCGGCGATCGACCTGGTGGTGGGACTCGACCGTGATCCCACCGGACGTCGCCGCGTCGCCGGCCTCCTGACCGTTCGCCCCGGGGCTGCCGGCGCCGAGGTCGAGGAGGTGTGGTCGTGCTCCTGAGCAGTGGCCAGAGCAGCGAGGTGACCAGTGACCAGGACCGTGCGCTGGACGAGCTCCGGCTGGCGGTCGCGGTCGGGGCCCCGATCGGTGACCTCGAGCACCTCCCCGAGCGCTGTCGTCGCGCCGTCGAGCTGGCGCAGGCGGTGGGCGCTCCGCTGCTGGCGGCGGTCGAGGTCGCAGAGGCGGCCCGCGACGATGTCCGTCGTGGCCAGCGGGCCGTGGCGGTCGCCAGCGCCCAGACCCGGGCGGTCGCCGGCGGGCTGCTGCTCGCGCCGATCCTGCTGGTGCCAGGTCTGGCGCGTCTGGTCGGTGCCGATCTGCTCGCGTTCTACTCCAGCGGCATCGGGCTGATGGTGCTGGCCGTCGGGCTCGGACTGCTCGCTCTCGGGGCCGTCATCGTCGTGGTGCTGGTCCGGCGGGTCGGACGCACCACCGCAGGGCCCTCCACCCGCGATCCGCTCGCCATCGGGGCTGCGGTGGTGGCCGCGGTGGTCGCGTACCGCCTCTCCGGCCCGGTGCCCGGGCTACTGACCGGGCTGGCCGTGGAGCACGTGGTGTCGTCACGTCGACCGCGGCCGCTGCTGACGGTCGGGGTCGACGAGGCCGCGGACCTCGTCGCCACGGCCCTGACCGCCGGGGTCAGCGGGCCGGAGGCGCTCCGGTTGGCGGCTGACGCCCTACCGGCCCATGCCACCCGGCTGCGGCGACTGGCCTTCGGTCTGGAGCTCGGGATGGGCCCGGAGGAGATCGTCGGCGGGGATGTCGCCGGCGACCTCGCCAGTGGCTACGGGGCACCCGCCCGTCGGGGGCCGCGCCCTGGCCCGCGATCGGCCGTGGGCCGGACCCGATCGGCCGTGGGCCGGGTGCCCGACGCAGGTGAGCTGCGGGCAACCGCACGACCCGCGTCCCGGACGGCCGACCGACGCGTGCGGCGGCCAGCTGAGCGAGCAGCATCCGAGCCAGCCGAGCGACGTGCACCCCAGGCGGCCGACCGACGTGCACCGGGGGCATCCGAGCGACGGGCAGCGGGGACCACCGACCGACGGGCACCGGAGGCCACCGACCGACGGGCAGCGGGGGCCACCGACCGACGGGCAGCGCGCCGCCCGCAGCGCACCGGTGCGCCGTCCGACCCGCTCCACCGTCTGGCCGTGCTCCTGGCTGCGGCCGAGCGCATGGGAGCTCCCGTGGCGCCGAGCGTGCGCCACCTCGCCCGGGAACTCCGGGCTGACGACCTCGCGCGGGTCCTGGCCGCCGCCGAGCGCCTCCCCGCGCAGCTGACCTTCCCCACCGCCCTGTGCCTGCTGCCGGCGACCGTGCTGCTGATCGGTGCGCCGATCGTCCAGACCGGTCTGTCGGCAGCCGGCTACTGACCGAGAGGAGCAAGGATGCAGCACCTGGTACAGCTCGACCACAGCGACCGCCTGGCCGCGGCGATGGCCGCCCACCCCTCCGCGACGGCAACGCCAGCGGTGGGGCCAGCACCGCGGCGGGCGGGCGCCGCCGACCGCCTGGCCCTGCGAGACAACCCGGACGCGGCGGATGCTCGTCGCGCCCGGTCTGGTGACCGGGAGCTCCGCGGTGTGGGGCACGTCACCGACGCGGTCGCAGGTGCCGATACCGCGGAGGACGGCTCGCTCGTCACCGAGTACGGCCTGTTGGCCGTCGTGGCCGCGACCGTGGCCGGTGTGGTGATCCAGTGGGCGAGTGGCGGCGCGCTCGTCACGCTGTTCAACGCCCTGCTGCGGCACGCCCGCAGCCTCGTCGGCGCATGAGTCGGTCGCTGGCCGGGGTGGGGTGCGCCGAGGTGCGCCCCACCGCGGCGCTCAGGGTCGGGGTGCGCCCCACCTCCCGAGTCGTCCTCGAGGCGGAGGCGGTCTCGTGTCCGGTCGCGACGGCGGCGCCGGCGGCGCCGCCGGCGCCGCGTCCGTCGCCCCGACGGTCACCTACCTCCTCGCCGGACCCTGGCGAGGGCTGGCCGGCTGCCGACGCCCGGCAAGCCGGGGTGCTCAGCCTGGAGGCGGTGTGGATCCTGCCCGCGCTCGCGCTGCTGGTCGTCGGGCTGCTCCTGGCCCTCGGGCTCGTCCGCGACGTCCTGCTGCTGCACGAAGCAGCACGTGCGGGCGTCCGCGCGGCGGTCGTCAGCAGCGGCGCCGACGGCGTCGCCACGGCAGCTCGGCAGGCTGCGCCTGAGCTCGACCTGACTGTCCAGGTCCACCCGGTGGTCCGCCACGACGGCGATCTGGTGACGGTGCGGGTCCACACGACCCGAACGATCGGCCCCGTTGACCACCGCCTCTCCGCGCGCGCGGTCGGCCGGGTCGAACCGGCGGTGGGACCGGGGCGCCCGAGCGGCGGTCCCATCCACGGGCCGGTGGCCCCGTGAGGCCCCGGCCCGACCCATGGGTCGGTGACGGCGCGCAACGCTGGTCCGGCGGGTTCGCGACGGTGGCGCTGCCGATGCTGCTGTGGATGGGGACGCTCGCGGCGATCGCCGTGATCGACCTCGGTGCGTACCTGACCGCAGCTGCCCGAGCCCAGACGCTCGCCGACGCGGTCGCACTGGCTGCGGTGTCGGCGGACGTCGAGGGGGCCAGGGCGGTGTCACCGATCCGAGAGGCCGACCGGGTGGCGGTCGCTGGCGGCGGCCAGTTGGAGGCCTGCGCTTGCACGCCAGGCGCGGGCCGTGCGGTGGTCACCGTCAGCGTGCCCGTGCCCGGCATCGTGCTTCCTACGCTCGGCGCCTCTCGGGTCGCGGCGGACGCGGCGGCGGCCCTGGTCGAGCCGCCGAGATGAACGTCGCCGTGGTGCCGGTCACCGCGCTGCCGGTCGCCGCGCCGCTGGTCGCCGCACTGCCGGTCACCGCGCCGCTGGTCACCGCGCTGCCGGTCACCGCGCTGCCCGTCCTCGCGGTGGGCCGCCCGTCCTCGGCCACCCCCCGGGAGCGCCCACCCCTGGGCGTCAGGGCGCCCTCGTCAGCAACAGGTCCAGCACGCGTACCGCACCCTCCTTGTCCAGGGGCTCGTTGCCGTTGCCGCACTTGGGGCTCTGGACGCAGGATGGGCACCCCGCCACGCAACGACAGGTGGCGATCGTCGCCCGGGTCGCCGACAGGTGCTCCGGCAACCGTCGGTAGGAGCGCTCGGCGAGGCCGGCCCCACCCGGCACGCCGTCGTAGATGAACACCGTGGGCCGTCCCGTATCCGGGTGCAGCGCCGTCGACAGCCCGCCGAGGTCCCAGCGGTCGCACAGCGCGAGCAGTGGCAGCATCCCGATGGCGGCGTGCTCGGCAGCGTGGAGCGAGCCGGGCACGCGCTGCGGCGCCAGCCCGTCGTCGTCCAGCAGACCCTCGGGGATCGACCACCACACCGCGACCGTGCGCAGCTCGGTGGGCGGCAGGTCGAGATCGATGCGTTCGAGGACCTCGCCGGTGCCGACGCGCAGCACCTCGTAGCCCGTGACCCGGGAGGTGACCTCGACCCGGCCGACGGCGACCTCGATGTCCCCCCAGTCGGTGCGCTCCTCGGTCGCGAGCACCTGGACGTCGGTGTCGGTGCGCGGCCGCGTCGTCAGCTCGGAGGTGCCGGCATCCTCGACGAGCGCGACGTGGGCGTCGAGGTCCAGCGCCGCGACCCGGAGCACCCGGCCCTGGTGGAGGTGGATCGCGCCGGTGTGGACCTGGCGGTGGGCGCGCACCTCGTCCACGTCGCCGATCACCTGTCCGGTCCCGGCGTCGACGATGCGCACGGGTGTGCCGCCGGTGCTGCGCAGACCCACCTCGCTGGCGGCGCGGTGGCGCCCGGTCCAGAAGTGGCGACCATCCCGCCGCCGGAGCCGGCCAGCAGCGACCTCCGCGGCCAGCAGGTCCGGCGCCGTCGGCCCGAACCACCTCGCGGCCTCCTCGTCGTCGAGGGGTGCCTCCTGGCAGGCGCAGCGCAGGTGCGGTCCCAGCAGGTAGGGGTTCCCCGGGTCGACGATGGCGTCCTCCGGGTCGCGGGTCAGCAGCGCGCGGGGATGCAGCACGAGGTAGTGGTCGAGCGGGTCCTCCTGCGCGACGAGCACCGCCACCGACGCGGTCCCCCGGCGCCCCGCCCGCCCGACCCGCTGCCAGAACGCCGCGGTCGTCCCGGGCCAGCCCGCCAGCAGCACGGCGTCCAACCCGCTGACGTCGATACCGAGCTCCAGCGCCTCCGTCGCGGCCCCCCCGCGCAGGCGCCCGTCCCGCAGGCCCGCCTCCAGTGCACGCCGGTCCTCGGCGAGGTAGCCCGCGCGGTACGCGGCGACGGCGTCCGCCAGGGGAACACCGGCCGCGTCGATCGTGTCACCGAGCCGTTCGCGGGCGATGGCGGCGATCACCTCTGCGCCCTTGCGGCTGCGGGTGAACGCGAGCGTCTGGACCTCAGCGCCGACGAAGGCCGCCAGCAACTCACCCGTTTCGCGCAGCGTCGAGCGTCGCCGCTCGCCGTCCTCCTCCAGCGGCGGCAGCCACAGACCGAGGTGCGAAGGGCCCCGCGGCGCCCCGTCGCGCACCACCTCGGTGACCTCCAGCCCGGTCAGCGCCGAGGCGTGTTCCCCGGGGTTGCCCACCGTCGCCGAGGCGAGCAGGAACACCGGGTCCGCGCCGTAGCGCTCGAGCAGCCGCCGCAGCCGCCGCAGGACCAGGGCGACGTGGCTGCCGAACACCCCCCGGGCGACGTGGGACTCGTCCACGACCACCGCCCGGCAGCGGTGCAGGACGTCGGCCCACCGCTGGTGGTCGCCGAGGAGCGAGGCGTGGAGCAGATCGGGGTTGGTCAGGACCCAGTTGGCGGTGCGCCGGATCGCGGCCCGCTCCTCACGTGGCGTGTCGCCATCGAGCACCGCCGCCCGCAGCCACGGCAACCGCAGTTGGCGCAGCGCCCGCAGCTGATCGTGGGCGAGCGCCTTCGTCGGCGAGAGGTGCAGGACCACGGAGCGGTCGTCGAGGTGGAGCGCTTCCAGCGCGGGGAGCTGGTAGGCGAGGCTCTTTCCCGAGGCGGTTCCGGTGGCCAGCACCAGGTGCCGTCCCTTGCGCGCCAGTGCCAGTGTCTCGGCCTGGTGCGACCACAGCTGCTCCACGCCGTCGGCGCGGAGCCGCTCCACGAGCGCATCGGGCAGATCATCGGGCCAGGGCGTGGTCCGGGCGCGGCGGGCCGGGAGCCGCTCGAGGTGGACGAGGCCACCGTCGTCCGCCTCCTCCGCGGCCACGGTGACCCCGCGGCGGTCGTCGGCGTGCCGCGCCGGCCCGTCCGAGGTGGTCCGGGCGAGCACCTCGAGCACGTCACGCGGGTCGATGGCGGCACCTCGTCCGGCCGGGGCCACCCGACGCTACCTCGCACCGGTGGGGCGGGGTCCTGGCCGCAGCACGCTGGCGCGCGGGCGTCGGAGCCGGCGGACGCCTCGGGACCTCGGCGGACGCCTTGGGACGCCTGCGGCGGGGATCCTCGTAGCGGATGGCCGGCCGTCGCCAACTAGCGTGGAACCGTCGGAGGTGGTGCCGTGCGGCTGTTGGACGTCCGGATCGACGAGCGCGACGAGGGGACCGTGGTGACCCTGTCGGGTCAGTTGGACGTGGCCACGGCTCCGGATCTGCGGCAGGCGCTCCAGGAGGCCCAGTACGCGGGCGCGCACCGGGTCGTCGTCGACCTCGCCGACCTGCAGTTCCTCGACTCCTTCGGGCTCGGGGTGTTGGTCGGAGCCTTGCGTCGCGCCCGGCTGCACGGCGGCCGGCTGGTCCTCGCCGGGGCGAACGACCGCATCCGCCAGGTCCTCGAGGTCACTGGACTGGATCGGACCTTCCAGCTCACGGATGACGTGGCAGCGGTCGTCGACGCCTGACGGCGCGGCCGGCCCCCGACGCGCGGCCCGACCCCGGTCGACGGTCCAAGCGCTGCCGAGCCGTCAGTGCCCTCGGCTCGTCGGCTCGTCGACGGGTCACTAGCATCGACGGACGGGGTCGGGTCGCCGGTCGGCCCATCGGAGCAGGAGCGAGCGTGGAGCTGGACGAGCGCACGCTGAGCAGCGTGGCCGCGTACGACGAGCACGCGCGCGCCTACCAGGAGTCCCTGCGCCTGCGCCGCCCCGTCGCCGACGTGCGACGCTTCGCCGCGCTCGCCCAGCGCGGCGATCTGGTCCTCGACGCGGGCTGCGGTCCGGCCAACGACCTGCGGCTGCTGCGGGACGCGGGCGTCCACCCGGTCGGGGTCGATCTCTCGCTCGGGGCGCTGCGCGAGGCCCGGATGTTGCTGCCGCGCCATCCCCTGGTCCAGACCCCGCTCCACGATCTGCCCTTCACGCCCCGGTCCTTCGGGGGCCTGTGGTTGTCCGGCAGCTTCGCCCATCTGCCCCGGGCGGCGTGGCGACCGACCTTCGCGAAGCTGCTGGGGTTCCTGGACACCGGTCCCGTCTACCTCTCCGGCTACCGCGGTACCGATGATCTCGCTCCCGATGACGACCCGGTGCTCGGCCGCGTCTACAACTCCTCGGTCACCGAGGTGGAGCTGACGGCGCTGTGTCGTTCGCACGGCCTCCAGGACCTCACCGTCGAGGTGCGACCCGATCCGATCCGGGATCGGGCTCGGCTGTGGGTCGTGGCGCTCGGGGTCCTGCGGCGCTGAGCGGGCCGCGCGTGGCAGGGTGCTCCCGTGTGGCACGGCTCCCGCGTGACAGGGTGCTCCCGCGTGACAGGGTGCTCCCGCGTGGCAGGGGGCTCCCGCGTGGCAGGGTGCTCCCGCGTGGCACGGCTCTCGCGCGCCACGGGGCCCCCGCGCGGCATCCTTCGGGTCCTGCAGCGAAGAGCCGCACGACCGGGGTCACCGTCGCGGCCGGTGACCCCGCTTCACTCCGGCACGTCGAAGCCGTGGACCAGGTCCATCAACGGGCTCGCGGCCTCGTGGAGCGGGCGGAAGACCAGGTCGGCACCGGCTCGCGCCAGCTCCTCGGCGATGTCGTTGTCGTCGGCGGCGACCGCGACGCGGCACTGGTAGCCGGACCGGCGCAGTGAGCTCAACAGTTGGAGGTTCGGTTCGAGTCGTCGCAGGGTGCTGATCACCCAGCGCGTCTGTTCGAGGGGGATCTGGGAGGCCAGGTCCGGGTCCTCCGCGTCGCCGTAGATCACCGGCACCACCCACGCGTCCGAGCGGACGTTGCGCGGGTTGAAGTCCACACCGAGCACCTCGTCACCGCTGTCGACCAGTTCCTGCAGCACCGTGGAACCGAAGCGGCCGAGCCCGACGACCACGTACTCCGGCCGGGGCGCCTCCTCATCGAGGTCCACGCTGGCCGTGGGCTGCTTGCGCTCGAAGATCCGCAGGGCCGGTTCGATCCGGGCGTAGATCGCATCGGAGTTGGTGATGAGGTAGGTGGACGCGCTGATCGTGAACAGCCCGACGGCCGTGACCAGCCCCACCACGTCGTTGTCGATCTGTCCCTGGGTGACCCCGAGCGCGACCAGGATCAGGGAGAACTCGCTGATCTGGGCCACGGTCAGCCCGGCCTTGAACGAGACCTTCTTCCGGTAGCCCATCAACCCCATGATGATGAGCACGATGATCGGGTTGCCGATGAGGACGAACAGGCTGAAGATCACCGCCGCGTTCAGTTGCTCGATGGCGCTGGACAGCTCGAACAACGTGCCGAGCTCGATGAAGAAGAACACCAGCAGGAAGTCCCGCAGGGTCGACAACCGGCCGCTCAGGGCCTCGCGGTAGGGCGTGGACGCCAGTGACATCCCGGCGAGGAACGCGCCGACCTCCTCGCTGAAGCCCAGCAGGATCGAGATCGCCGCCAACGAGATGGCCCAGGTGACCGCGCCCAGCACCAGCAGCTCGGATGAGCGGGCCAGGACATGGGTGAGGGGGGTCGCGAGGTAGCGGCCGAAGAGGACCACGGCGCCCAGCAGCAGCAGCGCCCGCACCACGACCCCGACCACCTCGCCGGCCAGGTCGCCCGTCGCATCCCCGGACGCGGTGATGACGATCATCGCCAGCACCACGACGATGTCCTGCACGATCAGGAACCCGAGCGCGATACGACCGTGCAGGTCCTCGAGTTCGCCCTTGTCGGTGAGCAGCTTGACGATGATGATGGTCGAGGAGAAGGTGAGCGCCACCGCGATGTAGAGGGCGGGGACGGTGTCGAACCCGAGCCCGATCGCGATGAAGTAGCCCACCACCGAGGTGAAGATCACCTGGCCGAGGCCCGTGGCCAACGCGACCGGTCCGAGCTTGCTGACCAATCGGACGTCGAGCTTGAGCCCGACCACGAACAGCAGCAGCGAGATCCCGATCTTCGCGAGCAGTTCGATCTCCGAGGTGGCTTCGACCAGCCCGAGCACCTCCGGACCGACGGCGATCCCGGCGGCGAGCAGGCCGACGATCAGCGGCTGCCGCAGGAGTAGCGCCATCGCTCCAGCTGCGACGCACACGGCGAGCACGGCCGCGATCTGTTCGAACGCACCGAGTTCCACCCTCGCCCTCCCGTTGGATGGGTACGATAGTCGGCACGGGACGGAGCAAGGTGATCGGACTGGCCTGGGTCGCGCCCGGGGCGAGGGTGGTGCCGGTCGCTCCTCAGGTCCGCTCATCCGGCGGCGGCGCAGGCGGCGTCCGCTCAGCCGGCCTCGGCGCAGGCGGCGTCGAGCGCTGCCCGGTCGAGGGCGATGCTGGCGAGCGTGGCGGGCACCAGCGCCTCGTCGGCGTCGCGTACCGGCGTGCTGAGCTCGATCAGGACCAACGCGTCCGCTACCTCGGCGTAGATGCCGCGGACCACGAGGGTCTCGGCATCGTCGTCGCGGCCGGCCCCGAAGGTCAGCTCCAGCCCGATGGCCGCGTCGGCGCCGGACACCTCGATGTCGGTGTCCGCCTCGGCATCGGTGACGGTCAGCGGGGGACGCTCCCGGGTGACGGCAGCGTTGGCGAGGTCGGCGACCGTGCCAGGTCCGCAGCCCACGACGACCTGCAGCGAGCTCGCATCGGCACGTCCGCCACGCCAGGTGGCGGTCTCGATCACTTCCGGGTCCGGCGGGGTGTCGATCCGCTCCCAGCCACCAGGGACCTCGATGGTGACCCCGGCGACCTCAGCTGGGCCGGCATCGCACGAGACGGCGAGCAAGGCCACGAGCAGGACGCCACGGGTGAGGGCCCCGCCACGACCACTGGCCCCGCCACGACGCCCGGGCCCGCCACGACGCCAACGCGGGACGGCCCACCCGCGTGGGGGGGGCCGTCGCCGTGGGGCAGGAGCGGTCACGCGATGAAGATCGGCGCGAACACCAGGGCCACGATCGTCATGACCTTGATGAGGATGTTCATGGCCGGACCGGAGGGGTCCTTGAAGGGGTCACCCACGGTGTCGCCGGTGACCGCGGCCTTGTGGGCCTCGGAGCCCTTGCCGCCGTGGTTGCCGGCCTCGATGTACTTCTTCGCGTTGTCCCAGGCACCACCGGAGTTCGCCATGAAGATGGCGAGCAGGAACCCGGTGACCAGGGCGCCGGCCAGCAGACCACCGAGCGCCTCCTCGGAGATGAACAGCCCGACCAGCAGCGGCAGCACCACGGCGAGCGACCCGGGCAGGATCATCTCCCGCAGAGACGCCTTGGTGGAGATGTCGACGCACTTGGCGTACTCCGCCTTGACGCCTTCCTTGCCCTCACGCAGGCCGGGGATCTCGTCGAACTGGCGGCGCACCTCCAGGATCATCTCCTGGGCGGCGCGACCGACCGACTTCATCGTCAGCGCGGCGAAGGCGAAGGTGACCACACCACCGAGGAACAGCCCGATGATGACGTCGACCGCGGTCAGGTCGATGACGGTGATGCCGACGGCTGCGGTGAAGGCGCGGAACAGCGCCAGCGCCGTCAGCGCCGCGGATCCGATCGCGAAGCCCTTGGCCACGGCGGCGGGGGTGTTGCCGAGCGAGTCCAGTGAGTCGGTGATCTCGCGGACCTCCGGCGGGAGGTGGGCCATCTCGGCGATCCCGCCGGCGTTGTCGGAGATCGGGCCGTAGGCGTCGACGGCCACGACCGCACCGGTGGTCGCGAGCATGCCGATCGCGGCCAGCGCGGCGGCGTAGAGGCCACCGTCGATCCCGAGGTCGGGCAGGGCGAGCAGGCCCACCCAGTAGGAGCCACCGATCGCGGTAGCGATCAGGGCGACGGAGGCGACGGTCGAGATCATCCCCTCGGCGATCCCGGCGATGATGACGGTGGCGTGACCGGTCTCGGCCTGCTTCGCGAGCTTCTTGACCGGCGGGTAGTGGTCCGAGGTGTAGTACTCGGAGGCGAACCCGATGGCGTAGCCGACGATCAGACCGAGCACGATCGGAACGCCGAGGAGGTAGGCCCGGCCCTCGGCGACCTCCTCGACACCAGCGAACATCCACGCGGCCCCGGCCACACCGGCGACCGCCGTGATGACCATGGCGACGTTGGTGCCGAAGTGCAGTTGGCTCGACAGTGACTTGCCCTTGCGGCCGCGGACCAGGAAGGACCCGAGGATCGAGGCGAGCATCCCGATCGCGCCGATCAGCAGCGGGAACAGGAAGGTCGTGGTCTGCAGGGCGGTGAAGTCGTCGGCGACCTGCTTGGTGGCGAAGTCGACCCCGCCGAACAGCAGGGCGGCCAGCACCATCGGAGCGACGATGGAGCCCGCGTAGGACTCGAACAGGTCGGCGCCCATCCCGGCCACGTCACCGACGTTGTCCCCGACGTTGTCGGCGATGGTCGCCGGGTTGCGGGGGTCGTCCTCGGGGATGCCGGCCTCGACCTTGCCCACGAGGTCGGCACCGACGTCGGCGGCCTTGGTGTAGATCCCGCCACCGATACGGGCGAACAGCGCGATCGAGGAGCCGCCCAGTCCGAAGGTCGCGACGACCTGGAAGGCGTCATCGACCCGCAGGATCTGCACGAACAGCAGGTAGGCGAGCGAGATGCCGAGCAGGCCGAGCCCGGCCACGGTGAACCCCATGACCGCACCACCGCGGTACGCCAGTGGCAACGCCTTGCCGGCGCCGTCGCGTGCCGCCTGCGCCGTGCGGACGTTGGCGGCGGTGGCGATCCGCATGCCGACGAAGCCGGCGATCGCCGAGAACACCGCCCCCATGATCACGCCGAGGGATCCCCAGGGGCGCAGGGTGGGCAGGGCGATGAACACCACGATGGACAGCGCGAGGACGAAGAACGCGATCGCGCGGTACTCGCGGCGCAGGAAGGCCATGGCGCCGTCGCGGATGGCGGCCGCGATCTCCTGCATGACCTCGTTGCCGGGGTCGGCGGCGTTCACCACCTTCGCGTAGTAGGCCGCGAGCGCGAGCGCCGCGAGAGCTGCGACGATCGCGAGGTAGGGGATCAGTTCCACGGGGACGTCCCTTTCGGTCGTTCCGGTCGGGGGAGGTCCTCCCTCCGCCGGGGGGGTCGGCCGTCGCGCGCGGCGGGAGCCGTGTCGTCGCGCAGGCCTGGTCCGGTTGGATGCTGCGAAGCTGGTCGGAGCGCGGTGGGGTACCGCGGGGTGGTGGTGTCGACGTCGGGGGTCTCGCTCCGGGCCGGTCCCGAGCAACTCGTCGAGGCCGCCGCAGGGGGAGCGCTCCGTCGGGTCGACCCGTCGCGGACCGGCAGCACCCCTGGCATGCGAGATGGCGAGACCGTGGGCCGCCACGACTCGCCTACCGTCGGCGAGCCTAGCGCGAACGGGTTCCTGCCGGCCATCCCCGGTCGTGCGCGACAGCCACAGCCCGTGCGGATCGCGCGCTGATCGGGCATCTGAAGCGGGGTCCCCCTTCGGGGACCCCGTCCCGATCCGGCGCCGCCACCTCGACGTCCCACGCCCACCGCGGGATTGACAGATGGGCTCGGTGGCCTCACCTTCCGCGCAACTCGTCACCCGCTGGAGGCGTGGCGCTCACACCAGGAAGGGTCTCCCCACCCGTGGCAGACAACCTCGTCATCGTCGAGTCACCCGCCAAGGCCAAGACCATCGAGCGCTACCTCGGCTCGGGCTACAAGGTCCTGGCCTCCTACGGCCACATCCGCGACCTCCCGCGCTCCGATTTCGCCATCGAGTTCACCGACGCCGGCGAGGCGGAGCTGGTCTACGAGGTCCCCGAGAGCTCGAAGAAGCACGTGGCCGCCCTACGGAAGGCGGCCAAGGAGGCGACCAGCGTCTGGCTCGCTCCGGACCTCGACCGGGAGGGAGAGGCGATCGCCTGGCACATCGCCGAGGTGCTCGACCTCGACCTCGATGACACCAAGCGGGTGACCTTCGACGAGATCACCGAAGACGCGATCCGGGAGGCCTTCGCGTCACCTCGGCGTCTGAACACCGCCCTGGTCGACGCCCAGCAGGCCCGTCGTGCGGTGGACCGCATCGTTGGCTACCGCATCTCGCCCGTCCTGTGGCGGGCGGTGGCGTCGGGGATCTCCGCCGGCCGAGTGCAGTCGGTGGCGCTGAGGATGATCGTCGACCGGGAGGAGGAGATCCGCGCCTTCGTCCCGGAGGAGTACTGGAGCTTCCCGGCCCTGTTCGCCCGCAGCGACAGCGGAACCCCGGAGATCGACGCGAAGCTGCACGCGGTGGGTCAGCAGCGGGTGACCACGCCGAAGGACCTCGAGGACAAGACCGACGCGCAGCGGGCGGGCCTGAGGGTGGTGCGCACCGAGGCCGAGGCCACGGCTATCGCCGAGCAGGCCCGCGGCCTCGACTACCGGGTCGCAGAGGTCCGTCGGACCGAGGCCAAGCGCCAGCCCAAGCCACCGTTCAAGACCTCGACCCTGCAGGGCGAGGCGTCCAAGTACGGGTTCAGCGCCCGTCAGACGATGGCCGTGGCCCAGCAGCTCTACGAGGGCATCAACCTCGGCGGTGAACAGGTCGGGCTCATCACCTACATGCGGACCGACTCGCTGAACCTCTCGGACCAGGTGCTCAAGGAGATCGACGGCCACGTCCGCTCGGCCTACGGCGAGCGGTACACCATCGCCAAGAGCCGCCGGTTCGCATCGAAGGCCAAGGGTGCGCAGGAGGCCCACGAGGCGATCCGCCCCACCTCGATCGCCCGCACCCCCGAGAAGGTGCGCCGTTACCTCAAGCCCGAGCAGGCCAGGCTCTACGAGCTGATCTGGAAGCGCACCGTCGCGACCCAGATGGCCGCGGCGGTCTTCGACCGGGTCTCCGCCGACGTGGTGGGTGGGACCGGCGACGAGGCGCTGACCTTCCGGGTCACCGGGCAGGTGGAGCGCTTCGACGGGTTCCTCCGCGCCTACCGGGCCGTCCGGGACGAGGACGAGGGCGCCGACGAGGTCACCGAGTCGCTGCCGGAGCTCGACGAGGGACAGCCGCTGTGGCTCGCGGCGCTCGACCCCGAGCAGCACGAGACCAGCCCGCCACCGAGGTACTCCGAGCGGACCCTGGTCGAGCGGCTCGAGGAGGAGGGCATCGGCCGCCCATCCACCTACGCGTCGATCATCTCCACCCTGGAGAGCCGCGAGTACGTCCGCAAGGAGTCCCGCCGGTTCTTCGCCACCCCCCTCGGCGAGGTGGTCGTCTCCTTCCTCACGGCCCACTTCCACGAGATCGTCGACATCGGTTTCACCTCCCGCATGGAGGACACCCTCGACGACATCGCCGCCGGCGAGGAGGACTGGTCCACCACCGTGCGTCGCTTCCTCGACGAGGTGGACGAGTGGGTGCGGGAGCGCAAGCCCGAGCGCCCGCGCCTGCCGCTGTACCACCCCGCCGACTGCCCCGAGTGCGGCGCTCCGATGGAGCGGGTCTTCTCGGGCAAGTCGAAGCAGTGGTTCGCGTCCTGCAGCCGCTGGCCGGACTGCGACGGCACCCTGCCGCTCGAGGAGGACGGCTCGGTCGGTGAGCCGGAGCCGGAGCCCGAGCCCGACGAGCGGGTGCGCTGCCCGGAGTGCGAGTCGCCGATGGTCGCTCGAGACGGCAAGTACGGGACCTTCTACGGCTGCGTCGAGTACCCGAAGTGCAAGGGCATCCGCAACGTCCAGCATCGCCTCATGTACACCGGCGCCGACGGCGAGGTGGTGCCGTTCCGGTCGCCCACCGATCCCACGGGCAGCTACCTCGAGCGGCGGACGTCGCGCTACGGCAAGCCCTTCGTCGGCTCGACCGGCTATCCGAAGGACGAGTTCGCGGTGTGGTCGCTGCCGATCGCGACCCCCTGCCCCGAGTGCGGAGCACCGTTGCGCCCGCCCCCGAAGAACCGGCGTGAGCCGGTCGCGGTCTGCACCCACCCCGAGCGCAACCACGTGTTCGCGCTCGAGGACTTCGATGTCCCGTCGGTGGCCACCTGGACGGTCGTGGAGGGCGTCGAGGCCTTCGATCCCGAACTCGGCGGCGAGCCGCTGGAGACCGAGGAGGTTCCGGAGCCGATCCCGATGACCTTCACCGGCACCCAGGACCCGCCGGCCAAGAAGAAGGGCTCGAGCGGGAAGAAGTCGACGGCCAAGAAGTCGACGGCCAAGAAGTCGTCACGCAGGAAGTCGACGGCCAAGAGGCCCTAGGGGTAGAGGCCCTGGCCCTGGCCGTGGCCGTGGCCCTGGCCGTGGCCGTGGCCGTGGCCGTGGCCGTGGCCGTGGCCCTGGGTTGCGGGAGCCACCCCGGCCGGGCGGGTCCGGCTGGCCGCGCGGGTCCGGCTGGCCGCGCGGGTCCGGCTGGCCGCGCGGGTCCGGCTGGCCGCGCGGGTCCTGCTGGCCGCGCGGGCCCCGCCGGCTGCGCCGGCTGCGCGCGCCCCGCCGAGGTCCGGTCGCCGCCTGCCGTACAGCGGTAGGCTCCGAAGATGGACGAGGACGGCTCGCCGGCAGCCGAGCCGGAACAGATCCCGCCGCGCGGGGGAACCGCGGCGGCGTACCGTGAGTTGCTCCGCAACCGGTCCTTCCGCGCGCTGGCCTCGGCGACCTTCCTGTCCTCCATGGGGGACTGGATCGGGTTCCTCGCGATCATCGCCCTGACCGCCGACATCCTCGGGCCAACGCGTGCGGCGGCGTTCGCGGTGTCCGGGGTGATGATGGCCAGGGTCGTGCCGAGCCTGCTGCTCGGACCGGTCGCCGGCGTCTTCGTCGACCGCTGGGACCGCCGTCGGGTCATGATCGCCACGCACCTCGGCCGCGGCGTGGTGATGGCCCTGATCCCCTTCACCAATGAGGTCCTGACCCTCGTCATGGCGACGCTGATCATCGAGATGATGTCGTCGCTGTTCGCGCCCGCGAAGGACTCGGTGCTGCCGTCGATCGTCCGCCGGTCGGACCTGGTCGCCGCCAACCAGGTCAACCTGTTGACCACCTACGGCACCCTGCCGTTGGGTGCGGCGGTGTACTCGGTCCTCGTCGCGTTGACGGTGGCCCTGGCACCGGAGGGCAGCTTCCTGGCTGGTCGGCCCCTGGCCGCCCCGATCTGGTTCAACGCGGCGTCGTTCTTCATCGCCGCGCCACTGATGCTCTTCCTGCGTATCCCACGCCGCTCCGCCCAGGGCCGGACGCTCGACGTCAACCCGCCGATGGGTGCCTGGAGCTCGCTCAAGCAGGGCTTCCGGTTCGTCGCGACCCAGCCGGTCATCCGCTCGCTGATCTTCGGGGTCATGGTGGCGTTCGCCGTGGCCGGCGTCGTCATCACGACCGGCGAGTTCTTCGCCAACCTCCTCAACGCCGGTCCGGCTGGCTACGGCATCCTGGTGGCCGCGGTCGGTGCCGGTCTGGTCGTGGGTCTGCTCGCCACGGCACCGCTGGCGCACCGCATCGCGCCCGAGCGACTGTTCTCCCCGGGGATCGGCGTCGCCGGGGGCGCCCTGATCGTGACCGCGCTGATGCCCAACCTGTGGACCGCGATACCCCCGGCGATCCTGATGGGGTTCGGTGCCGGGATCTCCTTCATCTGCGGCTACACGATCCTGCAGCAACGGGTGGTGGACTCGATCCGCGGCCGCACCTTCGGCGCCTTCAACTCCGGGGTACGCGTCGCGATCTTCGGGTCCTCGGTCGCGGTCCCGCTCCTGATCGGTGTGCTGGGCCGCGAGCGGCGCGAGGTGATCGTCGGCCCCGAAGGTGTGCCGGAGCTCCTCTACCCCTACACCTTCGGCGGGGTGCGGATCACGCTGTTGGTCGGGGGAGTGGCTGCGGCGCTCGGCGCCGTGGTCATCGCCCGGTCGCTCGGCGCGGCGCTGCGCTCGGAGTCGGGGATCGGACTCTCTGCCGCGGCGAACGTGGACACAGGCTCGCTCAAGGGGGCGTTCATCGTCTTCGAGGGGGGTGACGGCTCCGGGAAGTCGACCCAGATCCGGCTGCTGCGCTCCGCCGTCGAGCGCGCCGGACACCTCGCCGTCGTCACCCGTGAGCCCGGTGGGACCCGGCTCGGCGAGGTGGTCAGGGAACTGCTCCTGGCCCGCAGCTCCGAGGACATGGACGAGCGGACCGAAGCCCTGCTCTACGCCGCGGCGCGCGCGCAGCATGTCCGCGAGGTGATCGTGCCCGCGTTGCAGCGCGGCTCGGTGGTGCTGTGCGACCGGTTCATCGACTCCTCGATCGTCTACCAGGGGGCGGCTCGCGGTCTGGGCGAGGAGCGGATCGCCGACCTGAACCGCTGGGCGACGGGCGGGCTGGAGCCGGACCTGGTGCTGCTGCTCGATGTCGACCCCGCCGCGGGGCTGGCCCGGGCCAGCAAGGACACCGGTCCTGATCGGTTGGAGGCCGCTGGCCTGGAGTTCCACCGGCTCGTCCGCGGCGCGTACCGCCGCCGCGCCGCGACCGATCCGGAGCGGTACCTGGTCCTCGATACGACCCAACCGGTCGAGGACGTCCACGCCCGCATCCGAGAACGCGTCAGTTTGCTCCTGGGCCTGCCGGCAGCGACGGCCGTCGAGGTGGTACGGACCCACGACGAGGAGCGGCGGTGAGCGGTTGGGATGAGGGGCCCGTCGGCGTCGTGTCGTCCGCGGGTTCGCCCTCGCAGCCGGATCATCGCGGTGATCTTGGGGGCGGCGCGGGAGCCGACCCCTGGGGCGAGGTGATCGGACAACCCGTCGCTGTCACCGCCGTGCGCGCTGCCCTCGCCCGCGACGAGGTCGCGCATGCGTGGCTGCTGATCGGTCCTCGCGAGGTCGGTCAGTCGGAGCTCACCCGTGCTCTCGGCGCGGCGTTGAACTGCCCCGAGCCCCCCGCGCCCGATACCGGCTGCGGTCGTTGCGCCACCTGCGCCCGCATCCTGCGTGGCACGCACCCCGCGGTGGTCGACCTCGAGCCGGAGGGGGCGGGGCACGTGGTCGCTGATGTCCGGGAGGACTGGATCCCCTCGGCCTCGCGGTCGATGACCGAGGGGCGTCGTCGGGTGCTCCGCATCGTCGCTGCCGACCGGATGAACGAAGCAGCGCAGAACGCGTTCCTCAAGGTGCTGGAGGAGCCGCCGGCGTCGGTGCTCTGGGTCCTCGATGCCGAGGACGAGGGCTCGCTGCTCGAGACCGTCGTGTCCCGCTGCCGACGGTTGGACCTCGTGCCCTGGGGGCCGACAGCCCTGCTCGAACTCGCCGAACGGCTGTCGATCCCCGAGGCGCAGCGGGCAGCCCTGGCCCGGGCAGCCAGCGGTTCACCCCAGCGGTTGCGCGCGCTGGCGGACCCGGAGGTGGCGGCGGCCCGCGAGCGCCACCTCGGCGTCATCGACCGGCTGGCGACGGCGGGCCCGGGCGCCGTGGTCCCCGTGGCGAAGGAGCTGTCGGCCTGGGCGAAGGGCCGTGCTGCCGCGGTCAAGGCCAAGCATGCCGAGGAGCTCGCGGATCTCGAGGCGGCGTTCGGTGTCGACGGTGGCAGGGGCTGGCCCTCGGGAGTGAAGGGGCGGGTGACCCGCCGCTTCGAGCGCGCTGAGCGTCAGGCCCAGCGCCAGGCGCTCGACCTCCTGCTCGACGATCTCGCGGCCTACCTGCGGGACCTGATCGCGGTGGCCAGCGGCGCTCCAGGCAGCTCGCTCGTCAACCTCGATGCGGAAGCGGAGCTGCGGCGGGACGCCGAGCGGCTCCCGGTGCGCGACGCCGTGGAGGCCCTCGCCGCGGTCGCTGCGTGCCGGGAGGCTCTGGACCGCAACGGCAGCGCTGAACTACAGCTGGAGCGGCTGCTGTTCCGCATCGCGCTCCCGATCTACGCCGCTGCGGCCTGAGCTCCACGGCTCGCGTGATCGTGAGCGCATGGGGCCGCGCGACCGTGTGAGCGTGGGGCCGTGGGACCTTCGGGCCCTGCGACCGTCGGAGCGTCGGGCCGTGGGACCTTGGGACCGCGGTGCTGATCTCCGCGGTCGTCGTCGCGTCACCACCGCACCCCGCTGGAGGTACCGGCTGCCCCACGCCCGGCGGCCTGCCAGTCCACGCCCGGCGTCCTGCCAGTCCGCGACCGGTGCCCTGCCAGTCGACGCCCAGCGCCCTGCCAGTCGACGCCCAGCGCCCTGCCAGTCGACGCCCAGCGCCCTGCCAGTCCGCGACGGGCGCTCGGGCACTCCACGCCCACCGCTCCGCTACTCAACGCGCGGGGACGAGAAGGCGCGGCACCCGGACGTCCGCGCATGACGGAACGCCACCACGCCCGATGCGATGTGGTGGTAGGAGTTGTGGATAGGGGCCGTGCGATGTGGCGGGCGATGTGGTGGGCGGTGTGCTGGGTCTGGGTGCGAGCCGAGCTATCCGCGCAACTCAGGGATCCGCATGCGCGGGAGGTACGCCGGTTCCGTCTTCGAAGATCGGGAGGGCTGGCTGCTGATCGGACGACCGTCGATGGTCGGACCGCTGCTCCGGCGTCCCATGCCGGTCGAGGGATCGGTCCCTGGGTGGACCGCCTGCGGAAGACGGTGGCTCGGGAGGATCGTTGGCACCGTCGACGGTCTGGTCCGTTGGGTGCCCAGGAGCGCGCTGATCGAAGGCGCTCGCAGCGCGTGGTGAGCGATCGTCGGGATCGCGTTCGATGGCTGCTGCAGGCCCGGTGGCGGTGGCTCCGCGTGCACCCTTGTCCCGTGTGTACGTCACCTCGCTGCCGGTGATCCTGATCCGCCAGCCGCCGAGGTCGAAGCGACGGTGGTGACGGCGGCACAGGAGCGCAGCATTGGCGGGTGACAACCGTCCCCCGTCGGTGAACGCCATCTTGCCGTGCGCGACGTCGCACCAAGATGCTGGGGCATCGCAGCCGTCCCAGGTGCAGCCGCCGTCCCGAGCGACCAACACGCGCCACAAGCCCGCCGGCACGGTGCGCACTGCGGCCGATGCCTCGATGGGCGTGCTGTCCGGGCCGAGTAGGACACGGCCCCAGGTGCAGTCGGCCAGAAGGGTGCGGAGCTGGCCCAGGGTCACGGGCTGGCCCGAGCCGAGATGGGCGATCCCGTGGTCGCCGAGCTCGAGTTGGTCAGCCGTCATGGTGATGATCACGTGGGGGCGGACGCCGTGGCGTGTGGGGGCCTCGCCCGTTCTGAGCGCGGCGGCACAGAGCTGCTCGAAGGCGTCGGCGGAGCGTTGTTCGGGTGATCGGTGTTCGCCCGGGGTGTCGGGCCGACGGAAGGCGTCCATCGCGGTCCGCGCGGTCTCGGCCATCACGCCGTAGAGCAGCCCGGAGAAGGCGAAGCCGCCGTCGGGGGTGTCGTAACTGCGGACCCGTCGTTGGAGATGCTCTCGTCGTGCGACCTGGTCCGCGTTGGCGGGTGCTTCCCGCACCATCATCTCTCGGGCGTGTTTGCCGAACATGGTCGGGTTGCTCCGTCGGGCGATCTCGATGAGTTCGGCTTCCGCTGTCTCACGGCGTTCCGGCGGAAGTGCGCGGAGCGTGTCACCGATCAACCGCACGTGCTCGGCCGAGATCGCTCCATCGGCGAAGCTGGCACCGGTGCGTCGGTGCTCATCGGCGATGTGCCCCGCAGCGGCGTCACGCTTGGTGTCGGCCGGTGTGCTGTTCGCGCGGTCGGCTAGCTGCCGTCGGAGGTCACGCTGGGACCTCGCCCGGTCGGCGGGATCGTCGATGGTCGCGGCGCGGCGACGTTCGAGCTCGGCGGTCAGCCTGGCGCGCTCGGCGCTGAGCCGAGCAACGGGCCGGCGCAGACGATCGAGGCGCTGCGTCAGGGCCTCATCCGGCATCGGGCCGAGGTCCGCTCCCACCACCTCGGCGACTGAGCGATCGAGGCCGTCGAACTCGGCGTTGGACGCGGTGTGGTCGTGGTGGGTCGACCCGCTCGCGCCACCGGTGGCCCCGTGGGTGGACCGATGGTCGGTGTCGTCAGGACCGTCAGGACTCACAGCCGGGTTGTCGGCGGGGTCGGAGGCCGCGGACCACCGGCCCGTTCGCTCCCTGGCGTGGACCGGCCACATCCGGGTGGTGGTCCGTTCATCCCCGTCGACCCGGTAGCGGCCAGTGGGCTCGCCTGCCATGGTCCAGCGACGTCGGGCGTCGGTGGCCGACAGGGCGACCGCTGTGGCGATGGTCACGGCCGCTCCTTCTATCGGGCTGGTCTGGCGGTGAGGTCGGGGTGGCTACCTCGCGCCTCGCTTCTGAAGGGAGCGGCGAGGGAGTGGCGAGGTGCTGGAATGCGACGGTACTCGAACATGTGTTCGGATACAAGAAGTCGACCGCACTTCTGCGCAGAGCGCACGAGTGGGTGCGATGTGAACGGCACTGGCGGACGGAGCTGTCCGTCCGGCGCCTGAGGTGTGCCTTTTGCGGCCCGTTGTCGCCGGCCCGCGACGGCAGCCGGCCCGGGGCCGTCGCGGGCTCGGGCTGGGAGGCAGGCGAGCGGGCTGGGAGGCAGGCGAGCCGGCTAGGGGGCAGGTGAGCGGGCTGGGAGGCAGGTGATCGGGCTGGGAGGCACGGGAACTGGTCGGGAGGCAGGCGAGCCGGCCGACAGCCCCGAGCCGTCAGCCGGGCGTGTGCCGAGGGAGGGGTTCACCGCCTGCGAGACGGGCCAGATCATCGCCGGCGCGTTCGAGCCGCGCCTGACCGCTCGACCGGGTGCCGCTGCGCAGGATCGGCTCCAGCGGTCGGAACAGCAGCGAGCGGATCGACAGCGACACGTCGTAGCACGACCGGCTGCCCTCGGGGTCCTCATCGACGGTGAACAAGCCACGGCCGCCCAGTGGCCCCTCAGACACCAGCACGTCGAGGCGGCTCGGCGCCGTCTGCTCGATCACCTCGAGGGTGGTGACCAGCGGGCGCAGCGGCGGTCGGGTCGAGAAGGTCAGTCGCGCCGCCGCCAGGGCCGGGCCCCTCGGTTCGAGGACCTCCACGTCGCTGATCGCAGGCCACCACTCAGGCCAGGTCGTCAGGTCGGTGAGCACCGCCCAGACCTCATGGACGCCGGCGGTGCTCCGCCAGCAGCCCTGGATCTCGATCGCTCCCACCCCCACCTCCTCGCACGGCAGCCGCACGCTAACGGTTCCGGCGCCGCCTGCCACCTCGACGTCGTCACCACCTCGCGAGCCGATCCCCGAACCGGCCACCTCGGCGTCGCCGGAAGGAGCCCCGCCGCTGCCATCGTTCTGGGCCCGTGCGGCTGGCTCGCTACCCTTCCGCCGTCCTGCTGGAGTAGCTCAGTCGGTAGAGCAATCGCCTCGTAAGCGATAGGTCAGGGGTTCGAATCCCCTCTCCAGCTCCGAGCCCGGAGCGCGGGCCGGGAGCCTCGGTGCGGCGAGGTTTCCCACTGCCGCGTCCGGCGCTGCGTCGTGGTCGTCCTCGGCGCATCGCGTGGCAGCGCGCCACCGCGGCCGTCGGGTCGGGACCTCGGAAGGCATCGGCGATGGTGATCTCCGGATGTGTGGCATCGTGCTCCATCGAGCCACGGGTCGGTTGCATCCGCCTCGTAACCCCCGTCCGTGACCAGGAGTTCGGATGACCTCGCCCGCACCCGTCGACGGTCCCGACCTGTTGCCATGGTCCATCCTCGACCTCGCTCCGGTCCACCGCGGAGAGACCACCGCCGTGGCCCTGGCGGGCACGGTCGACCTGGCCCAGCGCGCTGAGGCGCTCGGCTACCGGCGGGTCTGGTACGCCGAGCACCACAACATCCCGAGGATCGCCTCGGCGGCGACCAGCGTGCTGATCGCTCACGTCGCTGCCCACACCTCGACGATCCGGTTGGGGGCGGGTGGGATCATGCTGCCCAACCACGCGCCCCTCACGATCGCCGAGCAGTTCGGGACCCTGGCCAACCTCCATCCGGGGCGTATCGACCTCGGGCTGGGGCGGGCGCCCGGGACCGACCAGCAGACGCTGCGTGCCCTGCGCCGGAGCCCAGCGGCCGCGGAGCGGTTCCCCGACGACGTCCTCGAGCTCCAGGGCTACCTCGCCGGCCGGTCCTTGGTGCCGGGCGTCGAGGCCGTGCCGGGTGCCGGCAGCTGCGTGCCGATCACGATCCTGGGCTCCTCGCTGTTCGGTGCGCGGCTCGCTGCTCAGCTCGGCCTGCCCTACGCCTTCGCCTCGCACTTCGCCCCGGCCGCGCTGCACCCGGCCGTCGAGGCCTACCGGAGCGGGTTCCAACCCTCTGCGGCCTGCGAGCGGCCCTACGTCATCGCGGGGATGAACGTGATCGCCGCCCCCACCGAGGAGGAGGCGCAGGAGCTGCTCCGTGGAGCCGCTCGGTCCCGGGCGAGGCTCGTGTTCGGCGGGCCTGGACGACCGTTGACGGATGAGGAGGCGGACGTGCTGCTGGACTCGCCTTCGGGGTCGCCGGCCTGGGAGATGCTGCGCTGCAGGGCGGTGGGCACGCCCGAGGAGGCGCGGCAGCGGCTCGGTCGGTTCGCGGCGGCAGCGGACGCCGACGAGGTCATGATCTCGTCCATCGCCCCCGAGCGCGCCGCAGCCCTGCGCACCATCGAGTTGCTCGCCGGTGCTGCGCGAGCGGCGAAGGATCGGGTTCCTGAGGCCCTCTGAGCCACCCGAGGCGCTTCGAGGCCACCCGAGGCGCTTCGAGGCCACCCGAGGCGCTTCGAGGCCACCCGAGGCGCTTCGAGTCGGGGTCCCTGAAGCACTGCGAGGACCCTGAGGCACGTCGAGGCCCCCGATGTCACTGGGCCGTGCGCATCTCCCACCACCAAAGCCTCCGATCCGAGGCCAGTGCCCGGCGTTCACCGGGGCGAAGGTCCCGTACTCCAGGGGCATCGGTCACCGTTTCGGCGGCTGGGGACCTCGGGGGGAATGAGCTCGCGCTCCTGGTGCGTTCGTTGGTTGCGAGCGGGCGCCCCATGCCCCCACCGTCCCCACCACTCCCGACGAAGAGGTACCCCCCCCGATGTCACAGGCAACCCAGGCTCCCAGCGCTCGAGCGGCGGCAGGCAGCGACGCCACCGCCGGCACGGTCTCGGAAGCGGCTGCGGTCAGCGCGACCGGCGACGACCGCGTCATCAACCGGCTCATCCGCACCTTCATCGGCGTCGCGGTCGCCGGGTGGGGTGCGAGCATGCTGCTCACCGCGATCCACTTCTGGGTGCTGCCGTTGCCCGTGGGGGCCGAGCCGCAGGGTGCGATCCAGGTGATCACCAGCCAGTGGGCCTACGTCGGCCCGATCCCGCTGGCCACGATCGGCGCCCTGTACTACATCGTGATGATCGCGGCCGGTGCCACCTGGTTGCACACCAAGGACGCGCGTCTGGAGCGGGCGCTGTTGCCGCTGACCTCGCTCGGGGTGCTGGCGTCGGCGGGCTTCGTCTACCTGCAATTCGTGCCGATCGGTGCGATCTGCCCGTTCTGCATGGTGTCCGCGGCCGCGACCACCACCCTGTTGCTGCTCGAGGTGGTCGTCCGCCGGCGTGGCGGCGCCGCCGCTGCGCCGGTCGTGCCGGCGGTCCGGGTCTGGCCGGCGGCCTTCGTCGCCACCATGGCGGTGACGATGCTGGTCCTGTGGGCGATCCCGCAGCTGCCACTGCCGGGGAACTGAGCCGCCCCTGACGATGCAGCACCGCGATCCGGCACGCGATCCGGCACGCGATACGGCACGCGATACGGCACCGGTACCGCCCCGCGCCTCACGGCCGGGGCGGTACCGGTTCCGGGGCAGGTCCAGCTCGAGCGCCGGGGGTGCGCATCCTCGCCGCGACCGTGCTTGCCTGCACCCACCCCCATCTCAGCCGATCCAGCTCGCGGAGGAGCGTCGCCATGCAGCTCGTGTCCGGCCCCTGGGACGCCGACCAGGTCACTCGCTGGCTCGAGGGTGCCCGCATCCCCGTCAGGCTGTCGGTCCTGGCACCTCGCGGCCCGCTGGTCGTGTCCCTGTGGTACCGCTTCGACGGTGACGCGATCTGGTGTGCCACCCGCAGCGGGGCCGGTGTCGTCGCGCACGTCGGCTCGGATGCGCGCGTGGGTATCGAGGTGGCGCCCGATCTGCCGCCGTACCGCGGCGTGCGCGGGACCGGTCGCGCCGAGGTGGTGCCTGAGCGCGGAGCGGACACGCTGGAGCTCCTGCTCGACCGCTACCTCGATGCCGTCAACGAGCCCCTGGCCGACCAGCTCCGACGCAACGCCGACGACGAGGTGGCGCTGCGCATCGGTTCGCTGACCCTGACCAGCTGGGACTTCTCCCCGAGGATGCAGCCCCAGGAGCCCGCCGCGGTCCTCCCCGACCTCGACTAGCTGCCGAGCAACCTCCAGCTCCCGTCGTGCGTCGGGAGGGATGAAGGCGGCCGCAGGTGCCGCCGACCTGGAGGACGGACCATGACCCGCTACCCACGCACGAGGATCTGGCTCCTCGCCATCGTGCTGCCCTTCGCGCTGCTCGCGGCGGCGTGTGGCGAAGCGATCGAACCGATCGACGGTGACGCACCTGGTGGCACCGACGGCGAGGTGGAGGACGCTGCGGCGGTCGAGCCCACCACCGACGGGGACCTGACCGGCACCGACGACGCCGACGCAGCCGCGCTGGCCGAGGAGCAGCACGCCGAGGAGCAGCACGCCGAGGAGCAGCACGCCCAGGAGCAGGACGAGGTGGCAGGGGCCGTCGAGCCCGTCGGCGAGCAGCGCCAGATCCTGTCCAGCGCGCCGGGCAACGACTGCTCAGCGTCCGGCCACCAGGTCACCCTCGTCCCGGCGCCCGACCTGCCCGACGAGGTCGCAGCCCTGCGGGTGTTGCTCATCGATGCTGCGCTGCGGTGCGACGAACAGCTGCTGCGTACCGCGATGGACGAGTCCGACGGCTTCAACGCCAGCTTCGGTGGCGAGGTGGATGCGCTGGGTCTGTGGTGGACGCTCGAGGAGGCCGGCGAGCAACCGTTCCTCCGGATCGCCGAGGTGTTGGCGACCACACCGGGGGTCGTCGAGGGCAGCGACGGACCGATCCACGTCTGGCCGCGGGTCAGCACCGGCGCTCCTGAGCACACCACCGAGGCGGCGTGGTCCGAGGTGACCTGGATCGAGGACCTCGTTGCGGCCAAGGTGCAGGGTGACGGCTACCTCGACTGGCGGGCCGGTATCTCCGACGACGCCCAGTGGCGCTACTTCGTCCGCGGCGACTGACAGCTCGCGGTCGGCGGAGCCGCGCAGTCCCCGAGCCGGCGCCGTCCGCCGGCCGAAGCGGGGTTCGCGCTGTGATCTGCGGGCGATGCGTGCCACTCCTCCCGCCCACCTTTGGCAGCCTGCCCGGGAGCCCCGATACCTTCCCCGCCTTCCGCGCAGTGGCGCGGCAGGTGGAGCTCCCGCCATCGGTGGGACGAACCAGGAGGACGCGCCATGGTGCGCAGGAACGTTCGACGGAGCGTGGCGGCGGTCGCTGCGCTCGCCCTGATCGCCGTGGCTTGTGGCGATGGGGACGCCGATGAGCCCGAGGTCGACGACACCGACGCCTCCGAAGAGGAGGCAGAGGACGACGCCGCCGACGACGCGATCGAGGATGGCGACGAGCAGGCCGCCGGCATCCCCGGCTGCGAGGTCGACACCTTGAACCTGATCGAGGAGGGCAACCTCACGGTCGGGACCGGCGACCCCGTGTTCCCACCTTGGATGCTTGACGACGATCCGGCTGGTGGCGAGGGCTTCGAGAACGGCCTGGTGTACGAGCTGGCCGCTGAGCTCGGCTTCGATGACGACGACGTCGTCTGGGTCGGTCAGACCTTCGAAGAGGCGATCGCTCCGGGAACCAAGCCCTACGACTTCGCGATCCAGCAGATCTCTGTGACCGAGGACCGACAGGAGATCGTCGACTTCTCGATGGTCTACTACCAGCCGGACAAGGCCCTTCTCGCCCTGCCGGACTCGCCGGTGGTCGGCGCGACGACGCTCGAGGAGCTCGTCGACGCCAACTGGGGTGCCACGATCGGCACGACCGACCTCGACTACATCGAGAACATCATCGGTGCCGACGGTGTCGCGGTGTTCGACGACCAGGCCACGACCTTCCAGGCGCTGCTCGGTGGCAACATCGACGCGACCGTCGTCGCCTTCCCGACCGCGCTGTTCGCCACGGCGGTGCAGATCCCAGAGGCCGACATCGTCGCCTCCCTGCCCGCCGATCCGAACGACACCGGCCACGGCCTGCTGTTCGAGCAGGGCAACCCGCTGGTCGACTGCATCGACCAGGGTCTGGAGCGGATCATCGCTCGCGGTGTGGTCGACGACCTCGTCTCCGAGTACCTGATCGGTGATGCGGACGTGGTGGAGATCACCGGGTGAGTTCCGAGCGCGCCGCGTCAGCAGAGCCGGCGCGGCGCGCCGGTCCACGTCCCCCGGTCAAGGCGACGCTGAGCCCGCGGGAGCGGTACGCCCCGCTGGCGATCAGCGTGGTCTCGACCGCCCTGGTGTTCGGTCTCCTCTGGCGCGTCATCACCAGCTCGGAGAACTGGCCGCTGATCCAGCGCCAGTTCTTCGACGTCGACGCCATGCGGGCGTCCCTGCCCCAGGTGTTCTCCGGGTTCCTGGTGAACATGATGGTCTGGGTGATCGCGTTGGTCGTGATCGCGGTGCTCGGCATAGTCGTCGCCATCTTCAGGTCGCTGACCGGTCCCTGGGCAGCGCCGCTGCGGGTGTTCGCGGTCATCTACATCGACCTGCTGCGTGGGACCCCGTCGATCCTGCTCGTGCTGCTGTTCGGGCTCGGAGTCCCAGCCCTGCAGATCCCCGGCATGACGACCAGTCGGCTGTTCTGGGGGTCGGTGGCGCTGGTCCTCGGCTACACGGCCTACACCTCGGAGGTCTACCGCTCCGGGATCGAGGCCGTCCCCGACGGGCAGCGCGCCGCTGCGAAGGCGCTCGGTCTGACCCAGTGGCAGACCCTTCGGTTCTCGATCCTGCCGCAGGCGGTCCGCAACGTGATCCCGGCCCTGCTCAACCTCGCTGTCGCCCTGCAGAAGGACGTGGCGCTGCTGTCGGTGATCGGTGCCAGGGAGGCCGTCCGTGAGGCCCAGATCTTCACCGCCCGGACGTTCAACTTCTCGTCCTACATCGTGGCCACGGTCCTGTTCCTCCTGGCCACGATCCCGATGGCGCGCTTCACCGACTGGGTGACCAAGCGCGATCAGGAACGCCGTCTGCAGAGGACGCTGTGAGTACCCCACGCGTCGCGATCGACGACCTGACGAAGTACTACGGGCAGACGCTGGTGCTCGACGAGGTGTTCCTCGATGTCGACGAGCACGAGGTCGTGTGCCTGATCGGTGCCTCGGGGTCGGGCAAGTCGACGTTGCTGCGCTGCATCAACCAGCTGGTGCCCTTCGACCACGGCGAGATCCGGATCGACGGGGTCGCGATCGACGACCCGAGCTTCGGCAAGACGGGCCTGCGCAAGCGCATCGGCATCGTCTTCCAGGCCTACAACCTCTTCCCGCACCTCAAGGTCATCGACAACGTCACCCTGGCCCCGCGCAAGGTGCACGGGGTCACCAAGCCAGACGCGGAGGCGCGGGCCCACGAGCTGCTCGGGTTGCTCGGGATGGAGGAGTTCGCCCGCAAGTACCCCGAGCAGCTCTCCGGGGGACAGCAGCAGCGGGTCGCGATCGTGCGGGCACTGGCGACCAACCCCGATGTGCTGCTGCTCGACGAGATCACCGCCGCGCTCGACCCCGAGCTGATCGGTGGTGTGCTGGACGTGATCCGCGATCTCAAGGCCCAGGGCATGACGATGATGATCGTCACCCACGAGATGGGCTTCGCACGGGACGTGGCCGACCGCGTGTGCTTCCTCGAGGAGGGCCGGATCCTGGAGGAGTCACCGCCCCAGGAGCTGTTCTCGGATCCGCAGCACCCGTCGACGCGCCGGTTCCTCCAGCGCATCATCGAGGCTGGTCGGCTCTAGCCGCGGCGCGACTACCAAGCGCCAGGCGTCGTGTCAACCGGTCGACCACCGGTACTCGGACAGGCTGTCCGCTCGGCCGGTCCAGCGGGGTCGCCATGGGATGGACGTGCGTCCACACTAGTTGGCAGCTTCCGCCTCACGGTGTCTGCGTCGAACGATGGGACCTGGGGCCTTCGCGGCGGCAACGGCCGTCACCACCGACGCGGTGGAGCATCACCGACCCCTTCCACGCGGTCACACCCGCAGGGTCGGTTCGTGACCGGATGTCACGACCGTGCCAGAAAGCTCCCGATCGGGCACGGCGGTGAGCGACGTCAGCGAGGACCGACGTGCGACGAACTCTCGACCTGCTCCTGCCCTCCCGCCCAGAACAGCGACGAGGCCGGCTCCTGACCACCCTGACCATCGCCGTCGGCGCGGCCACGATCGCCGCGCCCTCCGCCGGCAACGGCGAACTCCCGGCTCGCAACGGCTCGGCGACCCTCTCCGGCGCACAGATCGCGCCAGGCGCGACCGTGACCGACCGGGACGTCCTGGTGTCCGCCACCGAGCGTGACACCCTCGCGTCTGCGACCGTCCGGGACGCCCTCGTGCCTGCCGCCGAGCGGGACGCCCTCGTGCCCGCGACCGAGCGGGACGCCGCCACCTCGCTGTTGCCGGCAGCCGATGCGGACCGGATCGGCGTGATCGAGTTGCTGGCCCAGCAGCGACCCCTGCCCAGTCTGGCGGGCGAGGCCGGGTCGGACGCGGAAGGCGACCCCGGTGACGACGCGGAAGGCGACGCTGATGGCGACGCTGATGCCGACGCTGATGCCGAGGTGGAGGCCGCCCCACTCGCCTACACCGCCGCTGACGGCGAGGTGGTGACGCCGGAGCGCATCTTCGCCTTCCTCGATGGCCGGAACGCCCCGCTCGCCGCCCACGCCGAGACCTTCGTGGCCGCCGGCATCGCGCACGACGTGGACCCCCGGGTCGTGGTCGCGATCTCGATCGCCGAGTCGAACGGCGGGAAGATGAAGCCGGCCGGAACCCACAACGCGTGGGGCTGGGGTGGCAGCGGTGGCCCCAGCGGCCTGCGCGCCTGGGACTCCTGGGAGCGGTCGATCGACCATTACACGGAGCGACTCGGTGCGTTGTACGACACCGACAACGTGGACTGGGAGTTCGCCAGCACCTACTGCCCCCCGAACACCCGGTGGTGGTTCGACACCGTGACCTGGGCGATCGGCCAGATCTGACCCGCCCACTGTGCTCATGATCGCGGCCCGCCCTCGTCACTCGAGGGGCGGGCCGCGGTGATGAGGGTGGGCTGTCCGGCCGGGAGGTGTTGGATCGCAACGATGTGACCGCTCAGTGGTCGATGTGTTGCGATCCGGGCGGCCGTGGGGCGGGGACGCGGGGGTGACGGCCGGGAGGTGTTGGATCGCAACGATGCGACCGCTCAGTGGTCGATGTGTTGCGATCCGGGCGGCTGTGGGGCGGGGACGCGGGGGTGACGGCCGGGAGGTGCTGGATCGCAACGATGCGACCGCTCAGTGGTCGATCTGTTGCGATCCGGGCGGCCGTGGGGCGGGGACGCGGGGGGTGACGACTGGGAGGTGTTGGATCGCAACGATGCGACCGCTCAGTGGTCGATGTGTTGCGATCCGGGCGGCTGTGGGGCGGGGACGCGGGCAGGGCGGCCGTGGGGCGGGGACGCGGGCAGGGCGGCCGTGGGGCGGGGACGCGGGCAGGGCGGCCGTGGGGCGGGGACGCGGGGGGCGCCTGCCCGGCCGGGCGGGATCAGCTCCGCGTGACGTCCACGTTGCCGTGGTCGTGCAGGGCCGGGATCCGGCCGAGCCGGCCCGCCTGGAAGTCCTCGAAGGCCTGGACGACCTCCGCCTTGGTGTTCATCACGAAGGGTCCGTACCAGGCGACCTGCTCGCGGATGGGCTGCCCTCCGAGCAGCAGGACGTCCAGCTTCGGTGACCGCGACTCCTGGCTGTCCGCCGCCGTGACGACCACCTCGTCGCCTGATCCGAAGACGGCGAGCTGTCCCATCCGCAGCGCACGACGCTCTCGCCCGACGGTCCCGTGACCAGCCAGTGTGTAGGCCAGCGCGTTGAAGTCGGGCCGCCACGGCAACCGCAGCTCCGCGCCCGGCTCGAGCGTCGCGTGGATCAGGGTGATGGGGGTGTAGGTCGAGCCCGGCCCCTGGACGACCCCCGCGACATCGCCCGCGATGACCCGAAGCAGCGCGCCGCCGTCGTGGGAGGTCGCCAGCGCGACGTCGGAACCACGCAGATCCTGGTAGCGCGGCTCGCTCCACTTCTGCGCCTTCGGAAGGTTGACCCACAGCTGGAAACCGTGGAACAGCCCGCCCTTCATGACCACCTCCTCCGGCGGCGCTTCGATGTGCAGCAGGCCGGCGCCCGCGGTCATCCACTGGGTGTCACCATCGGTGATCGTGCCCCCGCCACCGTGGGAGTCCTGGTGGTCGAGCCGCCCGTCGAGCATGTAGGTGACGGTCTCGAACCCCCGATGCGGGTGCCAGGGCGTGCCCTTGGGCTCACCGGGCGCGTACTCGACCTCGCCCATCTGGTCGAGGTGGATGAAGGGGTCGAGGTCGGCGAGGTCGACGCCAGCGAACGCCCGGCGCACCGGGAAGCCCTCGCCTTCGAACCCGCGTGGTGCGGTGGTGACGGAGCGCACGGAGCGGGCCCGAGCCACGTCCCGGGGGGCGGGGGTGACCCGGGGCAGGGTCAGCAGGTCATCGACGGTGACGGCGGGCATGGTGACTCCTGTGCGGCACGGCGAGGTGGCAGCGGGTCTCCGCGCGGCCTCGATCGCCGAGGTGGTGATGGGTCACGACCACCGCGGTGGAGGAGGTCGGCGACGTGGGGGGTGCGGTGGACCGAGCGTACCGCAAGTAGTTGCAGATGCAACTGCCATCGGGCAGGCCGATGTCGCGGTCGCGCCCGGTCACGGCCGCGCGGGCTGCGTGTGACGGGGTTCGAGCGGCTAGGCTCCCGTCCCCACCCGAGGGGATCCCGCCGCACGATCCCGCTGCATCCGTCCGATCCGGAGGTGCCCGCGATGCGTCGCCTTACCGCGCTGCTCGTCGCCGTGCTCGGCGCGCTGGCGCTGCTGCCCGGCCTGGCCCTGGCGGACGCTGCACCCGACGCACCGGGGCTCGACGCACCGGGGCTCGGCGCGGACCTCGCGATCCTGGCGGTCGACGACGCGCCTGCAGGGCCCGACCCCGCGCCGCGTGACGCGGAGGACAACCCCGCCCGTGACCTCGGCGACTACGGCGACCGCGAGATCCCGTTCACCTGGGGTGCGGCCTGGTTGCTGACGGCGATCGGCTTCATCGGACTCGTGCTGTTGCTGCTGATCTACCGCTTCCGCGTGGCGCCACCATCGAAGGATCGGGCGTCGACCTGAGCCGCGAGCCCGCTGACCGCGCCGACGGCGCACCCGGGGTGGACCCGGCCGCCCGTGGCTCGCTGATCGACCTGCGCGCCGCGCTGCGCACGGCCAGCCTGGTCGCGCCTGCCAAGCGTGCCGACCCCGCCCGGATCGCCGCGCTCCGGGCCGATGTCCACGCGGAACTGGCGGGGATCGACCAGGCGGCTCGTCGCTATACCGACCTCGGTCACGACCTTCCGGCGACCACGGTCAGCGTGGTGGGCCGCACCGCGTGGGTCAGGACCAACCTGGAGGTCGTCGCTGGTGCTTTCGAGCCTCTCCGGGAGCGGCTCGAGCAGCGGCCGAAGGCCAGCCGGCGGGTGCTCGGCATCCAGCTGGGCGGGCTGCTGGGTCTGCTCTCGACCAAGGTGCTCGGCCAGTTCGTCCTGCCGCTGGCCGGAGCCGGGACCGGCCAGCTGCTGGTGGTGGGCCCGAACCTCCTCGACCTCGCAGACGACCACGGCCGGGTGGCTGGCGACATCCGCCGCACCGTGGTCCTGCACGAGGTGACGCACCGCCTGCAGTTCGACGCCAACCCCTGGCTCGGTGACCACCTGCGCGGGCTGGTCGAGCGGTACCTCCCCCACACCCGCATCGACGGCAACCAGCTCGCCGAGCTGCTGCCCCGGTTGCCCGACGCCATCTCCGCTGCCAAGGAGACGGGCGACCTCAAGCCCCTGCTGGAGACCGTCCTCACCGAGGAGCAGATCGAGGTGGTCGACGAGGCCCAGGGCCTGATGAGCCTGCTCGAAGGCCACGGCAACGCGACCATGTACGGGGCGACCGATGGCTTGATCGACGATCCCGACGGCGTGCGCGACGCGCTGGCCTCCCGCCACGGCGACGTGACCTCCAAGGTCCTCACCGCGGTCGCCGGCCTCGAGATGAAGCGCCGTCAGTACCGCGAGGGCGAGGTGTTCGTCCGCCACGTGCTGGACCAGGCCGGGACCGAGGGGCTGAACCGTGCCTTCGCCGCGCCGGAGTTCCTGCCGCGGGCCGCGGAGATCACCGACCCCGACGAGTGGCTCGCGCGGGTGAGCGGGCCGTGAGGGACGGCCCGGTCGCCGCCCTGCCGGCCGGTCAGTCCCGTCCGGCACTGGTCGCCGAGGTGGCCCACGCCCTCCGACACCTCGATGACGGCGCGGCCGTGGTGGTGGCGTGCTCCGGCGGCCCCGACTCCACCGCGCTGGCCTTCCTCGTCGCCGAGGCCCGTGACGACCTGCGCCTGACCCTCGTCCACGTCGCCCACGGGCTCAGGGACGCCGAGGTGGAGGATGCCGAGCGGCGCCTGGTGTTCCAGCACGGCGCGTGGCTCGGTGCGGGGTGCCGCAGCGAAGCGGTCCAGGTCCCGGCCGGAGCCGGGGGCCCCGAGGCCGCCGCCCGCACCGTGCGGTACGCCGCTCTGCACGCGGTCGCCGACACGGTCGGGGCGGTCGCGATCCTGCTCGGCCACACGGCCGACGACCAGGCGGAGACGGTCCTGCTGCGGGCGGCCCGGGGCACCGGCAACGATGGACTGGGTGGGATGCGCCCGAGCCAGGGACGGCTGCTGCGGCCGCTGCTCCGGCTGCGTCGCGCCGACGTGCACGGGTTCGTGGCGGGGGAGGGGATCCCCACGGCCCACGATGCCTCCAACGACGACCCCGCGGTGCGTCGCAGCGTGGTGCGTCACCGCGTCCTGCCGGCCCTGCGAGACGTGGCCCCGGACCCGGTCGGCGCGCTGACCCGGCTCGCGGTGCTCGCCCACGACGACGCCGACGCGCTGGATGCCGCGGCCCGGCCGGCCGTGCCCATGGCCACCCTCGGCCGGGTCACCGTCCTGCAGCGACCGGCGCTGCGACGCGCCCACCCGGCCCTGGCGCGGCGTCGGGTCCGCGACGCCCTGGCGCCGCACCTGGAGCAGCCACCCTCCTCCGACACCGTGGCGCGCGTGCTGGCCGCAGAGCCGGGGACCCGTTGCACCCTGCCGGGGGCGGTCCAGCTCGAGGTCACCCGGGCCGTGCTCGTGTTCGCGCCCGTGGACGCGCCCCTGCCGCCACCTCGCCGTCTCGAGCTCCCGGGGCGCACGCCCTGGCCGGAGCTCGATGCCGCGATCGAGGTCCGGACCGCTGGCAGTGACCCCGACCACCGCGCTCACGAGGACCAGCTCCCCCTGGGGATCCCGGCGGTGTGGTCGCCGGTGCCGGTGCCCAGCGACCGTCTGCTGGTGCCGACCGGTGGGCGCCGGGACCGGGTGCAGATCGCCCTACCCGACCTCGTGGACGGCCTGCAGGCTCGCCCGCCGCAGCCGGGCGACCGGATCCGCACGATCGCGGGCACCCGCCGGGTCGCTGCGGTGCTGCGGGACGCCCACCTGCCGCGCACGCTCCGTGACCGCTGGCCCGTGGTGGTCACCGGTGAGCGGGTGGTGTGGCTGCCGGGGTTCGCGGTGGACGGCGCCCTGGCCGCCGATGGACGCAGGGATCCGAGGATCGCCCTCGCCCTGGTTCGCAACGGATCCACCGGCCCGTAGCGCCGCCCCGACACCCGGCCGGCCCGTCGCGCCGCCCCGACACTCGGCCGGCCCGTCGCGCCGCCCCGGTGCCCGGCTGCTCTGCCGCCCGGGTCGCCGGCGTGGTCGCGCGACTACGCTGCGCACCCCACCGCGGGTGCGGTGGCTCCAGGACTCCGCTGCGACGGGAACCGACATCATGTCCGACGCGTCCCTCACCAACGCGCGTATCCCCGACGAGTACCGCCCCAACATCGAGGAGATCCTCATCCCGGCGGCGGACATCGCCGCGAAGCTCGACGAGTTGGCCGCGCAGATCGACCGGGACTATGCAGGGCGAGAGCTGCTGCTGGTCGGCGTGCTGAAGGGCGCGATCTTCCTGGTCTCCGACCTGCACCGACGTCTCGGCGTCCCGGCGGCCATGGACTTCATGGCGGTGTCCTCCTACGGCTCGGCGACGACCTCCTCGGGCGTGGGCCGCATCCTCAAGGACCTCGACACGCAGATCGAGGGTCTGCACGTGCTGGTGGTCGAGGACATCGTCGACTCCGGCCTCACCCTCGACTACCTGTTGAAGAACCTCCGGTCCCGCAAGCCTGCCTCGGTGGAGGTCCTGTCCCTGCTGACCAACCCCTCCCGACGTGAGGTGGATCTGCCGATCCGCTACGTCGGCTTCGAGGTGCCGGACGTGTTCGTGGTGGGCTACGGCCTCGACTTCGCCGAGCACTACCGGGGCCTCAGTGACATCGTCACCTTGAAGCCCGAGGCCTACGGCGGCTGACCCTGCTGGCACAGGGGTGCGCCCACCGTGCGTGCGCAGGAGGAAACGCCCAGGGGAGCAGCCCTCGACCACTGGTAGCATCGTACCCTTGCCAAGGGTGCCTCCCACGTGTCGTCACACCCCCGACGACCGCCCGCATCGGCCCCCAGAGGTGGTTCTGTGGCCAACGAGAAGCCAACCCAGCGTCTGCTCCGCGGCCCACTGCCGTGGGTCATCGCGCTGGTCGCCGCGATGTGGATCGGGTTCGGCGTGTTCGCGTCGGCCACCGCACCCACAGAGCTGACCTGGAGCCAGTTCCAGGCGGCGGTGGAGGGTGGCGAGCTCCAGGACCAGGACCTCACCGTCACCACCATCGGCAACCGCTCGGAGTCGATCGAGGGTGAGCGCCGCGCCGGCGGCTCGACCGTCGCGTTCACGACGATCTACAACTCTGAGATCAACGGCGACCAGCTGCGCCGCTGGATCGACCAGGGCCTGATCGCCGACGTGCAGTTCGATGCCGAACAGACCGGCGCGCTGGTCCAGATCCTGGCCACAGTGATCCCGTTCGTGCTGATCCTCGGGATCTTCTTCCTGCTCATGCAGAACATGCAGGGCGGTGGTGGCCGGGTGATGCAGTTCGGCAAGTCCAAGGCCAAGCTGGTCTCCAAGGACGCCCCGAAGGTCACCTTCTCCGACGTCGCCGGCGCCGAGTCGGCGGTCGAGGAGCTCAGGGAGATCAAGGAGTTCCTCGAGAACCCGCAGAAGTTCCAGGCCATGGGCGCCAAGATCCCCAAGGGTGTGCTGCTCTACGGCCCGCCCGGGACGGGCAAGACCCTGCTGGCCCGCGCCGTCGCCGGTGAGGCCGGGGTCCCGTTCTTCTCCATCTCCGGCTCGGACTTCGTCGAGATGTTCGTCGGTGTCGGTGCCTCCCGGGTCCGCGACCTGTTCGAGCAGGCCAAGGCCAACGCGCCTGCGATCATCTTCATGGACGAGATCGACGCCGTCGGCCGCCACCGCGGTGCCGGCATGGGCGGCGGCCACGACGAGCGCGAGCAGACGCTGAACCAGCTGCTGGTCGAGATGGACGGCTTCGACGTCCGGACCGCGGTGATCCTCATCGCCGCGACCAACCGTCCCGACATCCTCGACCCGGCGCTGCTCCGCCCCGGCCGGTTCGATCGCCAGATCGTCGTGGACCGCCCCGACCTGATCGGACGTGAGGCGATCCTCGAGGTCCACGCCAAGGGCAAGCCCCTCGGTGACGACGTCGATCTCGGTGTGCTGGCCCGCTCCACGCCCGGGTTCACCGGCGCCGACCTCGCCAACCTCGTCAACGAAGGTGCCCTGCTCGCTGCCCGTCGCGGCAAGCAGGAGATCGACATGGACGAGCTCCAGGAGTCGATCGAGCGGGTCATCGCCGGTCCGGAGCGCAAGACCCGCCTGATGTCGGAGAACGAGAAGCGCACCGTCGCCTACCACGAGGCGGGCCACGCCATCGTCGGCCACGCCCTGCCCAACGCCGACCCGGTGCACAAGATCACGATCATCCCCCGCGGGCAGGCGCTCGGCTTCACGATGCAGCTGCCGACCGAGGACAAGTACCTGATCTCCCGCTCGGAACTGATCGACCGGCTGGCGGTGATGATGGGTGGTCGCGTCGCCGAGGAGCTCAAGGTCGGCGACATCACCACTGGCGCGGGTGACGACATCCGCAAGGCCACCGCCACCGCGCGCGAGATGGTCACCCAGTACGGGATGAGCTCGCTCCTCGGGCCGATCACCCTCGGGCAGAAGGACTCCCAGCCCTTCCTGGGCAAGGAGTTCGGTCACCAGCCGGACTACTCCGGTCAGGTCGCCCAGCAGATCGACGAGGAGGTCCGTGGGCTCCTCGATGAGGCCCACGACGAGGCTCTGGAGATCCTGGTCGAGAACGACCACGTCCTCGAGGCGATGGCAGCCAAGCTGCTCGAGGTCGAGACCGTCGACGGGAAGCTCCTCGCCGAGGTCTTCGACCCGGTCCACCACCGTCCCAGCCGGGCGCTGACGGTGCCCTCGATCGACGACCCAGCTGCGGTGATCGAGCAGCTGCGTCGCAGCCGGGTGGGTGGCAACGGCCAGGGGAACGGGCACGGCAACGGCCACGCCCAGTCGCACGGTCAGACCGCGGATCAGCCTGCGGAGTCGTCCACCTCGTCGTCGGCGTCGAAGCAGGGCTGAGCGTTCAGCCCGCAGACCGTGCCCCCGAAGGTGGGGCGGGCCGCTCACCATTGAGGAGATCACACGTGAGCGTGCACCCACTGCCCCACACGACCAACGGGGTCGAGTCCCACCTCGACGACGGCGACGTGGAGGCGCTCGCCATCGCACGGGCCGAGGACGTCGCCGCCTCGCAACGCCGGGTCCGCCACATCACCGGCATCGAGCCCTCCCGCACCTTCGACCACGAGAAGATCGCGCGGGCCGTGCGGATGCTGTTCGAGGCGATCGGGGAGGACCCCGACCGTCCCGGCATCGCCGACACCCCGGCCCGGGTCGCCCGCGAGTACGACGAGATCTTCGCCGGGCTGCTCGTCGATCCGGCCGACGTGCTGTCGGTCACCTTCGACGAGGCCTACGACGAGATCGTGATGATGCGCGACATCGAGTTCCACTCGATGTGCGAGCACCACCTGGTTCCCTTCACCGGCCACGCCCACGTCGCCTACCTCCCCAACGCCAGCGGCCAGGTCACCGGCCTGTCGAAGCTCGCCCGGTTGGTGGACGTGTGCGCGAAGCGTCCCGGTCTGCAGGAGCGCATGACGGCGATGATCGCCGACGCGCTGGAGCGGGCACTGGATCCCCGTGGGGTGATGGTCGTGGTGGAAGCCCGCCACTTCTGCATGGAGATGCGGGGGATCCGCAAGCCCGGGGCGCAGACCGTGACCTCGACGGTGCGGGGGAAGTTCCGCGACGACCCGAAGACCCGCGCCGAGGCGATGACCCTGCTCAAGGGCTGACGACCGCCTCGGCCGCCAGCACACGGCGGTCCGACCGTCGCCGTAGCATGCGGGGCTCGCGGGGGCAGCGATCGGGCGGAGGGTCGGATGATCGAGGCGGCGCCACGGGCTTCGCTCCGCGTGCGCGATGCCACCGCCTGGGAGGTCGCGGGTCCGGTCGACGTCGAGGTGTACGGCGCTGAGCCCGTGATCGACCGGCTGCTGGCGGCGGTACCGGTCGACGTCGCGCGCTCCCGACCCGCAGCGCTGCTCGTGCGGCTCACGGCTCCGGCCGCGCGGCTGCGCGAGGCCCTGGCCGCCACCGACCCGCGGCTCGCCGACCACCTCGACAGCCGGCTCGCCAGCTGGCGGCAACCGCCGCCGGACCTGCAGACCCCCGCCGGGACCCTGCCGACCGCGAGTCGGCCCGTGGTGATGGGCATCCTCAACGTGACGCCGGACTCGTTCTCCGACGGCGGTGCCGCCTACCCCCCCGACCAGCACCCACGGCCGGCGCTGGCCGCCGCGGGCGCGCTGCTGGAGGCCGGCGCCGACGTGATCGACGTCGGCGGGGAGTCGACGCGGCCGGGGGCCGAGCCGGTCGCGCCGGAGGAGGAGCTGCGGCGCGTCCTGCCGGTGGTGCGGGAGTTGGCCGCTGCGGGGGCCATCGTGTCGATCGACACCACCAAGGCAGCCGTCGCCCGGGCTGCGATCGAGGCGGGCGCGGCCCTGGTCAACGACGTCTCGGCCGGGGCTCTCGACCCCGTCCTGCTGGAGACCGTCGCCGCGACCGAGATCCCCTACGTGCTGATGCACCTGCAGGGCACCCCGAGCACGATGCAGCAGGATCCGCGCTACCTCGATGTCGTCGCCGAGGTGCACCACGCGCTCGACGCCGGGCTGGATCGGCTCGCGGCGCGGGGGGTGGCCCCGGAGCGGGTCGTGCTGGACCCGGGCATCGGCTTCGGGAAGCGGCTGGAACACAACCTGGCCCTGCTCCGCGAGCTCTCGACCTTCACCTCCTTCGGGCGACCGGTGCTGGTCGGGGCCTCCCGGAAGTCCTTCATCGGCCATCTGACCGGTGGGGCCGGGCCCGACGACCGGCTCGAGGGGTCGCTGAGCGTGGCGGCCCTGGCGGTCGACCGCGGTGCCCGTCTGCTGCGGGTGCACGACGTCGCCGCGACGGTCCGGGCGGTCACCCTCGCGCACGCGATCGCCCACCCCGGTGACGTACCGTCCTGACCCCGAGGAGCGCAGCGTGGACCGCATCACGATCACCGGCATCGAGGCCTTCGGCCACCACGGCGTGCTGCCTCACGAGCGTGAGTTCGGCCAGCGGTTCGTGGTCGACCTCTCGCTCGACGTCGATCTCGCGCCGGCCGGGGCCTCGGACGACCTCGCCGACACCGTCGACTACGGCCGCCTGGCCGGTGACGTCGCGGCGATCGTCACCGGTCCACCCGCCGACCTGATCGAGACCGTCGCGGAGCGCACCGCCGCGCGCTGCCTGGAGGACGAACGGGTCCAGGCGGTCGAGGTCACCGTGCACAAGCCCGCCGCGCCCGTACCCGTCGTGGCCGCCGAGGTGTCGGTCACGATCCGGCGGGTGCGAGCGTGAGCGAGACCTTCGCCCTCGGGCTCGGCGCCAACGTCGGCGACGCGCTGGAGACCCTGACCGCGGCCGTGTACGCGATCGACGACCTCGACGGCGTGGTCGTCACCGATGTCTCGGGCGTGTACCGGACCCCACCCTGGCCGGCGCCACCCGATCCCCGCGCGGTGCCCCAGGACGACTTCCTCAACCTCGCGGTGGTCGGGGTCACCTCGCTGTCGCCGCTGGAGTTGCTCGAGGAGCTGCAGCTCCTCGAGGCCGCTTTCGGACGTGACCGGGACCGCGAGGTGCGGTGGGGGCCGCGACCGCTGGACATCGACGTGCTGCTGGTCGGCGAGGTGGAGCTGGACACCGAGCGCCTCGTGCTGCCCCACCCCCGCATCACCGAGCGGGCCTTCGTGCTGGTCCCGCTGCTCGAGGTGGTCCCCGGTGGGGTGCTGCCCGGCGGCCAGCGGCTGACCGAGGCCCTGGCGGCGCTCGCCCCGATCGAGGACATCGAGTTGGAGGTCCGGCTGGAGGAGGTGCCGAGCGGTCGTCTGGCGCGGCCCGAGGGCCCGAGTGGGCCGCCTGCCGGGTTCTCCCGTCCTGGCTGGAGCGACGTGGAGGTCGCGCGCGACCCCGGGCCGATCAGGAACGCCGCCGCTGACGCCGCCGCGGACGTCGACGCCGACGTCGACGGTGATGCCGACGTCGACGGTGCTGCCGACGGTGACGCCGATGGCGGTGCGCGATGAGGGTCGCCCTGATCGGGCCCGGTCGGGTCGGCCCCCTGCTCGCGGTCGCCGGCACCCGGGCCGGCTGGCGGGTCTCGGCCGTCGCCGGGGGCCGGGAGGCGTCGCGGACCTCGCTGGCGTCCAGGGTGGCCGGGCTGCGGACGTTCGTCGACCCTGCCGAGGCGGTGGTCGGTGCCGATCTCGTCCTGCTCACCGTCCCCGACGACGCCATCGCGTCGGTGGTGGACGGGCTCGTGCGAGCCGATGCGCTGGTGCCCGGGCAGCGGGTCGTCCACGTCGCCGGCTCGCGTGGGCTCGAGGTGCTGCGCCTCGCCCGGCTTGCGGGGGCGCGGGTGGCGGCCTGCCACCCGGCGATGACCATCCCCGCTGGGGCGGACGACCCCGATGTGCTGATCGGGGTGGCCTGGGCGGTGACCGCCGGGTCGGCGGACCGTGCCTGGGCCGACGAGCTGGTGGTCGCGCTGGGCGGGGACCCCCACCAGGTCGCCGATGACGCGCGGGTGACCTACCACGCGGCGCTCGCGCTGGCGTCCAACGCGGTGGGAGCGGCGGTCGTGGCCGCCCGACGGCTGCTGCTGGCGGCCCGGGTCGAGGACCCGGCGGCGTTCCTCACCCCGTTGGCCCACGCCTCGGTGGACAACGCAGCCACCGCCGGGGCCGCCGCCCTGACCGGCCCGATCGTCCGCGGGGACGTCGGGACCGTCGCTGCCCACCTGGAGGGGCTGGCCGCCGACCTCCCGGAGCTGCTGCCGGCCTACCGTGCCCTTGCACAGGCCACCCTCGAACCCGTCCGGCCGAGCCTGGGGCCCGAGGTCGCGGCCGCGCTCGACGACCTGCTGGCCGGCGGGGGCCCGGGCGTGGGGCCCGCCGCGGAGGGGTGACGACGTGGAGGGGTGACGACGTGGAACGGGTGACGACGTGGAACGGGTGACGACGATCGCAGAGCTGCGCGCACGGGTCGCGCGCCTGCGCGCCGCAGGGGCGACGATCGGCTTCGTGCCCACCATGGGCGCCCTCCACGAGGGACACCTGGCGCTGGTCCGGCTCGCTGCCGAGCAGGCCGACGAGGTGGTGGTGTCGATCTTCGTCAACCCCGCCCAGTTCGACCGGGCCGACGACCTGTCGGCCTACCCGCGGGATCTGGCCGGCGACGAGCGGGCGCTGGCCGGGCTGGGTGCGGCCGCGCCGGTGCTGGTGTTCGCACCCGAGGCCGACGAGCTCTACCCGAGGCCACCGGCCACCAGTGTGAGGGTCGCGGGGCTCGGCGACCACCTCTGCGGCGCCTCCCGCCCCGGGCACTTCGACGGGGTCGGTCTGGTGGTGGTCAAGCTCCTCAACATCGTGGCGCCGGACCTCGCGGTGTTCGGCCGCAAGGACCGCCAGCAGCTGCAGATCGTCCGGCGGCTCGTCGCCGACCTCGACCTGCCCGTGGAGCTCCTGGCCGTGCCGACGGTGCGCGAGAGCGACGGGGTGGCGCTGTCCAGCCGCAACCGGCGCCTGTCGGCCGAGGAGCGCAGCACTGCGCGGGCGCTGCCGCAGGCGCTGGGGGCCGCGGTCTTGGCGGCGCGACGGGCGCGGACGGCGGGGGAGGAGCTCCCTACGGCGACGCTGCGCGAGGCCGCGCGCGAGGTACTCGACGTGCCGGGCGTCGAGGTGGACTACCTCGAGGTGGTCGATCCCGACGGGCTGCAGCCCGTCACCGGTCCGCTGGCACCCGACGGTGTCGTGGTGGTGGCGGTCGCTGCGCACGTCGGTCCGGTGCGGCTGATCGACAACGTCGAGGTGGGGGACGTGCCGGACGAGGAGCGGCTGCTCGACGCCGCAGGCTGACCCGTCGGCTCAGGGCTCGCGGGGTAGGGGTCCCACCACCGCGCCACCCGGTTCGACGTTGCGGCTGACCACGGCGCCGGCACCGATGTGGGCGTGAGCGCCGATGCGTACCCCCCGCAGGACCAGGGCGCCCATGCCGATCGAGGTGCCCTCCCCGATCACCACGTCGCCGGCGATCCGTGCCCCCGGCAGGACGCAGACCAGGTCCTCGAGCACGGTGTCGTGGCCGACGGCGGCGCCGTGGCCGATCAGGACGTGATCGCCGAGGACGCACAGCGGCGACACCGCAGCCTGCCAGAACACCTGGGTGCCGGGTCCGAGCCGGGCCGTCGGTGAGACCACGGCGCTGGGGTCCACCAGGGGATCCGCCGGCGGGCAGGGGACGCGGGGGGCGAGCTTCTGCCGCACGTCGGACATGCCCACCCCGAAGGTGAAGCGGGCGTGCTCAGGCACGTCCATGATCGTGCCCGTCACCGGGATCCCCCGCTCGGTGAAGCGGCCGTCGCGGACACTGCGGTCGTCGGCGACCCCGGCCGGGGTGATCGAGCACCGCAGCGCCAGGTCGGCCACGTCCGACCCGTGGCCGCCACCCCCAACGATGTACAGCTCCATGGCGGCGACCCTAGTCACCGCATCGGGGTCGGTGGGGAGTAGGTTCGCGGGCACGCGAGCACGCGGAGGGCACGGATGCTGTTGGCGGTCGACGTTGGCAACTCCTCCACGGTGCTCGGGCTGTTCTCCGGGGAGCAACTGCACCACCGGTGGACCCTGTCGACCTCGGTGTCACGCACCAGCGACGAGTACACGCTGATGATCGCGGGGCTGCTGGGCCGGGGCGGGCTGCAGCTCGACGCTGATGTGACGGGGGTGGTGATCGGGTCCGTGGTGCCGACCGTCACGGAGCGGTTGCGGGCGTTGTTCACCCGGGAGCTTTCGGGTCGGAACCGGCCGATCGTCATCGAGCCGGGGGTGCGCACCGGGGTGGTGATCCGCCACGACCACCCCCAGGACCTGGGGGCGGACCGGATCGCCAACGCGGTGGCGGTCAGCGCGCTGTACGGGGGACCGGCGATCGTCGTCGACCTCGGGACCGCCATCAGCTTCGACGCGGTGGATGCGACGGGGGCGTTCATCGGTGGGGCGATCGCCCCGGGGGTCATGACCGCGGCCGAAGGCCTGGTCGAGCGGGCGGCCCGGCTGCCCACCGTCGAGCCGATCGCACCGGCGTCACCGGTGGGGCGGTCCACCACCTCGGCGTTGCAGTCGGGCATCGTCTACGGCGCGGCCGCGATGGTCGACGGGATGGTCAGCCGTATCAGCCTCGAGCTCGGCCAGGGTGTCACGACCGTGGCGACCGGCGAGACGGCCGGGCTGGTCCTGGAGCACTGCGGCATGATCGACCACCACGATCCCGCCCTCACGCTGAAGGGGCTACGGCTGGTGTGGGAACGCAACGTGCGCTGACGGTGCCGGTGCCCGCCGCCCGTCCGCGCCCGTCGCCCGCCCGCGCCCGCCCGCGCCCGCCCGCGCTCGCGCTCGCGCCCGCCGCACCCGCCGGGTGCGGTGACGCCAGCCGGCCACGGTTGGCCGGATGCCTGCCCCGCTGCTGCCTGGGTGGTGGTGCCGGGGTCGCGAGGCGGTCGGGACTGGCCGGGTGCGCGCCCGCTTGCGTCGCCCGGCGGCCGCCGGCGCCCGTCGCCCGCCCGCGCCCGTGGTGACGCCAGCCGGCCACGGTTGGCCGGATGTGTGCCCCGCTGCTGCCTGGGTGGTGGTGCCGGGGTCGCCAGGCGGTCGGGACTGGCCGGGTGCGCGCCCCGCAGCAGCCGATCCGCGCACGCGAGTAGCGTTGCGGTCCGCGGCCGAGCCAGCTCCCGCTGCCCCACCATCGCCAGGAGGACCTCCCGTGCACCCGGACGACAACGACCGCAGCGACGCTCCGGGAGCCGCGCAGACGTCAGACGAGGCGGGCACGGACCCCGCCGCGGGTGGGAGCTCCAAGCTCGACGAGATCATCGCGACCCGCCGGGCCAAGGTCGCCGAGCTGCGGGCCGCCGGGGTCGAGCCGTACCCGGTCCGCTTCGCCCCCACCTCGACGCTCGCAGAGCTGCGGGCGCGCTACCCCGACCTCGACCCCCAGACCGACACCGGGGACGCGGCCACGGTCGCCGGCCGCATCGTCAGCATCCGGCGGCTCGGCAAGCTGACCTTCGTCGTCCTGCGTGAGGACGGTGTGGACCTCCAGTTGTTCTGCCCGCGTGCCGCCCTCGACGAGGCGTCTCGCGCGCTGATCGGGCTACTGGACGTCGGCGACTGGCTCGGGGCGGATGGCGAGGTGGTGGCCACCAAGACCGGGGAGCTGTCGGTCAAGCCGGCCACGCTCACCCTGCTGTCGAAGGGCCTGCGACCCCTGCCGGACAAGTGGCACGGGCTGTCCGACACCGAGGCGCGCTTCCGCCAGCGGGAGCTCGACCTGGTGGTCAACGCCGACGCCCGCCGGGTGTTCGAGCTGCGCTCGCGGGTGCTCAAGGCGCTGCGCGTGGAGTTGGACGAGCGCGGCTACGTCGAGGTGGAGACGCCGATGCTCCACCCGATCCCCGGGGGCGCCACGGCACGACCCTTCGTCACCCACCACAACGCGCTGGACGCCGACCTGTACCTGCGCATCGCGCCCGAGCTGTACCTCAAGCGCCTGATCGCGGGGGGGATGCGACGGGTCTACGAGATCAACCGCAGCTTCCGCAACGAGGGGATGTCCACCCGGCACAACCCCGAGTTCACGATGCTCGAGTCCTACGAGGCCTACGCCGACTACCACGACGTGATGGAGCTCACCGAGGCGCTGGTGTCCCGGGCGGCCGAGGCGGCGCTCGGCACCACCTCGGCGACCTCCCAGGGCCGCGAGGTGTCCCTGGCCGCCCCCTACCGGCGGGTGACCCTGCTGGAGTTGGTGCGGGAGGCGACGGACCGTCCGGACCTCGACTACGCGATGGAGCCGGCGGCGCTGCGGGAGATCTGCCACGACCACGACGTGCACGTCGAGGACGCCTGGGGGGCGGGCAAGCTCGTGCTGGAGCTGTACGAGGCGCTGGTGGAGCACACGCTGTGGGAGCCGACCTTCGTGCTCGACTACCCCGTCGAGGTCTCCCCGCTGGCCCGCCGCCACCGGTCCGAGCCGGAGGTCACCGAGCGGTTCGAGCTGATCATGGTCGGTCGCGAGCACGCCAACGCCTTCACCGAGCTGATCGATCCGGCCGACCAGCGCGAGCGGTTCGAGGCCCAGGCCAGGGCCAAGGCGGCTGGCGACGAGGAGGCCATGGTCGTCGACGAGGCCTACCTCAGGGCGATGGAGCTCGGGCTGCCGCCGACCGGAGGGCTCGGGATCGGGGTGGACCGGCTGGTGATGCTGCTGGCCGACGTCGCCAACATCCGCGATGTGATCCTGTTCCCGACGCTGCGGCCCGAGCGCGCGCAGGAGCCGGGCGATCCGGGAACCGGTCCCGGTACCGCAGAGGGTCAGACCGGGCCGTAGCCTCCGCCGCCCGGGGTCTCCACGATCAGGCGGTCGCCGGCGGTGAGCCGCACGGTGGTCTTCGGCGGCAGCTCCTCCTCGGCGGCCTCGGCGGCCTCGGCGTCCTCGGTGCCTTCGGGCATCCGGGCGGCACGCCGCACGGCGTTGCGGCCCCGGGCCCCGTCATCGCCTCCAGCCGCGCCCGGCGGCGCGTGCCGGCGTCGCTCGGTCACCAGCGAGGCCGTCACGTCGTCGGTCAGGACCTCGAGCACCCGCCGCAGTCCCGCGCCACCTCGGTGCCGACCCTGCCCGCCCGAGCCGGGCCGCAGCGCGTACTCGACGACCCGGAGCGGGTAGGCCAGCTCGAAGGCCTCGATGGGGGTGTTGCGGGTGTTGGTCATGTGGGAGTGGGTGCCGTCGGCGCCGGGACCCCAGGGGCCGGCGCCGGTACCGCCGGCCAGGGTCTCGTAGTAGGTGAAGGTGGCGCCGGTCCGGGGGTCGGTGCCGCCGAGGAGGGTGTTGTTCATCGTCCCCTGGCTGGCCGCGCCGACCCGGTCCTCGGTGAGCTGGGCGAAGCAGGCCAGCAGGACGTCGACGATGCGCTGGGAGGTCTCCACGTTGCCCGCGGCGACGGCGGCGGGAGGCCGGGCGTCGACGACTCCGCCGGGCTCGGTCCGCAGGGTCAGGACGCGGCGGAGCCCGTCGTTGGCCGGCACGTCCGGTGCGATCGCCGCCCGTAGCGCGTAGACCGCGGCGGACAGGGTCACGGCCAGGGGGCAGTTGACGTTGCCGGGGACCTGCGCATCGGAGCCGGTCAGGTCGCAGGTGACGTGCCCGTCCGCGATCGTCACCGACGCACGGATCGCGATGTCCCGGGTGCCGGCCCCATCGTCGTCGAGGACGTCCTCGGCGTGGGCGACCCCGTCGGGCAGCCGCCGCAGGGCGGCGGTCACGGTGCGCTCGGCGTGGTCGAGGGTGGCGGCCATGGCGGCGGCCAGCCCGTCCGATGGTCCGCCCGGCGTGCTGCCGGCGGCGCTCCGGTCGGCGGCGCTCCGGTCGGCGGTGCGCTGGGCGGCCGCGAGCTCGCGGAGGCGTCGGGCGGCGAGGTGGTTCGCGCCGAGCTGGGCGCGCAGGTCACCCAGCCGCTCGTCGGGCGTGCGGGTGTTGGCCAGCAGCAGCGCCACCAGGTCGCGCTGCTCCTCGCCGGCCACCACCAGCCGGACCGGGGGGATCCGCAGGCCCTCCGCCACGATGTCCACCGCACCTGTCGGCATCGACCCGGGTGCGGCGCCACCGACGTCCGAGTGGTGGGCCCGGTTGGCGGCGTAGCCGAGCAGGACACCGTCCTCGTCGTGGACCGGTGCGACCAGGGTCCAGTCGGGGAGGTGGGTCCCACCGGCGTAGGGGTCGGAGAGCAGCACCTGGTCCCCGGGGTCGAGCGCTGGGAAGGCGTCGCGGGCCGCGGTGACCGACAGCGGCATGGAGCCGAGGTGGACGGGGATGTGCTCGGCCTGGGCGACCATCCGGCCGCCGGCGTCGAACACCGCCGTCGAGCAGTCGGCCCGCTCCTTGATGTTGGGCGAGTAGGCGGTGCGGCGGAGCGCGGCCCCGGCCTCCTCGGCGATACCCACCAGCGCGTTGCGTACGACCTCGAGGGTGATGGGGTCGACCTCGGCGGCCTCGGCGGCCTCGGCGGCCTCCCTGGCCTCGGCGACCTCGGCGGCCGTGGCCTCATCGCCGCTGGACCCGGTGGGCGGACCGGTCATCGTGCCTCCTCCAGCACCAGCACCCCGTGGGGGTCGACCTCGCCGACCTGCCAGGGGGCGATCCACACCGTTGCGTCCAGGCCGATGACCACGGCCGGCCCGCGCAGGCGCGCCCCCACCCCGAGCGCGGCCCGGTCGATCAGCTCGGCCCGCACCACCTCGCCGTCGGCGGCGACCACCTCGCGGGTGCCGAGCCGAGCGGCGGCCACGTCCCCGCCACCGGTCAGCGGCGGCAGCGGGAGCACGGGAGCGGGACCTTCGGCGCGGACCCTCAGCGCGATCACCTCGACGGAGGCGTCCGGTTGGTCGTAGCCGTACCGCTCCCGGTGGGCGGCGTGGAACCGCTCGGCCAGCGCCGCCGGGTCGGGGGTCCCGGTGACCTCCAGCTCGAAGGCCTGGCCGCGGTAGCGCAGATCCGCCCCCGCGTACACGGCGGCGACCTCCATCCCCTGGTCGGTCACGGCCCGGCGGGCATCGGCCTCCAGCTCCTCCCAGTCGGCTTCCAGCGACGCCGAGGTGGTCTCGGCGAGGTCGCCGAGGTGGGCCCGGGCCCGGTCGACGGTGACGGGCGCGGCCAGCAGGCCGAGTGCCGAGAGCACGCCCGGGTTGGGGGGCACGAGCACCCGGCGGCAGCCGAGTTCGGCGGCCAGCGCCGCCTGGTGCAGGGGGCCGGCCCCTCCGAAGGGCAGCAGGGCGAAGTCGCGGGGGTCGTGGCCGCGCTCGACCGAGACCACGCGCAGAGCCTGGGCCATCGCGGCATCGGTCACGGCCACGATGCCGGTGGCCGAGTCCCGCACCGAGAGGCCGAGCTCGGTGGCCAGGGCGGCCACGGCGGCCTCGGCGAGGTCCGCCCTGAGCGGCAGCGAGCCGCCGAGGCGCACGTCCGGGTCCAGCCGACCGAGCACCACGTTGGCATCGGTGACCGTGGCCTCGGTCCCCCCGGCGCCGTAGCAGGCCGGGCCGGGCTCGGCGCCGGCGGAACGGGGACCGACGCGCAGGGCCCCACCGTCGTCGCGCCAGGCCAGCGACCCCCCGCCGGCCCCGATCGTGTGGATGTCGGTGCTGGTGACCGCGAAGGGCAGCCCGCCGATCGCGCCGTCGGCGGTGGTGCGGGGGCGGCCCTCGGCGACCAGGGTGACGTCGGTCGAGGTCCCGCCGACATCGAAGGCGATCAGTGCAGGCTCCCCGCAGGCCGTCCCGAGCGCGGCCGCGCCCCAGGCACCCGCGGCCGGGCCGGACAGCACGGCCCGCACCGGTTCGCGGGCGGCGACCGCGGCCGTGGCCGTCCCGCCCCCGGAGCGCATCACCTCGACGGGCACCGGCAGCCCTTCGTCGGCCAGGCGGTCGGACAGCGAGCCGAGGTAGCGGTGCATGCGGGGGGAGAGGTAGGCGTTCAGCACGACCGTCGAGGTGCGCTCGCCCTCACGCAGCACCGGCAGCAGCCGGCTCGCGCTGGTGACGGGCACGCCCAGTGGCTCGAGAGCCTCGGCCAGCCGGGCCTCGTGGGCACCGTCCAGGAACCCGAACAGCAGGCTGATCGCCACGGCCTCGGGCTCCAGCGCCGCGACCGCTGCGGCGACCCGGGCCACCTCGCCGTCGGTGAGCGGGAGGTGCACCGTGCCGTCGGCGTCGACGCGCTCGGCCACTTCGACGACCTGCTCGCGGGGCACGAGCGGGGTGGGGCGACGAGCGTCGAGCCGGTAGAGGTGGGGCCGGTCCTGGCGAGCGATGGCGAGCAGATCGCCGAACCCGGCGGTGGTGACCAGGACGGTGCGGGCGCCGTCGCGTTCCAGGACCGTGTTGGTGGCCACGGTCGTGCCGTGGACGAAGCGGGCCAGCGCGTCGACCGCGACCTCCGCGCGGGTGAGCGCGTCACCGATGCCATGGGCCTGGTCGGTGGGGGTGGACGGGACCTTGGCGACGGTCAGGAGGTCCCCGGCGAGGTGGACGAGGTCGGTGAAGGTCCCCCCGACGTCGACACCGACGCGACCAGCGGGACCCTCCGGCGGGCTCACACGCGGCCGAAGCCGACGACGCCACGCCGGGTCAGCCCGTCGGAGCGGACCCGCACGTTGTTGCCGCTGTTGGGCGCCTCGACGACCTGGCCGTTGCCGATGTAGATCGCGACGTGGCTGACGGGCGAGTGGTAGAAGACCAGGTCACCGGGCCGCAGATCGGAGCGGGAGATCCGGGTCGTCGCGCTGTACATCGCCGAGGACGAGCGTGGCAGGTGGGTGACGCCGGCCGCCCGGTAGGCGTAGGTCACGAGCCCCGAGCAATCGAAGGAGCCCGGCCCGGAGCCGCCCCAGGCGTAGGGCTTGCCGACCTGCCCGAGGGCGACCTGCACGGCGCCGCCCACCGATGACCGGGTGGAGGGCGCGGGACCGGCGGCCGCCACCGAGGACGTCGAGGTGGTGGCCCGCTGGCGGGCGAGCTCGCGCTGCCGCTCCAGCTCGCGCTGCCGGGCGGCCTCCTCCTCCTCGCGCTGCACCGTGAGCTCGAGCAGCTCCTCGAGCTCGGCGACCTCCTCCGCGGTGGTCGCGAACAGCTCCTGGAGCTCGGCGCTGCGCTCCTCGAGCTCCGCCGTCACCTCCTCGGCCAGCGCGACGGTCTCGGTCTGGCGCATCTCGGCGGCCGCGATGGCGGTGTTGGTCGCGGTCAGCTGCTCGAGGTCGGTGGTCTGCCGATCGAGGATCTGCCGCAGCGTGGTGGAGCGCAGTCCCAGGTCCGAGGGATCGTTGGAGACCAGGGTGGAGAGCTCGACGCCGGGGCCGACCTTGTGCAGCAGGCGGACGTGGTCCCCGACGCTGACGGTCAGGGTGGCGGCCTCCTCCCGGAGCTCCTCGAGGTCACCCTGCAGGGCCGCGAGGGTGGCCTCGGCGTACTCGAGCTCACCGAGAGCGTCGTTGTAGGCGTTCTGTGCCTGGCCGCGCTGCTGGTCGATCTCGTCGTAGCGGGCCTCGGCGGCCCTGAGGTCGCCGCGGACCTCGGAGCTCGACGGGTTGGCGACCGCCGCCGCGGCGAAGGCGACGACGAGCACGAGCGCCATTGCGGAGGCCACGGGGCCACGACGCAGCGCAGGGGAGCGGGACACGGGTGCCCTCGGGGTGGCGCAGAGGAGACAGTTCGATGGCGGGACGGACCCCCGTGCCGTCCACAGCTGGGCGCAAGCCTAACCGTCCGAGCGCTCTGGGGGTACCCGACAGCGGCTGGCCGGACACCGTACGCAGCCGGTCGGACGGAGCCGCGGGTGGGCCGCGGCAGCGCCTCGCTAGGCTCCCGGCCGCGCCGACGTCCGACCTCCACCCGCTGGCCGAGGGAGCTGTATGGGCCGCCCTGCTCGTGCCACCCGTCTGGCCGTGCTCATCTCCGGCGGGGGCTCGAACCTGTGCGCGCTGCTCGAGGCGATCGCCACCGATCCGTCCTTCGAGGGCGAGGTGGTCGTCGTCGGGAGCGACCGCAGCGATGCCGGAGGCCTGCAGCACGCCCGCGACGCCGGGATCCCGACCGTGGTGGAGGTGCTCGAACGCGGGGCCGACCGGGCCGCCTGGGAGGACCGGTTGGCGGCACGTCTCGCCGAGCACGACGCCGAGGTGGTGGTGCTCGCCGGCTTCATGCGGATCCTGTCGGGTCGTTTCCTCGCCCGGTGGCCGGACCGGGTGGTCAACACCCACCCGTCGCTGCTGCCGGCCTTCCGTGGCGCCCACGCCGTGCGGGAGGCCCTCGAGTACGGCGTCGCCGTGACCGGCTGCACCGTCCACCTCGTCGACGAGCAGGTCGACCACGGCCCGATCCTCGCCCAGGAGGCGGTGCCGGTGCTGGCCGACGACACCGAAGACCGCCTCCACGACCGGATCAAGGCCGTCGAACACCGGCTCCTGCCCGCCTGCGTCCGGCTCCTGTGCCACGATCGGGTCCGGATCGACGGCCGCCGGGCCCGCATCCTGCCGGCCGACGATGCTCCGGTGCCCTCGGCCGTCCCTCCCGACCCTGACCCCGTCCCCGACCCTCAGCCCGCCCCCGACCCTCAGCCCGCCCCCGGATCCGAGGAGCGCCCGTGACCCCGCTCGAGACCACGCCCGTCGCACGCGCCCTGGTCAGCTGCTTCGACAAGACCGGGGTCGCAGAGCTCGGCGCGGCTCTGCACGAGCTCGGCGTCGAGCTGCTCTCCACCGGCTCCACCGCCGGCGTGCTCCGTGACGCCGGTGTCCCCGTCACCGAGGTGGCGGAGGTGACCGGCTTCCCCGAGTGCCTGGACGGTCGGGTCAAGACCCTCCACCCGGCGGTCCACGCCGGGATCCTCGCCGATCGGACCGACCCCGCCCACGTCGCGGAGCTGGCCGAGCTGGAGCTGGATGCCATCGACCTGGTGGTGGTCAACCTCTACCCCTTCGCCGACACCGTCAGCTCCGGGGCGCCGGACGCCGACGTGATCGAGATGATCGACATCGGCGGGCCGACGATGGTGCGCGCGGCGGCCAAGAACCACGGGTCGGTCGGCGTCCTGGTCGATCCGGCGGACTACCCGGCCGTCCTCGACGAGTTGACCGAGACCGGTGGACTGAGCGAGCAGCTGCGGCGTCGCCTGGCGGCCCGGGCCTTCCAGCACACCGCCGCCTACGACGCCGCCGTCGCCGACTGGTTCCAGGGTGAGCACGACGTGCCGGCGCAGCTCCACCTCGCCGTCCCCGTGCGCCAGGAGCTGCGGTACGGCGAGAACCCCCACCAGCGCGCGGCCTTCTACGCCCTGCCCGGCGCCGCAGGGATCGCCGCCGCCGAGCAACTCCACGGCAAGGAGCTGTCCTACAACAACCTCCTGGACACCGATGCGGCGTGGGGGATGGCCGTGGAGCTCGAGGAGCCCTGCATCGCCATCATCAAGCACACCAACCCGGCCGGCTACGCCGTGGCCGAGGAGCTGGAGACCGCGTACGCCCGGGCGCTGGAGGGCGATCCGGTCAGCGCCTTCGGGGGGATCGTCGCCAGCAACCGGGTGATCGACGCCGCCACGGCCGCGCGGATCACCGAGGTGTTCACCGAGGTGGTGATCGCGCCGGGCTACGACGACGACGCCCTCGCACTCCTGCAGGCGAAGAAGAACCTGCGCATCCTGCGCGTGCCCGACGCGGCCCG
>PWWI01000319.1 GCA_003561535.1 Nitriliruptoraceae bacterium
CCGCGCGGATCACCGAGGTGTTCACCGAGGTGGTGATCGCGCCGGGCTACGACGACGACGCCCTCGCACTCCTGCAGGCGAAGAAGAACCTGCGCATCCTGCGCGTGCCCGACGCGGCCCGTCCCGGTCCGGCCCGCCAGCTGCGCTCGGTGGCAGGAGGCCTGCTGCTGCAGGACGCGGACACCGCCGAGGAGCCCTGGTCCGACTGGCAGGTCGTCAGCCGCACCCAGCCCGACGACCTCACCCTCGCCGACCTGCGCTTCGCCTGGCTGGCCGCCAAGCACACCAAGTCCAACGCCATCGTGCTCGCCAGCGGCGGGCAGGTCGTCGGCGTCGGTGCGGGGCAGATGAGCCGGGTGGACAGCGTCCGGCTCGCGGTCGAGCGCTCCGGGGAGCGGCACGTGGGTGCCGTGCTCGCCAGCGACGCGTTCTTCCCCTTCCGTGACGGACCCGACGCCGCCGCCGCGGCGGGTGTGCGGGCCATCGTGCAACCCGGTGGCTCGGTCCGTGACGACGAGGTGATCGCCGCTGCCGACGAGCACGGCATCCCGATGGTGTTCACCGGCCGGCGTCACTTCCGGCACTGAGCCAGCCCGGCTCCGAACCCAACTCGCCCGCCCCCGACCCGCAGGAGGTCACCGAGGTGTCCGCTCGCATCCTTGACGGCAAGGCCCTGGCCACCGAGGTCCGCGCCCGCATCGCCGACGACGTGGCCCGGCTCACCGCCGAGCACGGCATCCGGCCCGGTTTGGCCGCGGTGATCGTCGGAGACGACCCGGCGTCCCAGGTCTACGTCGGCATGAAGCACCGGGCCAGCGAGGCCGCCGGGATGCGCTCGGAGCAGCACATCCTGCCCGCCGACACCCCGCAGGAGGAGCTGGAGTCGCTGGTGCGTCGCCTCAACGACGACGACGCGGTGGACGGCATCCTGGTGCAGCTGCCCCTGCCCGACCACCTCGATGCCCGAGCCGTGCAGGAGCTGATCGTCCCGGCCAAGGACGTGGACGCGCTCAACCCCTACACCGCCGGTCGGCTCGCGATCGGGGACCCGACCTTCCTGTCCTGCACCCCCTACGGCGTGTTGGAGTTGCTCGCGCATGCCGGGGTCGAGACCTCGGGGGCCAACGTCGTCATCGTGGGGCGCTCCAACCTCGTCGGGCGTCCGCTGTCGGTGATGCTCACCCTGAAGGGGCGCGACGCCACGGTGACCCTCGCCCACTCCCGCACCCGCGATCTCGCGGGGGTGTGCCGAGGCGCGGATGTGATCGTGGCCGCTGCGGGTCAGATCGGCCTGATCACCGCGGACATGGTCCGGCCGGGGGCAGTGGTGATCGACGTCGGGACGAACCGGGGTGCGGACGGCAAGCTCGTCGGTGACGTCGCCTTCGACGAGGTCGCCGAGGTGGCAGGTGCCATCACGCCGGTCCCAGGCGGCGTCGGGCCCATGACGGTGACGATGCTGCTGCAGAACACCCTCGAGGCCGCCCGCGCCCGCCGGGGGCTGCCGCAGCGGTAGGCCCACGCGCTCCGCGGGGGCTGTCCCGGCGTCAGATCTCGTGGTGGTCGCGGGGCTGGTCGTGGGGCTGGTCGCGGGGCTGGGCGCGAGGCTGGGCGCGAGGCTGCCGAGGGGCTCACCGCGGTCGGGCGACCCCGGTGATAGCGGGGACCGTCGGACCGCGACGGCTGAGCTCCCAGCTGCCCACCCCCGAGACGTCGAAGCCGCCCCGGGCCAGGGTCGTCAGCGTGTCCCGGTCCAGGTGGCAGCCGCGGGCGACCACCCGCCACGCGGGGGTCAGTCGTTCCTGCCGCCGGGCCCGTCGTGGCGCCGGGTCCACGACGTGCTCGATCACGACCAGCCGTCCACCGGGCCGCAGCACCCGATGGAGCTCACTCACGGCCGCCTGGGGGTCCTGCACCGTGCACAGCACCAGCGTGGTCACCACGACGTCGACACAGCGGTCCGGGAGCGGGAGCGCCTCGGCTGCGGCACCCACCACCTCGATGTCGGCGGGGTGGTCCAGGGCCCGCTGTTGCAGGCGTCGGGCCATGGCCGGGTCGGATTCGACGGCGATGACGCGACGGACCGTGCTGGGCAGGTGGGCAAGGTTGGCGCCGGTGCCGGCACCGACGTCGAGGACCTCGCCGCTGAGATCGGCCAGCAGCTCGCGCCGCTTCTCGCCGAGCCGGCCCCGTTCGAGCGACGACATCACCGGGTCGTAGGCCGCGGCGAACAGGTGCTGGAACAGCGACAAGGTACGGCTCCTTCGCCGTTCGACAGGGCCGACGCTGCCGGCCCGTAGCTAGGCTCTGCGACCCGACCGAACGCTACCCCGCTGCTACCAGGAGCCACCCATGAGCTCACCCGTCCGAGTCACCGTCACCGGCGCTGCCGGCCAGATCGGTTACGCACTCGTCTTCCGCATCGCTTCCGGCCAGATGTTCGGGCCGGACACGCCCGTCGAGCTGCGCCTGCTGGAGATCGCGCCGGCGTTGCCCGCCCTCGAGGGCGTGGCCATGGAGTTGAACGACTGTGCCTTCCCGCTGCTGGCGGGCATCGAGCTGACCGACTCCGCTGAGCAGGCCTTCGACGGGACCCACGTCGCCTGCCTCGTGGGCGCGAAGCCACGAGGGCCAGGCATGGAGCGGGCCGACCTCCTCAAGGACAACGGTGCCATCTTCACCGGCCAGGGGCGGGCCATCTCCGGCGCCGCCGACGACGTGAAGGTCGCGGTGGTCGGTAACCCCGCCAACACCAACGCCCTGATCGCCGCGGCCAACAGCGAGGGGGTCCCGACCGAGCGGTTCACCGCGATGGTGCGGCTCGACGAGAACCGCGCCAAGAGCCAACTGGCGGCCAAGGCCGGTGTGCCCGTCGCCGAGGTGACCAACCTGGCGGTGTGGGGCAACCACTCCCCGACGATGGTCCCGGACTTCGACAACGCCCGCATCGGTGGGAAGCCCGTCACCGAGGTGATCACCGACCGGGCCTGGCTGGAGGGGGAGTTCCTCACCACGGTCCAGCAGCGGGGCAAGGCCATCATCGACGCGCGCGGTGCGTCCTCCGCCGCGTCGGCCGCCAGCGCGCTCGTCGACCATGTGCGCAACTGGGCCGGTGGCGAGCCGACCGCCGAGGGTGACTGGGTGTCGATGGCCGTGCCCTCTGACGGCTCCTACGGCGTCCCCGAGGGCCTCATCTCCGGGTTCCCGGTCACCACCGACGGCGCCGGGACCTACGAGATCGTCCAGGGGCTCGAGTTGTCGGAGTTCGCCCAGGGCAAGCTCGAGGCCACGGTCGCCGAGCTGGAGGAGGAGCGGGCCGCGGTCGCGGACATGCTCTGAGGCTGTCCCCGGCGCCCAGCGGGTGATCGCTGGGCGCGGGCGAGCGAGAAGCAGCGGTTATCCGCTGCTTCTCGCGTATTCGGGGGCCCCTGGGTGGGTCACGGGCGCCGGACCTGCGAGTTCCAGCAGATAGCCGCTGTTTCTCGCGGGCGCCGGGTGGCGGGCGCCGGGTGGCGGGCGCCGGGTGGCGGGCGCGGGGTGGCGGGCGCCGGGTGGCGGGCGCCGGGTGGTCAGGTCAGCTCGCGCGGCCGGATCCCGTAGCGCTGCACGTCGCCGCGGCGCTCGCTCCCGTCGTCGAAACGCAGGATCGTGGCCTCGGCGGCGACTCCCTCGAGGGTGAAGCCGAGCGCGCGGGCCACGGCGTTGGAGCCGGGGTTCTCTGCGGCGACGATCAGTGCCACGTAGGCCAGTGACAGCTCCTCGAAGGCCCAGCGCAGCAGCCGCCGCGTGCTGCGCACCGCAACGCCCTGTCGGCGTGCTTCGGGTGCCACCCAGTAGCCGACCTGCCCGGTGAGGTCCCGGCGGTCGATGTCGAGGCCAGCCGCGGCCAGGACCACGTCGTCGTCGCGCACGACCACGAGGTGGACCCCCGTGCCCGCCTCCAACGCCTCAGCGGCCAGCCGCACGAAAGCCTGCGCATCCTCTTCGCGGTAAGGGGACGGCACCCAGTTCCACCGCTGGATCTCGGTGTCCTGGCAGACGGCCGTGATGCGGGGGATGTCGCGCTCAGCCGGTGGGCGCAGGCGCAGGTCGCCCTCACGCAGGTCGGGGATCTCGATAGCGGTCATCGGGCGCTCTGGCGGGGCGAGGGGTCGGGGCGGTCGTAGCTCGGTGCGGTGCGGTGCTCTCCATAGGGGGCACGGTTCACCTCGGCGTCGACGCTACCGTTGCGGCTCCGCTGTGCGCTGGCGGTCGCCCTCGGCAGCATCTGCACCGTGCACCCGGTAGCGCCCGCATCATCTACACCCGGCACCACCTGCATCCTGCACCCCGTTCCTCCTGTGAAGCGAGGCCGAACGTGACACGCGTGTTCTCCGGCATGCAGCCCTCGGGCGACGCTCACCTCGGCAACCTGCTGGGTGCCTGGGTCAACTGGGTGTCGATGCAGGAGGACCGCGACTGCGTGTACTGCGTGGTGGACCTGCACGCGATCACCTCCCCGGCCGAGCACGACCCGGCGACCCTGCGCGACCGCACGATCGAGCTGGCCACGGGGATGTTGGCGGTCGGGGTGGACCCTGAGCGCTCGATCCTGTTCGTGCAGTCCCACCTCCACGAGCACGCGGAGTGCACCTGGCTGTTCAACTGTGTGACCGGGTTCGGCGAGCTGCGCAAGATGCCCCAGTTCAAGGAGAAGTCGGCGGGGCAGGGCGAGTCGGTCAGCGTCGGGCTGTTCGACTACCCGGTCCTGCAGGCCGCCGACATCCTGCTCTACCACGCCGATGAGGTCCCGGTCGGTGAGGACCAGCGCCACCACATCGAGCTGGCCCGCGACATCGGCCAGCGGTTCAACCACCGTTTCGCGCCCGCTGACGATCCGGTGTTCACCCTGCCGAAGGCCATCCACCCGCGAGCAGCGGCTCGGGTCATGGACCTGCAGGATCCGACGGTCAAGATGTCGAAGTCGGCCGCCAGCGAGAAGGGCATCATCTACGTCCTCGACGAGCCCAAGCGCATCGAGAAGAAGATCAAGAGCGCGGTGACCGACTCGGCGGGCGACATCCGCCACGACCGCGAGGCCAAGCCGGGGGTGTCGAACCTGCTCGAGATCCTCTCGGCGGCCACGGGTCGCGGGGTGGAGGAGCTGGCGGCGGACCACGACGGCGGTGGCTACGGCGCCTTCAAGGGGGCCGTCGCCGAGGCGGTGATCGAGATGCTGCGTCCCACGCAGGCGCGCTACGCGGAGCTGGCCGACGATCCCGGCGAGGTGGCACGGATCCTCGCCGACGGTGCGGATCGGGCGCGGGCCGTCGCGGCCCCGACCTTGGCGCGGGCCAAGGACGCGATCGGGCTGTTGCCCGCGCGTTGAGCGGGAGCGGCGGGGGTCGGTGGCACCCGCCGCGAGGCAGAAGATGCCGCGCCAGGGCGGCGCCAGGGCGGCGCCAGCGCGGTGCCAGCTCGACGCCACCTCGGCGTCATCTCGGCCCCAGCCTGCCCCTCCCAGCGCTGGGAGGTGGCCATGCGGCCGCTACTATCCTCGCCGCAGGCGTGGCGGCGCGTCCATCGTCGCCACGAGGACACGGAGTCGAGATGGCAGCCACCGAGACCGAGCGTTCCGGCCGTAGCCCGTTCATCATCGAGCTGTACCGCTCCGCCCTCGGCAAGAAGTACGTGATGGCGATCACAGGGATCGTCGGTCTCGGGTACGTCCTGGCCCACATGATCGGCAACCTCAAGCTCTACCAGAGCGCGGAGGCCTTCAACCTCTACGCCGAGACCCTGCGTGAGCTGCTGTACCCGATCGCGCCCCAGGGCCTGGTGCTCAACCTGTTGCGAGGGGTCCTGATCCTCGCGCTGATCGGCCACGTCGTCGCGGCCGCGCAGCTGACCGCCATGAACCGGCGCGCGCGCCCCGAGAGCTACCGCTCGAAGCGGGACTTCGTGGCCGCGGACTTCGCGGCCCGCACGATGCGCTGGACCGGCGTGATCGTGCTGCTGTTCATCTTCTACCACCTCGCCGACCTGACCTGGGCGGTCACGCCGCTCCAGGATGCGGACGCCACCGTCTACGACCGGGTGATCGCGAGCTTCTCCAACCCCGCCAGTGCGGGCTTCTACATCCTGGCCAACCTGGCGCTGGGCTTGCACCTCTACCACGGGGTGTGGAGCTTGTTCCAGTCGATGGGGTGGAACAACCGACGCTTCAACCACTGGCGCCGGTGGCTGGCCATCGCCTTCACCGTGGTCGTGGTCGGCGGCAACCTCTCCTTCGTGATCGCCGTGCTCACCGGCGTGATCAGCTGACCGCTCCTCGGCGGCGCCCGGCTCCCCGCCCGGGTGCGGTCGGCGACGTCAAGGATCCCGGACCCTCCGACCCCCCCGCACAACCTCGACGGAGTACACGATGACGGTTCTCGACTCCCGGGTCCCTGACGGGCCTCTCGCGTCGAAGTGGGAAGACCACAAGTTCGACATGAAGCTGGTCAACCCGAACAACAAGCGCAGGTTCGAGATCATCGTCGTCGGGACCGGGTTGGCCGGCGCCTCCGCGGCAGCGACGATGGGGGAGCTCGGCTACCGCGTCAAGGCCTTCACCTACCACGACTCCGCCCGGCGGGCCCACTCGATCGCGGCCCAGGGGGGGATCAACGCCGCGAAGAACTACCACGGCGACGGTGACTCGGTGCACCGCCTCTTCTACGACACCGTCAAGGGCGGTGACTACCGCGCCCGCGAGGCCAACGTCCACCGTCTCGCCGAGGTGTCGAACAACATCATCGACCAGTGCGTGGCCCAGGGTGTGCCCTTCGCGCGGGAGTACGGCGGGCTGCTCGACAACCGCTCCTTCGGTGGTGCCCAGGTCTCGCGGACCTTCTACGCCCGGGGGCAGACCGGCCAGCAGCTGCTGCTCGGCGCCTACCAGGCCCTGTCACGCCAGGTGAAGGCCGGCACGGTCGAGCTCCACACCAACCAGGAGATGCTGGAGCTGGTGGTCGTGGACGGCAAGGCCGTCGGCATCGTGACCCGCGACCTGGTCACCGGGGAGCTGACCCGCCACTCCGCTCACGCGGTGGTGCTCGGCACCGGCGGGGACTCCAACGCCTACTACCTGTCCACGATGGCGATGAGCTGCAACGCCACCGCCATCTGGCGCGCCCACCGCAAGGGTGCCTTCTTCGCCAACCCCTGCTACACCCAGATCCACCCCACCGCGATCCCGTCCTCCGACGAGTTCCAGTCCAAGCTGACGCTCATGTCCGAGTCGCTGCGCAACGACGGGCGGATCTGGGTGCCCAACGATCCCGACGAGTCCCGTGCGGTGGTGGACATCCCCGAGGAGGACCGGGACTACTACCTGGAGCGCAAGTACCCCTCCTTCGGCAACCTCGCGCCCCGCGACATCTCGTCCCGGGCCGCGAAGGTCGTGGTCGACGAGGGCCGTGGGGTGGGCCCGCTCAAGAACGGCGTGTACCTCGACTTCTCCGACGCCATCTCCCGGCTGGGGCGGCAGGCGGTGGCCGACAAGTACGGCAACCTGTTCGACATGTACGAGCGCATCACGGGGGAGAACCCCTACGAGATCCCGATGCGCATCTACCCCGCCCCCCACTACACGATGGGCGGGTTGTGGGTGGACTACCACCTCCAGACCACGATCCCCGGGCTGTTCGCCATAGGTGAGGCCAACTTCTCCGACCACGGCGCCAACCGGTTGGGTGCGTCCGCGCTGATGCAGGGCCTGGCCGACGGCTACTTCGTCCTGCCCTACACGATCGGGGACTACCTCGCCCCACAGCTCGGGACGCCGAAGGTCGACACCTCGGCGTCTGAGTTCGAGGAGGCCGAGGCGGACGTGCGCGGGCGGATCGAGCACTACCTGGGCGTCAAGGGCACCCGGTCGGTCGACTACTTCCACCGCGAGCTCGGCAAGATCCTGTGGGACTACTGCGGCATGGGGCGCAACCAGGCCGGGCTGGAGAAGGCGCTCAGCGAGATCCCCGCGCTGCGCGAGGAGTTCGAGTCGGATGTCCGGGTGCTGGGCGGGCCCGACTCGCTGAACAGCTCGCTGGAGAAGGTCGGGCGGGTCGCGGACACCTTCGAGCTCGCCGAGCTGATGTGCCGCGATGCGCTCACCCGCGAGGAGTCCTGCGGCGGGCACTTCCGCGAGGAGCACCAGACCGAGGACGGCGAGGCCAAGCGCGACGACGAGAACTTCGCCCACGTCACCGCGTGGGAGTGGACCGGTGACTCCGGCAGGCCCACCGAGCACCGTGAACCGTTGGTGTACGAGGAGGGCGAGCTGTCGACCCGAAGCTACAAGTGAGCCGGACCGCGACCGTCGTACCGCCGCATTCCACCCCGCGCATCACCCCGCGCATCACCCCTCGCACCACCCCTCGCCCTACCCCGCAGCCAACGTCACTCACGCACCAATGGAGCCCGACACCGTGAACCTGACCCTTCGAGTGTGGCGGCAGACCGGACCGGATGCGCCAGGCCGGTTCGAGACCTACGAGGCGACCGATGTCAGCCCGGACTCCTCGTTCCTGGAGATGTTGGACCTGGTCAACGAGGAGCTGATCGCCGAGGGTGAGGTGCCGATCGAGTTCATGCACGACTGCCGTGAGGGCATCTGCGGCACCTGCGGCATGATGATCAACGGCCAGGCCCACGGCCCGCAGGCGCTGACCGCCAC
>PWWI01000294.1 GCA_003561535.1 Nitriliruptoraceae bacterium
AACGACTACTTCGACGGGGTGAGGGGGGTGGACACCGAGGACCGCGCCGGGCCACGCCGGGCGGTGGCCAGCGGCCTCATCACACCGTCGGCGATGAAGACGGCGATCGTGCTCGCCCTGCTGGTGGCGGCGCTCGCCGGCGTCACGCTGGGGATGCTGGTGGGGTGGGAGCTGCTGCTGGTCGGTGCGGTCGCGATCCTGGCGACGCTCGGCTACAGCGGTGGGCCCAGGCCCTACGCCTCCTACGGGCTCGGTGAGGTGATGGTGTTCATCTTCTTCGGGCTGGTGGCCACCGCCGGGTCGGCGTACGTGCAGGACGGTCGGCTGACCCTGCTGCCGGGCCTGGCCTCGGTCCCGATGGGGTTGTTCGCTGTGGCCCTGCTGGTGGTCAACAACCTGCGCGACATCCCCACCGACCAGCAGGTCGGCAAGGCGACCCTCGCGGTGAAGCTCGGTGACCGGCAGACCCGGGTGCTGTTCGGGATGCTGATCGCCGGGGCGTCCCTCAGCCTCGCACCGATCGGGTTGTTCGCCGCCAACCTGTGGTTCCTCGTGCCGTTGCTGAGCCTGTGGTCGGCCCGCCGCGCGTTGGCCATCGTCCGGGACGCGGTCACCCCGAGTGCGCTGGTCCCGGGGCTCGCCGCGACCTCCCAGACCCAGCTGCTGTTCGCCGGGTTCCTGACCATCGCCCTGCTGATGAACCGGATCGCGATCGAGGGCGGTGCGGTGTGAACGCTGACGGGGTGGACCTGCTGCGGCCCTTCCGTGTGCCGATGCGTCGTCGTTTCCGGGGGGTGACCGAGCGCACCGGGGTCCTGCTGCGCGGCCCGGCCGGCTGGGGGGAGTTCTCCCCCTTCCCCGAGTACGGGCCCGCCTACGCCTCGCGCTGGTTGGCCGCCGCGGTCGCGGCGGCGACCACGTCCTTCCCCCCGGCCCTGCGGGACCGGGTGCCTGTGAACACCACCGTGCCCGCGGTGGACCCGGTGACCGCCCACGCACTGGTCGCCGCCAGCGGCTGCACCACGGCCAAGGTCAAGGTCGCCGAGCCGGGCCAGGAGCTGGCGCTGGACGTGGAGCGCGTGGCCGCCGTCCGTTCGGCGCTCGGGCCGACGGGAGCGATCCGCGTCAATGCCAACGGTGCCTGGGACGTCGAGACCGCCGTGCTGGCCATCGCGCGGCTGGAGAAGGCCGCGGCCGGGCTCGAGTACGTCGAGCAGCCCTGCCGCAGCCTCGAGGAGCTACGTGAGCTCCGCCGACGGGTCTCAGTGCCGCTGGCGGCCGACGAGTCCGTGCGGACCGCGGAGGATCCGCGCAGGATCGCCGGGCTGGACGCCGTCGACCTGATCGTCGTCAAGGTCCAGCCGCTCGGGGGGGTCAGCCGTGCCGTCGAGGTGATCTCCGAGGCCGGGCTCCCCGCGGTGGTGTCCTCGGCGCTGGAGACCTCGGTGGGGCTCGCGGCCGGGGTGGCGCTGGCCGCCGCCCTGCCGGACCTGCCCTACGCCTGCGGGCTCGGGACCGCGACGCTGCTGTCCAGCGACCTCACCGACCGGCCGCTCACTCCCGACCGCGGCCAGCTGGAGGTCCGCCGGGTGGTCCCCGAGGCCGGGCTGCTCGACCAGCACAGCCCGGAGCCGGAGCTCGCCGGGGAGCTGCTGGAGCGCCTCGCGCTGGCGACGGCCCACCTCGACGAGCGGAGCTGAGCCGTGGATGCCGCCAACCCCTCCCAGGCCCTCGCGTTGGTGCTGGTCGACGAGCTGGCCCGCTGCGGGGTCAGCGACGCGGTGCTGGCTCCGGGGTCACGGTCGACGGCGCTCGCGATGGCCCTCCACGACGACCCCCGGATCCGTCTCCACGTGGAGATCGACGAGCGGTCGGCCGGCTTCCTCGCGCTCGGGCTCGCCCGTGCCACGGGCCGTCCGGCCCCGGTGGTGGTCACCAGCGGTTCGGCCGTCGCCAACCTGCATCCGGCGGTGATCGAGGCCGACCAGGGCCAGGTACCGCTGCTGCTGCTGACCGCCGACCGCCCCCCCGAGCTGCGCCACACCGGGGCCAACCAGGCCATCGACCAGGTCGCGATCTTCGGCCGGTCGGCGAGGTGGCACGTGGACCTCGGCGTGGCCGAGGACCGGCGGTCAGCCAACGCCCTGTGGCGCAGCTCGACCTGTCGGGCGGTGGCGGCAGCGGGCGGTGACGGTCTCGCGCCGGCCGGTCCCGTCCACGTCAACCTGCCCTTCAGGGAGCCGACGGTGCCGCTCAGCGACGACGGTCGCGCCACGGCCGCGCCCTTCGCCTCGGGGCTGGAGGGCCGCTCGGGCCAGGCGCCGTGGACGCGGACGACCATGGCGCCCCGGCGGATGGAGGACGAGGAGCTCAGGGGGCTCGCCGGCCGGCTGCTGGCCACCGAGCGGGGGCTGGTGGTCGTCGGCGCGACCACGCCGGGCAGTGGGGTGGCGGCGGCGGCGGGGGCGATCCACGACCTCGCCCGGGCGACCGGGTGGCCGGTGATCGCCGAGCCCGCCTCGGGGGTGCGGACCGAGCCGGCGACCGTGCTCACCCACGCACCGCTGCTGCTGTCCCATGCCGAGGTGGCTCGGTGGGGGACCCCCGATCTGGTGCTGCGCATCGGACGGACCGGGCTGTCGCGGGAGCTGGCGGGGGTGCTCACCGCCCAGGTGCCGCAGCTGCTGCTGGGAGCCGACGGGACCTGGGACGACCCGGAGCGCACGGTCGGTGAGCGACTGGTCGCCGATGTCCCCGCGACGTGCGCGGCGCTGTCGGTGGCGCTGGGGCTGCCGACCACCTCGGCGTGGGGGGACCGGTGGCGCGCCCTGGACGCCGCGGCCGGGGGGGCCGTCGCCGCCGTGCTCGACGGCGACGACGTGCCCTCGGAGCCACGGACGGCCCGGGACGTGGTGGCGGGGCTGGCGGCTGGGACGATCCTGGTGGTGGCGTCCTCGATGCCGATCCGCGACGTGGACCGGTTCGCCGTCCCCCGCCCCGACCTCACGGTGCTGGCCAACCGCGGCGCGTCGGGTATCGACGGGCTCGTGTCCACCGTGCTCGGGGTCGCGCTGGCATCGCCCGCCGCCCCGGTGGTCGCGCTCACCGGCGACCTGTCGCTGCTGCACGACGCCAACGGCTTCCTGCTCGCGCCCGACGCCGAGCGGGTCGATGCCACCTTCGTGGTCGTCGACAACGACGGCGGTGGCATCTTCTCTTTCCTGCCCCAGGCCGCCTTCCCCGGCTCCTTCGAGCGCATCTTCGGCACCCCCCACGGCCGCGAGGTGGCCGACCTCGCCCGCTTCCACGGGCTCGGGTACAGCGAGGTCGTCGCTGCCAGCCAGCTCACCTCCGCGGTGACGACCGCGATCGCCACCGGCGGGGTCCAGCTCGTGCACGTCCGCACCGATCGGGCCGCGAACCTGCAGCTGCACCGTGAGCTCACGGCGGCGGTCCACGCGGCGGTCGAGGAGGCCTGATCGACGCGGTCAGCGCACCGGGTCGGCGCCGAAGGCCGCCTGCATCGCCAGCAGCTTCAGACGGGTCTCCTCGAGCTCCGCCTCCGGAAGGGACGCCGCGACGACCCCGACCCCCGCGAACAGCCGGGCCCGCGCCCCGGCCAGCTCCGCGCACCGCAGCGCGATACCCCACTCCCCGTCCCCGGCGGCGTCGGTCCACCCGACCGGAGCGGCGTAGCGCCCCCGGGACATGCCCTCCAGCTCCCGGATCATCTCCAGCGCCGCCTGCCTCGGCGTCCCGCCCACCGCGGCGGTCGGATGCAGCGCACCCACCAGCTCCAGCGCCGAGGTGTCAGGGTCGTCGAGGTGGCCGCGGAAGGTGGTCGCCAGGTGCTGCACGTTGTCCAGTCGCAGCAGCCGGGGGCCTACTTCCCCGGTGAGATCGGCGCAGTGGGGGGCGAGGACCTCGCGGACGGAGTCGGCAGCGAAGCGGTGCTCGGCCAGGTCCTTCTCCGACGCGAGCAGCGCGGCCCCCAGCGCCGCATCCTCCACCTCGTCGGCGCTGCGGGCCGTGGTACCGGCCAGGACCCTCGAGGCCACCGTTCGGCCCGACCGGGACAGCAGCAGCTCGGGCGTCGCCCCGACGAGCCCCTCCACCACGAAGGTGTGGCAGCTCGGGAAGCGGCCCGTCAACCGCCGAGCGAGGTCGATGGCGTCGAAGGGCTCCTGGGACCACACCGCGTGGTCGCGGGCCAGCACGACCTTCTCGGCCTCACCGGCGTCGATCCGCGCGATGGCGCGCGCCACGGCCTCCAGCCAGTGCACATCCGGCAGCGACGAGCCGGCGTAGCGCGGTCGGCTGGGTGTCGCGACGGGCGGGGAGTCGGCGACCGGGGGTGCCGGTGTGGCGTTCGGCGGGCTCAGGTCCGTGCGCCAGGTGGTGCCACCCCGTCGGCCGATCACCACGCGTGGGACCACCAGCACGGAGCCGTCGGCGTCGGCGTCGAAACTGAAGGACCCGATCCCGATCAGACCTGACCCGGGGAGGCCGACCGCGTCCCCCACCTCGGCGCCCTCGGCCAGTGAGCCAAGGGCGTCCCACGCCCGCCGGAAGCGGTCGGGTCCCCGCCCCGCCTCGATGCGCGCCGCCACCCCCCAGGCGACGAGCCCCTCACCGTCACGGACCCAGGCCAGGGCATCCGGGGCGTGGGGGAGCAGGTCCAGCAGGGGGCGGTCGTCCTCGATGGCGACCGAGCTGACGCTGAGGTTCACGGGTGCTCGCCGCCGAGTTCGTCGGCGATCCGTTCGGCGGCCCGGGTGAGCAGGCGGCGGCGCAGGTGGTGGGCGACGAGCTGCTCGGTCGCCGGCAGCATCCGGTCGTAGGCGGTGACCAGACGATCCGCCGCCTCCTCGTCGGAGGTCGCGGTCCCGCGCACCGGATCGCGCACGAAGCGCAGGAAGGCCTCCACGGCGTGGTCGGCGATCTGCTGGATCGCGGCGTCGGTCCGGCGGGCCAGGTCGAGCAACTCACCCAGCGGCAGGCCCGCGTCGAGCAACGTCATCCCGGCCCGCACCGCCGCGACGTCCGACGCCGAGTAGTGCGGGCTGGCGTCCTCGGGGTGCTGTTGGGGCGCGAGGAGGCCCGTGCGCTCCACGGCCTCCAGCAGCGCCCGGGTGGCGCCGGTGGCGGCCAGCAGGCCGTCGAGGTCGTAGGCGGCGGCGTCGTCCTCGACCGCCGCGGCGGCGAGCGCCGCATCGGGCGCGTCGAGGGCCGTCTCGTCGGGCTGCGTCGCCGAGGCGTCCGCAGGGAGGGGCTCATCGGGGGGAGGGGGGCTCATCGGCTCCGGCCAAGGTGTGATCACGGCCTGCGCAGGCAGGTTCGTGGCAGCGCGGCGGCGGGGACGCCGCCGGGAGGCGGCGGCGCGCTGCCTGCACCGCGCAAGGCTAGAGCAGGAGCGCGCTCCCGGGAGCGCCCTGCCTCACAGCACCGGTCAGCGACCGAACCGCCGACGTCGCCCCGCGCTCCGACCGGCGCCCGAACCACCCTTGGCCGTGAAGCTGCTCAGGTCCAGCACCTGCGTCGAGCCCGCTGCGGCGTGGGCCGGCTGGGATCCGTTCTCCGCCTCTGGCTGCGCGGCCGGTGCCGTGACCCGCCGCGGCCGCAGCGGCACCGCTGGTGGGACGTCGGACGCAGCGTCGGGGCCGGGTGAGGGGCGGTCCTGGGAGGACGACCTCGGCGTCGTCCGTGCCGACTCGGGGGTGGCCGGTGGCGGTTCGGCCGCCTCGAACATCGCCTCGAGCTCCAGCCCCGGCTCGTCCTCCCCGGTCAGCGCTGCCGCGCCGGTGCCCGCCTGCTCGGCGGACGCGGCCGGCGCGGACGGTGCCGCTGGCCGGGTCCCTGCGACGGCTGCCGGGTCGGTGGTGGTGGGGTCGGGCTGATCGTCCTGCGCGAACCGTGGGCCGTCGCCGAACAACGAGGCCAGCTCGTCGGCGGCGTCACCGCCATCGGTCGCGGACACCTCGTGGGGTGGGGAGGGCGGTGTCGCGCCCGCCGCCGCAGCTGTGGCGTCTCGCGCCGTCGGTGGGATCGGGGCCGCGCCCGCGGCACGGTGGCCGTTGGTGGTGCTGGTGGGGACGTCCAGGGCGCTCAGTTCGGCGAAGGCATCGGCGATCTCGTCCGGGTTCCCCCGGGGCGGTCGCGGGGTGGTCGCGGCCGCCTCGGCCGGTGGCGGTGGTGGGGGCGCCGGGATCGTCGGTGGTCCCTGGCGAGGGTGCCCTTCACCGGTGCCGTTGCCGTTGTCGTGGCGGTCGGTCAACGCGGTGTCGAGGGCGGCCAGGGAGTGCAGCTCACGCAGCAGCGACTCGGCGTCGGCGGGCTCGTCGTCGGCGCCGTCCGCGGGCAGACCCGGGGCCCTGACCGGTCGCGCCTCGCGGGCGGGGCCGGAGCCGTTCGTGCTCCCCTCGGCGACACGGCCGGCGACGCTGAGCATCGACCGGGTCGCGCCCGACGCGGCAGCGCCATCGACCGCGGCCATCTCGATCCGGTGCACCCAGGGCTCGGGCTCGTCGGGGTGGGCGGTCTCGTGGCCCATGGCCATCTCGATCCGGTTGCCGGGGGTGCCGACGGTGTGCCCGTCGGGGCACTGGCCGCGCGGGTCGACGACGACCTGGCTGCCACATTCGAGGCAGTGGACTTGTGACACGGTGCGCTCCTGCTCCTCAGGTCCGCGGCGGTAGCCTCGCCACCTCCATCCCTGACACCATCGGCAGGTCGCGCGCCGATGTTGAGTCCCGACCCGGAGACCGCCGTGCTGCGACACCGGAGCGCGACCTCGCCGTCGCCGGGACCCACGGTGGCCGGTGAGCTCCCCGCTGCCGGCCGCGACGGCAAGGACGCCGCCCTGGTGCAGGCGATGTTCGATCGCGTCGCTCCGCGCTACGACCTCGCCAACGCGGCCCTGTCCTTCGGGCAGGATGCGCACTGGCGGCGGGTCACCGCCGGTGCGGCCCGCCCGGCCGACGCCCACGTGCTCGACGTCGCTGCCGGGCCCGGCAACGTCGCCGTGGAGCTCGTGCGACAGGGCGCCGACGAGGTGGTCGCGCTGGACCTGTCCTTCAACATGCTCGCCGAGGGCGCCCGGCGCGGCCACGACCGCATCACCTGGGTGAACGGCGACGCCCAGGCCCTGCCCTTCCCCGACGAGAGCTTCGACGCGGTCACGATCTCCTTCGGGCTGCGCAACGTGCCCGACCCGCAGCTCGCCCTGCGCGAGTTCGCGCGGGTCACCCGTCCCGGGGGCAGGGTGGTGGTCTGCGAGTTCGCGAACCCGACCTCCCCGGCGTTCCGGACCATCTACCGTCGGTACCTGGTCGGGGCGCTGCCGCAGTTCGCCCGGGTGGTGTCCTCCTCGGCCCCGGCCTACCGCTACCTGGCTGATTCGATCCTCGCCTGGCCCGACCGGGCCAGCATCGGCGGCTGGTTGTCCACCGCCGGGTTCCGCGAGGTGATGGTCAAGGACCTCGCCTTCGGCATCGTGGCGGTGCACCGCGGGTTCCGAGCCTGAGCGTCCGGCCGGGAGCCTGCCCGAGCGGCGCCACCGTCAACCACCCTGGATCGAACCTGCGCAGGTGGTGCCCGTCGCTACACTCGTGAACCGCTTCACGAACCGCCGCCGTCCGCCGCTCGGAGCGCCACGAGGCCAACCGGGGCCGGGGTCCGCACCGAAGCCCGGGTGACGGCGAGAGGCCCTCTGGGGCCCGTCAACCGACCTTCCCGACCGTCCGGCTCACGCACCGCACCGCAGGAGTCCCGATGGCGATCGCTGACACCGTCGAGCTCGGCCCCACCGAACGGGCGGACGTGGTCGTCGTCGGCGCCGGCCCCGGTGGCTCGGCCGCGGCGGCCCACCTCGCCGCCCGCGGGCGGGACGTGGTCGTGCTGGAGAAGGACACCTTCCCCCGGGACAAGGTCTGCGGGGACGGCCTGACCCCCCGCGTGATCCGCGAGCTGCTCGACCTCGGCCTCGAGGACGAGGCCCACGGCCGTGCCCCCGGTTTCAAGCGCAACCGGGGCCTGAGGATCAACGGCGGCCACACCACGATGGAGCTGCCCTGGCCGGAGCTCGACGACTGGCCGAACTGGGGCGGTTGCTCCACCCGCATGGTGTTCGACGAGACGATCGCCCGTACGGCGGTCCGGCGCGGCGCGGCCCTGGCCCAGGGCCACGCCGCCACCCGACCGCTGTGGCGTGACCCGGCCGAGTCCCGGGTCACCGGGGTCGCCTGGAAGGCCCGTGACGGGCGGGAGGGCCAGGTGCTCGCGCCGGTGGTGATCGCCGCTGACGGCGCCGGTGGACCCATGGCCAAGCACCTCGGGGTCCACCGACGTCCCGAGCGGCCGATGGCCGTGGCCGCCCGGGGCTACTACCGGTCCCCCCGCTCGCACGACGAGTGGATCAGCTCCTACCTCGACCTCACCGACGCCGACGGCAACCTGCTGTCGGGCTACGGGTGGGTGTTCCCCCTGGACGACGGCACGATGAACGTCGGCCTCGGCCTGCTGTC
>PWWI01000062.1 GCA_003561535.1 Nitriliruptoraceae bacterium
ACGAGCGACTGAAGCACGAGACCGGGATGCCGATCCACACCACGGAGAACCCCCTGTCCTCCGTCGCCATCGGGTCGGGGAAGTGCCTCGAGGAGTTCGAGGCCCTGAAGAAGGTCCTGGTGTCGTCCTCACGCCACTGACCGCGAGCGCCGCCCACCTCGGGCGGACTGACGGCCGGTGAGCTGCGGGCCGAGGTGGAGGAGCGGTGTTCCAGCGACGTCGGGTGCGCCTGCTGCTCGCGCTCCTCGTCGCGGTCGCGATCGCGCTGGTCACGGTCGACTTCCGTAGCGGGGACGACAGCGGTCTCGATCGCCTCCGAGGGGTGGCGACCTCGGTGCTGCGCCCGATCCAGGACGGGGTCGGGGTCCTGATCAGGCCCTTCGGTGACGCGGCCGGGGCGGTCGGTGATCTGTTCGCGGTGCGCTCCGAGAACCGGGAGCTCCGCGCGCGCGTCGAGGTGCTCGAGGAGCGACGGCGGGTGCTCGACGACCTCGAGCGGGAGAACGCCGAGCTGCGGGACCTGCTGGCGATCGCCGATCGGACCGAGCTGCCCACCGTCACCGCCCGGGTCGTGGCGCTGGCACCGTCGAACTTCGAGTGGACGATCACGATCGACGTCGGGGCCGCTGATGGCGTCGAACGTGGCATGCCGGTCATCGACGGCGACGGGTTGGTGGGACGGATCATCCAGGTCACCCCCAACGCCTCCCGGGTCCTGCTGGCGATCGATCCGAGCTTCTCCGCCGCGGCGCGCACCGCGCTCACCGGTGAGGTGGGGATGATCGACGGGCGCGGTGGCGACCCCATGGCGCTCCGGCTCCTCGACCCCGCGGCCGTCGTGGACGTCGGCGACGCGATCGTGACCGCGAGCTACCAGGGCGGGGTGTTCCCGGCCGGTATCCCGATCGGCACCGTCTCGCAGGTGACCGAGGGGACCTCCCCGCTGGCCCGTGAGGTGCAGGTCAACCCCTACGTGGACTTCACCCGGCTCCACCACGTGGTGGTGGTGTTCACCACCGGTGTCGACGACATCCCACCGTTCGAAGGCACCGAGGGGTTCGAGTTCCGCCGGCCGCCAGTTCCCCCCCTGCTCGACCCGGGACCCACCGACGGGGACGAGGAGGGGGAGGAGGAGGCCGATGAGGCCGGGGACGAGCAGGACGACGGATCCGGGTCCGGGAGCGACGAGGACGACGACGCGCAGGCGTCGGCCCCCCTGCGCGGTGTTGTGGTCACGGGGCCGTGATCGTCCGCGGGATCGTGGTCGGCCTGCTGCTGGTGGCTGCGGTCGTTCTCCAGACCGCGCTGTTCCCGGCGCTGACCCTGTTCGGCTTCCGGCCCGACCTGCTGTTGCTGCTCACCGTGGTGATCGCGACCCGCGACGGTGAACTGGCGGGGGTACGGGTCGGCGCCGTGGCGGGGCTGATGACCGACCTGCTGGTGGCCTCCTCGCCCGTCGGGCTCGGGGTCTTCGTCTACGGCGTCGCCGGAGCGCTGGTCGGATGGTCCCGTCCGTACTTCGCGCCGACCTCGCTGACCGCGCCCCTCGTGCTGGCGGCGGCTGGCTCGGTCCTGGGCACGGCCGCTTACGGGGTCCTGGCCTCGTTACTGGCCGACGAGCGTGTCGGGGCGTCGCTGGTCCTGCAGGGTGCGATCGCGGTCGGCCTGTACAACACCTTGCTCGCGCCCGCGGCCGGTGCCCTGGTGCGCCGCATCAGCGAGGCGTTCCCGCTGCGGGGTGCGGGGACCGAGTGATCCGGTCGGCGAACCGCAGCTGACTGGTACCGTCGTGGCGCACGTTCCGGGGGACGTGACTGCCCGGATGGGCGGCGCCGGTCCCGGAGCGGACGCCCGTCTGGCACCCGGTCGGCGCGTCGGCGCCCCACCTTCCCTCCTGGCTCAGCCGGCTCGATCCCAAGGGCCCCACCACACCATGGCGATCCCCCCTTCGGAGTCCTCCTCCTCCGTGCTACGGCTGACCTTCCTCGCCGTGATGGTCATCACCCTGTTCGTCGCCTTGTTCGCCCGCCTGTGGTTCCTGCAGGTGATGGCGGGCGACCGGTACGTGGAGTTGGCCGACAGCAACCGGCTGCGCACCGTGATCACCGAGGCGCCGAGAGGGGAGATCCTCACCTCCGACGGCGAGGCGCTGGTCCGCAACCGCCCCGCGCTGGCGATCTCCGCGGACCGTCAGGCCCTGCTGGACGCCGCCGGCGCCCCGGTGGACGAGGAGGCCGAGCGTGTCATCGAGCGGCTCGCCGTCCTGCTGGAGCTCGAGGTCGACGAGGTCCTCGAGCGGCTGGCCAGTCAGCGCCGCAGCCCCTTCCGGCCGGTCCCGATCGCCGTCGACGTCACCCCTGAGGTCGCCTTCGCGGTGCAGGAACGGCGCGAGTTGTTCCCGGCGGTCGTGTCGGAGACGCTGCCGGTGCGTGAGTACCCCCACGGCACCCTGGCGGCGCACCTGATCGGCTACATCGGGGAGATCTCCCAACAGGAACTGCTGCGTCCGGAGTTCGCCGATTACCGGGCCGGGGACCTGGTCGGGCGGTCCGGCTTGGAGCAGAGCTACGAGGCCGACCTCCGAGGGGTCACGGGGCAGCGGCGGCTCGTGGTCAACGCCCGCGGTGACGTGCTCGACGTCCAGAGCGACCGGGAGCCGGTCCAGGGCGCCGACCTGGTCACCAGCCTCGACCTCGACCTGCAGCTGGCGACGGAGCAGCTGTTGGAGGACGGCATCCTCGCCAGCCGTGAGATCCGCCGTGACGACGGCCAGCTGCTGCCCTCCACCGCCGGCTCCGCGATCGTGCTGGACGCCCGGACCGGCGCCATCCTCGCCATGACCTCCTACCCGACCTACGACCCCCGGGAGTTCGTCGGTGGGGTCACACAGGAGTACTTCGACCTGCTGGCGGACCCGGAGAACGAGCGTCCTCTGGTGAACCGGGCGATCAGCGGGTTGTACCCGCCGGGGTCGGTGTTCAAGACCGCTTCGGGGGCGGCCTGGGTCGAGGCGGGCGTGGTCACCCCCCGCAGCACCGTGGAGTGCGCCCCGGCCTTCGAGCTGGGTGGCAACACCTTCCGGAACTGGAACCGCGGCGTGAACGAGGGGATGATGGACCTCTCCGACGCGCTCACCCGCTCCTGTGACACCTACTTCTACGAGCTCGCGTTCGACCAGTGGTTGCGCGAGGAGAACGCCGACGAGCCCGACGAGGTGCTGATCCGGGTCGCCGAGCGGTTCGGCTTCGGGGTCACCACCGGCATCGATCTCCCCGGCGAGGCGTCGGGGCGTGTCCCGGGTCGCCAGTGGCGCTTCGACTACTGGGTCGCCAACCGCGACAACTACTGCCGGCAGGCGGACCTGGCCTCCCCGGGGTCCTACGCCAGCGAGCTCTACAGCGACCTGTGCCAGTTCGGCGCCGCGTGGCGCGGCGGTGACGCGGTGAACAGCTCCATCGGCCAGGGCGACGTGCTGTCCACCCCGCTCCAGGTCGCCGCCTCCTACCAGGCCATCGCCAACGACGGGGGGCTGCTCCGTCCCCACCTCGGCGCCCGGATCGTCGCGCCCGACGGGACCGTGCTGCGCGAGATCGAACCGGAGGTGGTCGGTGAGCTCGGGGTCAGCGACCAGACCCTGCAGGTGATGCAGGAGGGCCTGGAGCGGGTGGTGATGACCGACCGCGGGACCGGGAGCTCCGCCTTCCGGGGCTTCCCGCTCGACGAGATCCCCGTGGCCGGCAAGACCGGTACCGCCGAGCTGCGACCCAAGGTGCCCTACGCCTGGTTCGCCGGTTACGCCCCCATCGACGACCCGGAGATCGTGGTCGTGGTCAACGTCGAGCAGGGCGGCGGTGGGTCCCAGACCGCGGCGCCGATCGTCCGCAACATCATGGCCCACTACTTCGGCATCGTCCTGGCGGAGGACGCGGAGTTCGAGGCGGGGGAGGAGATCCTCGACTGACCCGACCGGCGAGCGGGTTCCGCCCGCCATCCGGCCAGCAGCCCCAGGCGGTACCCAGCAGACAGGAGGAGGTGAGCGATGGACGTCGGCTACCGACAGGACCCGGACCAGCGGCGTGCCCGTGAGCATGTGCAGTCACGCTGGATGGAGGCGTACGAGCCCGTCCGGCACCTCGATCCCGTGCTGGTGCTCACGGCGCTCGCGCTCACGGTCATCGGCCTCGTCGCGATCTACAGCGCCAAGCTCGTCGCGTTGACCTCCCAGAGCCTGCCCCCCAGCCTGTACGTGTCACGGCAGCTGCTGGCGCTGGGGATCGGCGTCGTGGTCATGGTGGTCGTGGCCGTGGTCGACTACCGCCACGTCCGCATCTACGCCCCAGCGGTGTACCTCGTCTCCGTGCTCCTGCTCGGGGTCGTGCTCTCCCCGGCCGGGACCGCCTTCGGTGGCGCACAGCGCTGGATCGTGCTCGGCGGGTTCCAGCTCCAGCCCTCCGAGCTCGCCAAGCTCGCGGTGCTGATCACCGTGGCGGCGATCCTGCACGAGGCCGACCGGCGGCCCGGGCCCGGCGTGGGGCTCGGCGCGCTGATCGTCACCCTGATCCCGACGGCCCTGGTGTTCCTCCAGCCGGACTTCGGCACCTCGATCGTGTTCGTCTGGACCACCGCGGTGCTGTTCCTGCTCGGCGGGGTGCAGGCGCGCTACCTCGCCGGGCTGGCGATCGCCGGGGCGGTGGCCGTCATCGCCGCGCTGCAGACGGAGGTGATCCAGGCGTACCAGGTCTCGCGGCTGACGGCCTTCCTGAACGCCGGGGACGCCTCGGCCGCCCAGACCGCCGCCTTCCAGACCCGACAGTCGCTGATCGCCGTCGGCTCCGGTCAGTTCGCCGGCAAGGGGTTGTTCGAGGGGACGCAGACCTCGCTGTCCTACGTGCCCGAGAACCACACCGACTTCATCTTCACCGTCATCGCCGAGGAGTTCGGCTTCCTCGGCTCCAGCGTCGTGCTGGGGCTGCTGCTCGTGCTGGTGTGGCGGGGGTTGAGGATCGCCATCCTGGCCAAGGACAGCTTCGGCATGCTGGTCGCCGGTGGGATCGTCGCCATCCTCACCCTGCAGGTGTTCGTCAACGTCGGCATGACCATCGGCATCATGCCGGTGACCGGACTACCCCTGCCCTTCATCAGCTACGGGGGTACCTCGCTGATCGTGTGGTTCGCGATGATCGGCCTGCTGCTGAACATCCACATGCGGCGCTTCTGAGCCGCCCGAGCCCGTGTGATCGCGTCGGGACGACGTCGCTCTCGACGGACAGAGCCGCCCAGATGTCGTGACTGTTCGCGCTGGCGGGTGCTGCCTGCCCCCCGGCCAGGTGTGGAGAACCCCCAGAGCCCTTTGGGGCTCTCCCGGTGTTGGCCAGCCCTGTCGTCGGGCATGGTGACGCGTCCCGACGGCGCCAGATCGCCGCGGCCCGAGCCCGGAGCCGTGCGGCCGGGCGCCCGACCGGGGCTGGCTGTGTGTTCCGTCAGCTGCGACGCCCTGGAGGTTCCCGATGCCGACCGTTTCCAGCTCCATCGAGATCGCCGCCCCCGAGGAGCGGGTGTGGGACCTGGAGTCCGATCCTCGCCGCTATCCGGAGTGGGTCGTGGCGACCGATCGCATGCTCGACGTTCCCAGCGATGGGCTGCGACACGGCGCCACGTACCGCGAGTACGGCGGGGTCGCCCCGTTCAAGAGCGAGAGTGAGTGGCTCGTGACGGTCTTCGATCCCCATCGCCGCCAGGTGCCCCTCGGCGACGACGGAACGGTCGAGCTCGAGCTGACCATCGAGATCGAGCCCATCGACGGCGGTAGCCGCCTCACCCACACGCTCGAGGTACGCCCCCGCGGCATGCTGGCCGCACTGCTGCGCGTGATGTGGCCGCTCGTGATGAGGCGCCGGCTCCAGCGCTCCAACGACCAGACCGTCGCGAACGCCAGACGCCTGGTGGAATCCGGCTCGACCTGATCCGACGTCGATCGGTGGAGCCGGGAGGCCGGCCCGGAGCCAGGAGGCTCAGATGCAGGAAGACGCACTGGTGGGCATCGTCCTCGTCGCCGGGCTGGTTGTCTTCCTGATCGGCGCCGGCGGCTGGAAGCTCGTGTACGAGCAGCCGCTGCTCGAAGCGCTACGGGTCATCCACGTCGACCGGCGCCGTCGCGCGTGGATCCACCTGTGGATGATTCCGGCGATGTTCCTCCCCTCCGCGGGGGTGCTCGCCCTGGCGGCGGTGGTCGGTGACGGCGTCGCGGCCGTCCTGAGCCTGATGGCCGGCGTCGTCTACGGACTCGGGGCGGTGTGCTGGGTCGCGTCGCTGGCGTTCCGGCTGACGGTGGTGCCATGGGCCGCCGAGCAGGCCGTGGAGCGTGGCGAACTGCCGGAGGGCTTCGTCGCGCTCGACAGCTGGGCCGGGTCCCTGTACTCGGTGCACATGGTCTCGGCCTACGTCGCCTTCGCGATCCTCGGGACCGCCGTGCTCGTGGACGGCGCACTGCCACGCTGGGCGGGCTGGGTCGGGATCGTGGGTGGGCTGGGCTTCGTCGGCGGCTTCCTGGCGACCCGGCGGGGAGGACCCTTCAATCCGCCGTTCTGGGCCCACCTGTACACGGCCCTGCTCGGAGTGCTGCTGCTGTCATGAGCAGGCTGTGGTCGTCGACCCGACGGCGCGGGGTGCCCACGTCAGCACGAGCGCTCGGGGGCGCCCCGCACCCCCGATGACCTCCCGGATCCGGCCGTATGGCGACTGCTACCATCCCGACGCCCGGCGTGAGGTGTCCGCCGCGTCGCGCTCGTGCGGTCACCCCGGTCCGCCACACGCCCGCCACCTCGCACTCCGGGTGGTGACCACAGGAGGAACCGTTGCTCGGGACCGCACCCGTGAGCCTTGCGTCGACCATCCCTGCCCGGGGTGCGCGCGCCCCCTACCGGCGCCCAGGACGCGAGGCCCTGCCGGCACCGTCGTGCTGGTCGGTCCTGGAGCCGCTGCTGCCGAAGGTCCGCAAACCCGTGCAGTACGTCGGTGGCGAGCACAACCAGCACGTGACGGCCTGGGAGGCCGCCGAGACCCGCTGGCTGCTGTGCTACCCCGACACCTACGAGGTCGGTCAGCCCAACCAGGGCATCCAGATCCTCTACGAGCTGCTGAACGAGCGACCCACCGCGCTGGCTGAGCGGGCCTACGCCCCCTGGGTCGACCTCGAGGAGCTCCAGCGCGAGCACGCCATCCCCACCTTCTCGCTGGAGACCCACCGCCCACTGTGGGCCTTCGACGTGTTCGGGGTGACCCTGCCCCACGAGCTCGGACACACCAACCTGCTCAACCTGCTGGACCTCGGCGGGGTCCCGCATCGCAGCGTCGGGCGCAGCACCGAGGATCCGATCGTGCTGGTGGGCGGCCACGCGGCCTTCAACCCCGAACCACTGGCCCCCTTCATCGACGCCGCGGTCATGGGCGACGGTGAGCAGGTCACCCTCGAGATCGACGAGGTGGTCCGTGCCTTCAAGCGGGAGCGCGAGCCCGCTGGCCCGCTGGAGGGGTGCGACGACGCCGAGGCACGGCACGAGCTGCTGCGCCGGCTCGCAGCCGTGGAGGGGGTGTACGTCCCCGCCTTCTACGCCCCGCGCTACCGCGACGACGGCCGCCTCCAGCGCACGGTCCCGACCGAGCCCGGTGTCCCGGCGCTGGTGCCGAAGCGCACCATCCAGGACCTCGAGGAGTGGCAGTACCCGCGCAAGCAGATCGTGCCCATGACCGAGACGGTCCACGAGCGCTTCAGCGTGGAGATCTTCCGGGGTTGCACCCGCGGCTGCCGGTTCTGCCAGGCCGGCATGATCACCCGCCCCGTGCGGGAACGGCGCCCGGAGACGGTGCAGCGCCTGGTCGAGGAGGGTGTCGCCGACACCGGCTTCAACGAGGTCGGGTTGCTGTCGCTGTCCTCGGCGGACCACTCCGCCATCGGGCCGATCGCCCGTGACCTCGCCGACGCCTACGAGGGGACCACCACCTCGCTGTCGCTGCCCTCCCCCCGGGTCGACGCCTTCAACGTCACCCTGTCCAACGAGTTGGCCCGCAACGGCCGGCGCACGGGCCTGACCTTCGCGCCCGAGGCGGGCAGCGAGCGCCTGCGTGCGGTGATCAACAAGATGGTCTCCGAGGCCGATCTGCTCCGGACCGCCGAGGTGGCGTTCGCTGAGGGTTGGCGGCACATCAAGCTCTACTTCATGGTTGGACTGCCCACCGAGACCGACGAGGACGTGCTCGCGATCGCCGAGCTCGGCATCAGGACCTACGAGATCGCCCGACGGCACGGTCACGCGAACAAGGTGACCCTGTCGGTGGGCGGCTTCGTGCCCAAGCCCCACACCCCCTTCCAGTGGGCGGCGCAGGACCCCCCCGACGAGATCCGCCGCAAGCTGTCACTGATCCGTCACGCGATCAAGGACCACCGCGGGATCAAGGTCCGCACCAACGACCCCGAGGAGGGCGTGATCGAGGGCCTGCTGGCCCGTGGCGACCGTCGGGTGGCCCCGGCGATCGAGCGCGCCTGGCAGCTCGGGGCGCGGTTCGACGGCTGGCACGAGATGCCGACCCTCGAGCTGTGGCGTCAGGCGATGGCCGAGACCGGTGTCGACCTGGACTGGTTCTCCTATCGGGAACGGGACCAGCACGAGGCGCTGCCCTGGGACCACCTCGACTCAGGGCTCGACGCCGGCTGGTTGTGGGAGGACTGGCAGGACGCCCAGGCCGACCAGCAGCTCGACGACTGCCGCTGGTCGGCGTGCTACGACTGCGGTGTCTGCCCTGGTTTGAGTATCGAGCACGACACCGGCTACACCGGTGGCTTCAGCCTGCCCGTCGTGCCGTCGAGGTTGGGGGGGAGCGACGAGCTGCCCAGCACCCCCGAGCGGTACGCCAGCGGGCCCTGACGACACGTCCGGCGACCACGCCGCACCAGCAGGAGGACACGTTGACGCAGCGGTATCGCATCCGCTGGACCAAGGTCGGTCGCACGCGCTTCATCTCGGCGCGTGACCTGACCTCGGTCTGGGAGCGTGCGCTGCGCCGTGCCGACCTGCCGATCGCGTACTCGGAAGGGTTCACCCCGCACCCGAAGGTGTCCTTCCCCGACGCGTTGCCGGTGGGCGTGAGCTCCACCGGCGAGTACGCCGAACTGACCTTCGCAGCCCCGATCGAACCCGCATCGGACCTGGCTGCACTCTCCGCCGCGCTACCGGCGGGGATGGACATCACGACCTACCTCGAGGTGCCCGACGGCGCGCCGAAACTGGCGAAGATGCTGCGGGCCACTCTCTGGGAGCTGGCCTGGCCCCCGGTCGATCAGACCGAGCTGGGTGCGCTCCTGTCCGCGCGCAGCGACGAGCTGCTCGCCGCCGACCACGCCGAGGTGATCCGGCACCGTCCCGACGGTGACCGGACGATCGACGTGCGTCCGGCGGTGCTCGCGCTGGCCGCGACCACGCGCCCGGGATCGCACGCCCGGGACGCGTACACCGTCCTCCGTGCGGTGCTCCGCAACGACGGGCCCACCGTGAGACCGACCGACCTCCACGCCGCGCTGAGTCGAGGCGACGTGGCCGAACCCGACGCGGTGCTCCGCTGCGTGCAGGGTGCTCATGAGCCCGAGGGCGTGCGTGATGCCCTCGGCGGCGAGGTCGAACCCCTGGTCCCCGACGTCGACGCAGAGGCCGCCTGACACCCCAAGCGAGCCCTCCCGTGACCGACCACGACGCCACACCCCAGCACGACAGCGACCCCGAGGAGGCCCCCGACACCAGCGCCAGCTCCAGCCGTGCTGCCCGCACGGCCACGGCCGACGAGGCCGACCCCGCGCCGACCAACGATGACGGTGGCGGCCGCAGTGCGTCCACCGACGGTGGCGACGCCGACGGTGGCGACGGTGACGGTGGCGACGGGGGTTCGGGCGCTCGACGCCGACGTCGCCGGGGTCGACGTGGCCGGGGGCGCCGTGGCGGCGGACAGGGACGGACCGCTGCCCAGGACGCGGCCACGACCGACTCCTCCGACACCACCGCGTCGGACAGCGACGCCTCGGCTGCCGCGACGTCCGACGACGCGTCGGGCGCGGGCGAGGCCCGTAGCGGTGGGACGAAGGGGGCCCGGGCCGCTGAGGTGGCCGACGCCGCGGCGCCCGCCGAGGCTGGTGGCCAGGCCGCCGATGCCGACACCGGTGACGAGGGCGATGACGCGAGTGCAGGTGGCGGTCGCCAGGCGCGGGGTGAGCGCGGGGGCTCGCAGCGCAGTTCGTCGAGGTCCGGGTCGCGGAGCCGCTCCGGTGGGGGTGCCAGCCGCCGCGGCCGCAGCCGGAACGGCTCCGGCGGTGGGGACGGTGGCTCCGGTGGCGACGGTGGAGAGGGTGGTGACAGCGGTGGCGACGGCGGTCCCGCGGCGGAGCAGGACCGGGCCGTCGAGGACGCCATCGCCAAGGGCGGGACCCGCATGGCCGCCAAGCGTGGTGGCCGCCGGTCCTCGGGTGGCGGCAACGGGGGGCGGCGCGCGAACCAGCGCAGCGGTGGCGTGGCCGAGGAGGTCCGGCGCGCGATCCTCGAGGGCCCGCCCCGCACGATGCTCGTGACCTCCCGGGAGGACCGCACCCAGATCGCGGTGCTCGAGGACCGCACCGTGGTCGAGCACTACGTGACCCGGGCCGAGGACGTGACCTTCGTCGGCAACATCTACATGGCGCGGGTGCAGAACGTGCTGCCCGGGATGGAGGCGGCGTTCCTCGACATCGGCAAGGGCCGCAACGGCGTGCTGTACGCCGGCGAGGTCCTCTACGACGAACTCGACCTCGAGGAGGGTGACGCGCAGCGGATCGAGAACGCCCTCAAGCCGGGCCAGAAGGTGCTGGTCCAGGTCACCAAGGACCCCATGGGATCCAAGGGACCCAGGCTGACGATGCATCTGTCGCTCGCCGGTCGCTACATGGTGCTCGCCCCCAACTCGGACCTGTTCGGGATCTCGCGCAAGCTGACCGACAAGGAACGCGACCGCCTGCGCCGGATCGTGAAGCGCATCAAGCCGGCCGAGCACGGCATCATCGTCCGGACCGCCGCAGAGGGGGTCAGCGAGGAGCAGATCACCGCGGACATCGAGCGACTGCTCGCCAGATGGGCACGGGTGGAGCAGGCCGCGGCCGCCGCCAAGGCGCTGAGCGCGGTGTACGAGGAGCCGCCGCTGGTCGTGAAGGTGATCCGGGACAACTTCGGGCCGGAGTTCGAGCGGGCGATCGTCGACGACGAGGACCTGTACCGGCAGGTCCGCGGCTACCTCGACGAGGTGGCGCCCGAGCTGCTGGACAAGGTGGAGCTGTACGGCGCACCGACCGCGGACGCCCGAGCCCGCGCGGCCGGTGCCCCGGCCCTGGACCTCCCCGAGCCGGAGCCGGACGGCAGCTCACCTGACCTCGCGCCCGCCGATGCTGCCGAGGCTGCCGACGCCGACGCCGACGGCGACGGCGCAGATGCCCCGGTGGCGCAGACCGGCGGCGAGGAGGCGACCGGCGCCGACCAGGACGCCGCCCCGGCCGAGGCCACGTCCGCCGAGCCTGCGCCCGCCGAGCCTGCGTCCGCCGAGGCCACGTCCGCCGAGCCTGCGTCCGCCGAGACTGCGGGCGATGCCGAGGGATCACAGGACGACGCCGCAGCCGCCACCCCTGCCGAGGTGGACCCCCTCGTCGGCAGCGTGGACCTCAGCGCCGCCGCGGCGCGGCGCGAGCAGCTTCCGCCGCTGTTCGAGGCCTACGACGTCGGTGAGCAGCTGCGCAAGGCCATGGGGCGCAAGGTCTGGCTGCCCTCGGGCGGGTACCTCATCATCGAGTCCACCGAGGCCATGAAGGTCATCGACGTCAACACCGGTCGGTTCACCGGGGGCAAGGACACCAACCTCGAGGAGATCGTCCTGCGGACCAACCTCGAGGCCGCCGATGAGATCGTGCGACAGCTCCGTCTGCGGGACATGGGCGGCATCATCATCATCGACTTCATCGACATGCTGCTCAAGGCGAACCAGGACCAGGTCGTGCGACGCCTCAAGCGGGAGCTGCTGCGTGACCGCACCAAGACGCGGGTCTCGGAGGTGTCCAAGCTCGGGCTCGTCCAGATGACCCGGAAGAACGTCAGCCAGGGGCTGCTCGAGTCCTTCAGCCACAGCTGTGAAGCCTGCGAGGGACGCGGGGTGATCAGCGAGCTCGAGTGAGCCGCCGCTGCTGAGTCGGCTGCCGACCGCCGGGCCTGTCTCGACGTCGAGACATCCCCGTGGCTGGCTACCCTCGGCCCGGTGACCGTCGCCGACCGCCCCACCCCGCGTGACCCGTCGGACGACGGGCTGCTCCGACGCGGGCTGGCGGTCATCGGGGTGGCCCTGCGGTCCGCGCCACGGCCCTTCAGCGTCGGCATCGGTGGCTCGCTCGTCTACGCCATCATGATGGTGCTGTCCTCGCTGGTGCTCGGCTGGATCACCGACGAGGTCCTGATCCCGACCTTCGCCGCCGGCGAGATCGACCGTGGCCTCCTGCTCACCGCCGTGCTCCTGATCGTCGGGGTCGCGCTGTTCAAGGCGATCGGGGTGGTCGGACGGCGTCTGGGGGCCTACTACGCCCAGTTCAGCCTGCAGTCCAGCTACCGCCGCCAGGTCACCCGCCGCTACCTCGAGCTGCCCCTGGCCTGGCACCGCCGACATCCGACGGGCGAACTGCTGTCCAACGCCAACGCGGACGTCGAGTCCGCGTTCTTCGTGGCCGCGCCCCTGCCGATGGCCGTCGGTGCCAGCGTGCTGCTCGCCATCACCGCCGCCCTGCTGATCGTGACCGATCCGGCGCTGGCAGCCATCGGCTTCGCGGTCGGGCCGCTGCTCGGCTTCGCGAACTGGTTCTACCAGCGCCGGATGCGCAGCGCCGCGACGGTCGCGCAGCAGGCTCGGGCGGAGGTCGCCGAGGTGGCCCACGAGTCCTTCGACGCCGCGCTGGTCGTCAAGACCCTCGGTCGCGAGGACGCCGAAGAGGAGCGGTTCCGGGCGGTCTCGGACGATCTGAGGGACAAGATGATCCGGGTCGGCCGCCTGAGGGCGTTCTTCGACCCCGTCATCGAGGCCCTGCCCAACGTCGGCATCCTGCTGGTCCTGCTGGTCGGTGCCTACCGCGTCCGAGATGGTGCCCTGACCCCAGGCGACCTGGTCCAGTTCGCCTACCTCTTCCGCCTCGTGGCGCTGCCGATGCGGGTCTTCGGCTGGCTGCTCGGCGAGCTGCCCCGGGCCGTGGTGGGCTGGGACCGGGTCTCTCGGGTGTTGGCCGCGACCGACCGCATGACCTACGGCGACGCACCGGGAGCGGGTCAGGGTGGTGCCGACGCCGCGATGGTCGAGGTCGGCTTCCTGCACCCGACCTCGGCGCGCGAGCGCCTCGACGGGGTGGCTGGCCCGGTGGCGCCAGCCGCCGGGGACGACCTCACGAGCGCGGGCGCGGAGGATCACCGTCGCGGTATCGACTCGGTGACCTTCGACGTGGCCGCCGGACGCACGATCGCCCTGGTCGGGGCGACCGGCTCCGGCAAGTCGACGATCGCGTCGCTGCTGGTGCGGCTCTACGACCCCGACCACGGGCAGGTCACCTACGACGAGCACGCCCTGCCCGACCTCGCCCGTGACCAGCTCGCCGACCACGTCGCGATCGTGTTCCAGGAGGCGTTCTTGTTCGACGACACCGTCCGCGAGAACATCACCCTCGGGGCCGAGCTGCCCCATGACCGCGTCGAGGCGGCGGCTCGTCTCGCCCAGGCCCACGGCTTCGTCACCGCCCTGGGAGCTGGGTACGACACCATGGTGGGGGAGCGGGGGGCGACCCTGTCCGGGGGGCAGCGGCAGCGGATCGCCCTGGCCCGCGCCCTGGTGCGCTCTCCGCGGCTGCTGGTCCTCGACGACGCCACCTCGGCGGTCGATCCGGCGGTGGAGTCGGCGATCCTCAGAGGGCTGGCCGACGCCGAGCTCCCCGCGACGGTGATCGTCGTGGCCTACCGGCAGGGCTCGATCGCCCTGGCGGACGAGGTGGTGTTCGTCGACGAGGGCCGCGTCGCCGCCCGGGGGAGCCACCGGCGGCTGCTGGCGGAGGTCCCCGCCTACCGCCAGCTCGTCACCGCCTACGAGGAGGAGGCGCGGGAGCGGGACATCGCCGAGCAGGCGGCCGCCGAGGCGGGGCCGGAGCCGGACCGATGAGCCGGCACCGCGAGGCGGCGACCACCCGCCCGACCACCGACGCGCGAGGGGCCCAGCCCGAGGGTGCGTGGCGGACCTTCCGTCGTGGGCTGGCCCTCTCGCCCGAGCTGAGGGTGGGGCTGGCGGTCACGATGCTGCTGGCGCTGGTGGCGACGGCCGGCCGGGCGATCGTGCCCATCGCGATCCAGCGGACGATCGACGACGGGCTCGAGAGCGGCGCGGGGCTCGACCTCGATGCGGTCGCGGTGGTCGTGCTGGCCGCCTTCGTGGCCGTGGTGATCACCGCCCTGGCGAGCGGTGCGATGAACTACCGGCTCGCCGCGGTGGTCGAGACGGCCCTGTCGAGCCTGCGGGTGCGCGCCTTCCGGCACATCCACGACCTGTCGATGCTCCACCAGGCGACCCAGCAGCGCGGGGGCCTGGTCTCCCGGGTGACCTCCGACATCGACGAGATCAGCCGGTTCATGCAGTGGGCCGGGCTCAACCTGATCACCAGCGTCGGTCAGCTCACGGGGGCGACGCTGGTGATGTTCGCCTACTCCTGGCGGCTCACGGTGCTGGTGCTGGTGGTCTTCGTGCCCTTCATGGTGGGTGCCCGCTGGTTCCAGCGCCGGCTCACCGTCGCCTACCTGATCGTGCGCGAGAAGGTGGGAGTGATGCTCGGCGCGTTGGCGGAGACCGTCGTCGGCGCCCCGGTCGTGCGGGCCTACGGCATCGAGGAGCGCACCCAGGCCCGTCTCGACGAGCGCATCGAGGAGCACCGCCGGGCGGCGGTGCGGGCCGGCACCTACTCCTCGCTGTTCTCCGGCAGCGGCGAGGTGTTCGGGGCGTTGGCCACGGCCGCGGCCGTGGTCGGCGGGGGGCTGCTCGGGATAGACGACCAGGTCACCGTCGGCACGGTGCTGGCCTTCCTCTTCCTGATCACCCTGTTCGTCGACCCCGTCCTGATCGCCGCGGAGGTGATCAACGAGGGGCAGACCGCCGTGGCCGGGTGGCGTCGGGTGCTCGACATCCTCGATGTCGAGCCCGACGTCGCCGACCCGGGGCAGGAGGGCCGCGAGCTGCCGCCGGGTCCCGTGCACATCCGCTTCGAGCACGTCAGCTTCCGGTACCCCCAGCCCGGGGAGGTCGCCCGCGCCGCCTCCGGCCCCGTGGTCCTCGAGGACGTCGAGGTGGAGATCGCGCCCCGGACCCGGGTCGCGGTGGTAGGGGAGACCGTGTCGGGCAAGACGACCTTCGCGAAGCTCCTGACCCGGCTGATGGATCCCCTCGAGGGACGCGTGCTGCTCGACGGCATCCCGGTGGACGAGGTCCGGTTCTCCTCGCTGCGGCGGCGGGTGGTGATGGTCCCCCAGGACGGCGCGCTGTTCGACGGCACGATCGCCGACAACGTGCGCATGGGCCACGAGGACCTGAGCGATGAGGATCTCACCCTGGCGTTCCTGGAGCTCGGCCTGGGCGACTGGGTCGACGAGCTGCCCGATCACCTCCGCACCCCGGTCGGGGAGCGGGGCGGCTCCCTGTCCGCCGGGGAGCGCCAGCTGGTGGCGCTGGCCCGCGCCTACGTCGCCAACCCCGACCTGCTCGTGCTGGACGAGGCCACCTCGGCGGTCGATCCCGCGACCGAGGTGCGCACCCAGCGTGCACTGGCCGGGCTCACCTCGGGTCGCACGACCGTCACCATCGCCCACCGGTTGTCCACGGCCGAGGCCGCCGACGAGGTGCTGGTCTTCGACGCGGGACGCCTGGTCCAACGTGGGCACCATCGCGACCTGGTCGCCGAGGGCGGGGTCTACGGTGCGTTGCACGCCAGCTGGACCCGCGGCGTGGGCACCTGGTCCTGAGCCGCCACGTCCCTGGGCGGGGCTCGGGGGCGACGGGCACCGGGCACCGGTTGGGCGCGTGGGTGCCGGCCCACGCGATGAGCTGGCCTACGATGGGGCGAAGAGAGGGGCGGTGCCCCCGCGGTGCCTCGGGGATCGAGCGGGCGGTGTCCCACGGGTCGGGGAGGTCCTCCATGAGTCGAACCGCCAGCGTCGGAGCGGGGGAAGCCCGCCCGGACACCGTGCCGGTGACGGTGGGAACGCCCGACCGGGAGGCCACCACAGCCGAGCTGGACGTGGCGATCGCCGAACTCCGTGCCGGTGCCCCCGGGTGGTGTGCCACGGGCATCCCTGAGCGTCTGGCGCTGCTCGCCGAGCTGCAACGGACCACCCACGCGGCCGGGGCCGGCTGGGCGGCCAGCGCCGCTGCCGCCAAGGGCATCGCGCCGGACAGCCACCTCGCCGGAGAGGACTGGGGCACCGGCCCCTACTTCGTCCTGCGCAACCTGCAGTTGCTCCACACCACCCTGACCGACATCCAGGAGACCGGTCGCCCCCGACCGCCGGCGATGCGGACCGAGGGGGCGCGGGTCGTCGTCGACGTGGTGCCCGGCGACCGGCTCGATCGGCTGATCCACACCGGGCTCACGGCCGAGGCCTGGCTCCAGCCCGGGGTGAGCCTCGACGAGGCCATGGCACGGATGGGGCGCAGCTACCGGTCGGACCACGAGCGGGTCCCGGGGGTCGCGGTGGTGCTCGGCGCGGGCAACGTCTCCGCGATCGGTCCGATGGACGCGCTCTACCAGCTGTTCGCCGAGGACCGGGTCGTGGTGCTGAAGATGAACCCGGTGAACGCCTACCTGGGGCCGCACCTCGCCGCCGCCTTCGCGCCGCTGATCGACGCGGACCTGCTCCGTATCGTCCACGGCGGAGCGGACGTCGGGCGCCACCTCACCGAGCACGCCGACATCGACGCCATCCACATCACCGGCTCCGACCGCACCCACGATGCGATCGTGTTCGGGACCGGCGAGGAGGGGCGGCAGCGACGTGCCGAGGGCCGGCCCCGGATCGACGTGCCGATCACCTCCGAGCTCGGCGACGTCAGCCCGGTGATCGTGGTCCCGGGGCCCTGGACGGCCAAGGACCTCGCCTTCCAGGGTGACCACATCGCCTCGATGCTGGTCAACAACGCCGGGTTCAACTGTGTCGCCGGGGACGTCATCATCCAGCACCGGGCCTGGTCGAAGCGTCGGGCCCTGCTGGATGCCGTCCGGGACTCCTTCCGCCGGGCGACCCCGCGCGAGTTCTACTACCCGGGGGCCGAGGAGCGCTACGAGCTGTTCGTGTCCACCCACCGGCAGGCGGAGCAACTCAGCGAGGCCGTGGAGGGCGGGCTGCCCTTCACCCTGATCCCCGACGTCGACCCGTCGGCGACCGACGACGTGGTGTTCACCACCGAGTCCTTCTGCGGGGTCATCAGCGAGACCGCCCTGGATGCGCCCCGGTCGGTGCCCGACTTCATCGACGAGGCCGTGCAGCTGTGCAACGAGCAGCTGTGGGGCAACCTGTCTGCCACCCTGCTGGTCCACCCCCGCTCGCTGGCGGACCCGGAGGTCGCGGCGGCGATCGACCGCGCCGTGGAGCAGCTGCGCTACGGCACGGTGGGCGTCAACCTCTGGGCCGGGATCGGCTTCGTGTTCGTGTCCCCACCCTGGGGTGCCTACGCCGGCAACGAGCTGACCGACATCCAGTCCGGCCTCGGGACGGCGCACAACACCTTCCTGCTCGAGGACATCGAGAAGACCGTGATCCGGGGTCCGTGGCGTCCCCCGCTCACGCCGCCCTGGCTGCACACCCACAGCCGGATGCATCGGCTGTCACCGTTGCTCGCCGACCTCACCGTGGACTTCGACCCTCGCACGCTGGCGGCCATGGCCTGGCACGGTCTGCGGGCCTGAGCAGCGGGCGACCGGCCGTCCCGTCCTCTGGGGACGTCCACTCCGCGCCCGGGGTTCAGCCCACCACCTCGAGGTCGAGCACCTCGAGCAGCACCGGGATCTCCGGCTCGGTGTCGCAGGACATCGGGCGTGGCCGCCGATCGCGACGGGCCCGGATCGACACCTGGACCTGGCGCCCGCCCGCAGCCACCGCCACCTGGACCGGACCGCCGTCCGGCTCAGGTCCCTGCAGCGGCTGGTCGGTCACCTCGACGCCATCGATCCGGTCGACGCCCAGCTGGCGTCGGGCGGCCACCTCGGCGACCTGGGCGAGCGGGCTCAGGTGGGAGCGGCCACGCAGGTGGTCGACGGTGACCCGTCCGGCGAGGTGGCCTGTGACGACCTCCATCGCCGTCGCCACGTCGAGGTTGCCGTACACCAGCCCTTCGGGCAGCACCAGCATCGTCCCGGCGAACCGGTGGCCGCCGAGGTGGCTGGTCTCCCAGGTCTCCTCGGCGTGGAGGGCACCCAGGGTGTCGGCGACCGGCCGCCCGAGGCTCGCGCAGCACCGGTCACGCTTGGCGTGGGTGCACACCAGCCAGCGTGGTCGTGTGACGGTGGTGCCGAGGCCGGGAGGGACGGGCGCGGCGCAGGCCGCGGGGTCGAGGGCGGCGAGCTCCGGCGGTGTGAGCTGGCACACCTCCATCCAGGGAGTCGGGCCGGTGTGAGCGAGCACGACCTCCCTTCGCGTCAGCTCGACTCCTGGGTGGGGGCCGGGCCGGCGTGTGAGGAGCACCTTCACTCCGGCGGCCTCCCCCGTGTCCTCCAGACGGGCCCCGAGATCCGGAGCGAGGGCACTCTCGGTCAGCGCGTGGCGTCCCCAGCTGCCGGGCTGCTCGATCAGCAGGTAGCCGATGGCCTGGCTCGCCGTCCCGGCCAGCGGCTCGTGATGGGCGCGGGCCAGGCTGCTGCAGGTGCTCGAGGACACGGTCTGCTCCGTGGACGGGGGCCTCGCGTCGATCGGGGTATCGGGACGGTCGGGGCGTCGGGACGGTCGGGGTGGCGCGTCGATCGGGGGGGCGCGTCGATCGGGGCGCCGCGACGGTCGGCGTGCCGCGGCGGCGGAGGCGGCGGTCCGCCGCGGTCGCCCCGCCGCGGTCTCCAGGGTGCCCGACCGCTCAGGCGGCGGCGGACGGAGCCCTCGGCCGGGTTCCTGGTCCCGTGCGTCGGGCGCCTGGTGCTGCGCGGCGGTTGACCGTCCGGCCCTCGCGGCGGTACCTTCCCCCCTCGGCGCCGGACCCGCTGTGGTCACAGTGCGCCCCGAACACCTCGTTCCACGACCAGTCCCGATGTCGCGCCCGAGCGCGGCACACCGCACCACCGCCGGCGTCCGCCACTGCCGCACCGCCCAGGAGCGTGCTCGGGGGAACGGATCCCAACCGGTCGCGCGTCACGCGCCAGGCCCAGGGGACGGCCGAGGGGAACGAGCCCGAAGAACGACAGGAGCCAGCCGTGTACGCGGTCATCACCACCGGTGGGAAGCAGTACCGGGTCGAGCCCGGCCAGCAGCTCACCGTCGAGAAGCTCGTCGGCGAGGTCGGCGACACCGTGGACCTGCGGCCCGTGATGGTCGTGGACGACGCGGGGGATGTCACCACCGGCGGCGAGCTGGCCGGACGCTGCGTCTCGGCCACCATCACCGGTCACGAGCGCGGCCAGCACCTGCGTGTGTTCACCTACAAGAACAAGTCGCGGCAGCGCAAGCGTCGCGGCCACCGCCAGCACCACACGATCATCCGGATCGGGGAGATCTGACATGTCGACCAAGAAGGGCGGCGGCTCCTCCAACAACGGCCGCGACTCCAACGCCAAGCGACTCGGCGTGAAGCGCTACGGCGGCGAAGCCGTCTCCACCGGCAGCATCATCGTGCGTCAGCGTGGGACCAAGATCCACCCCGGCGACAACGTCGGACGGGGCGGCGACGACACGCTGTTCGCGCTCGTCGACGGTTCCGTGCGCTTCCACAAGACGCGCACCCGGACCACCGCGAACGTGGACCCGGTCGACGCCTGAGCGGCGCCGCGACCGAGCTGGACCGAGGGCGGCCCCGTGGCCGCCCTCGTCTCGTCATCACCACCACTCACCCGGGAGCCGACCGTGGAGTCCGCCAGCTTCATCGATGAGTGCACCATCCATGTGCGCGGCGGTGACGGCGGCGACGGCTCGGTGTCCTTCCGCCGCGAGAAGCACGTGCCGCGGGGTGGTCCCGACGGTGGCGATGGTGGCGCCGGGGGAGATGTGGTCCTGGTCGCCGATCGCAACGTGACCTCCCTGCTCGACCTGCATCGGTCCCCCCACCGCCGCGGTGGTGACGGGGGCCACGGGGCGGGCATGCTCCGTACAGGTGAGCGTGGCCGGGACCACGTGATCACGGTGCCGGTCGGCACCGTGGTGCGTGACCGCGACACCGGTGTGGTGCTCGCCGACCTCGTGCGGGACGGGCAGCGGGCCTTGGTCGCCGAGGGTGGGCGCGGCGGGCGCGGCAACGCCCCCTTCATGAACCGCCACCGTCGGTTGCCCCGCTTCCGCGAGCGTGGCGAGCAGGTGGAAGAGCGCTCGCTGCGGCTGGAGTTGAAGCTGATCGCCGACGTCGGCCTGGTCGGCTACCCCTCGGTGGGCAAGTCCTCGCTGGTCTCCCGGTTGTCCTCGGCTCGGCCCCGCATCGAAGCCTGGCCCTTCACCACCCTCACACCCCACCTCGGGGTGATGCGTGGTGGCGACACCGCAGATGGCACCCCGATCGACGTGGTCCTCGCCGATGTCCCGGGCCTGATCGAGGGCGCCGCCGAGGGGAAGGGACTCGGGACCCGGTTCCTGCGCCACATCGAGCGCTGCCTGGTGCTGCTCCACGTCCTCGACGCGGCCCCGACCGACCCCGACCGTGACCCCGTCGAGGATCTCGCCGTCCTGCGCGGTGAGCTCTCGCGGCACGATCCCGCCTTGCTCGACCGCCCACAGGTCGTGGCGCTGAACAAGCTCGACCTGCCCGACGGCCAGGCGATGGCGGAGCTGGTGCGCGAGCGGCTGGAGGCCCAGGGCGAGGAGGTGTTCGAGATCTCCGCGCTCACCGGCGCTGGCCTGGAGCCACTGCGGTTCCGACTCGGCCGGCTCGTGGCCGAGGAGCGGGCCCACGTCGGGGTCCGCAGCGAGGAACCGCTCGACGAGGAGGGGCTGATCGAGCTCGCCCCGAGGGGGCCCGACTTCACCATCCAGCGCGGCGATGACGGCGCCTTCCACGTGGTCGGCCGTCGGGTGGAGCGCTGGGTGCAGATGCTGCCCCTCGAGGACATCGGGGCGGTGCGCTCCCTCCAGGGCCGCTTGCGACGCGCCGGGGTGGACCGGGCCCTGGCCCGAGCCGGGGCACGTTCCGGGGACGACGTCGTGATCGGCGGGGTGGTGTTCGCCTTCGAGCCGGAGCTCGACGACCTGCCGCCAGAGGAGCGGGCGGCCCTGCTGGCCGGCGAGCAGGACGATCAGGACGGGCTCGACGCGCCCGACCCCGGGGACGGTGACGTCGTTGAGGTGCCGGCGGGCGAGGAGGGGGCCACGTCGTGAGCCCTCGTTTCCCGCATCCGCGGCTGGCGGTGGTCAAGATCGGCTCCTCCAGCCTGCGCGGGCCCGATGGGCGGCTCGATGAGGCCCAGGTCGCCCGCCTGGCCGACCAGGTCGTCGCGGCCCGGGCCGCGGGCACCGGGGCGGTGCTCGTGTCCTCCGGTGCGGTGGCCGCCGGCATGGGGCTCCTCGGGCTCGAGCAGCGGCCGCTCGACCTGCCCACCCTGCAGGCGACCGCGGCGGTGGGGCAGGGCGAGCTGATCCAGGCCTACCAACGCATCCTCACCGGGCACGGTCTGACGGCTGCCCAGGTCCTGCTGAGCCAGGACGACTTCGTCCACCGCGGCCGGTACCTCAACGCCCGCACGGCGCTGCAGCGCCTCCTCGACCTCGGCGCGGTCCCGATCATCAACGAGAACGACGCGGTCGCCACCGACGAGCTGTCCTACGGCGACAACGACCACCTCGCCGCCCTGGTCACCTCGATGCTGGACGCCGACCTGCTCGCGCTGCTGTCCGACGTGGCGGGGCTGTACGACCGGGACCCCCACGATCCCGCGGCGCGGCTGGTGCCACGGGTCGACGACATCGAGCAGCTCGACCTCGATGGCATCGGTGGTGTCGGGTCCTACGTCGGTTCGGGCGGCATGCGCACGAAGGTGGGATCCGCCCGGGTGGCTGTCGCCTCGGCTGCGCACACGGTGATCGCCGACGCGCGCCGGCCCGACGTGCTGCGCGAGGTCCTCGACGGCGAGGAGGTCGGCACCTGGTTCGTCGCCGCTGCGCACCGCGTCGAGGCTCGACGGTTGTGGATCGGCTACGCGCTGCGGGTCCACGGCCGGATCCACGTCGATGCCGGAGCCGCGGCTGCGCTGCGGTCCCGCGGCGTGTCGCTGCTCGCGGTCGGTGTGACCCGCGCCGACGGTCGTTTCGGGGTCGGTGACGCCGTGGAGGTGCTCGACCCGGACGGCGAGGTGGTGGCGCGTGGTCTGAGCAACTACGACGTGGCCGACGTGGTCCGGCTGGCCGGCCGGTCGACCGCGGTCGCGATCGAGTCGCTGGGGACCGGCTACGCCCGCGAGGTGATCCACCGTGACGACCTGGTGGTGCTCAGTGGCTCACGGAGCTGACGCTGTCGACCGGGTCAGGCCGCATCCGGCTGGGCGGCGCCGATGCCTTCGGTGACGCTGCCGAGGAAGCCGTCCAGCAGGCCGTCGAACAGGCCGTCGAACAGGCCGCCGAACCCCTCGCCGGCACCGTCACCCGAGCGCTCGTCCAACAGGTCGCCGAAGAGGTCGTCGAGGAGTCCCTCGAACAGCTCCCTCGGATCGAAGCCGTCAGGGTCCCGGAAGCGGTCCAGGGGTGAGCGCTGTGCCGCCTCCAGCTCGCGCTCCAACTCGGCCACCTCGTCGCGCAGCTGCTCGACCTCCCGGGCCAGCTCGCGCGCCTCGGCCCGCGCCTCAGCGGCGGCCCGGGTCTGGACGACGGCCACGGTCATGGCCGCGAGCAGGGCGAGGACGAGGAGGCCGATGATGCTCCCGGTCACCTGGGGGCGCAGCCACCAGCCACCGTCCCGTGGCGGTGGAGGCGGGAGGATCGGGGCCGTCGGCGCACCGGGGTCGAGGGGAGGCGAACCCATCCCACTCAGGCCTGCGGGTCGAGGACGAGCTTGCCGACGGTCCGACGCTCCCCGAGGTCACGGTGGGCCTGGGCTGCCTCGGACAGCGGGTAGGTGCCGCCGACCACCGGGGTGAGATCTCCCGACACGGTCAGCTCCATCAGCTCCCGCATGGGGGCGGCGAGGTGGCGGGCGGGGTCCCGCATCGCGTGGGCCAGCCAGAACCCGATCACCCCCTGCGAGCGGCTGAGCAGCCGGCGTGGGTCGATCAGGCTGGGGGCCTCGCGCGAGGCCATGCCGTACACCACGCACCGTCCGAAGGGTGCCAAGGCGGCGATGGACTGGTCGGTCGTCGCTCCACCGGCCATCTCCAGCACGACGTCGACCTTGCCACCGTTGGCCTCCTCGACCGCGGTCTTGAGGTTCTCGGCGCGGGAGTCGATGGCGACGTCTGCGCCGAGCTCCAGCGCCAGGTCACGCTTCTCCGGTGTGGACGCCGCCGCGATGATCCGACCGGCACCGAGGCGGCGGGCCAGCTGGATCGCGAGGCTGCCCACGCCTCCGGCCGCCGCCAGCACCAGCACCGACTCCCCGGGGGTCATCCGGGCGCTGGTGTGCAGCAGGTGCCAGGCCGTGGTGCCCTGGAGGATCAGGGCCAGAGCGGCCCCGTCGCTGACCCCGTCGGGGACCTCGAAGGCCACGGGCGGCGCGACCGCCGCCCGCTCGGCGTAGCCGCCGCCGCCCAGCAGCGCCACCACCCGGCGTCCGTCGGGCAGCCGGCCGACGGCTTCCGCGCCCGGGATCATCGGCAGCGAGGACGGGGTCAGGTAGGTGTCCTCGGCCTGGTGGGTGTCGGCGTAGTTGATGCCCGCCGCGTCGATCTCCATCACCACCCGGCCGGGGCCCGGGGTCGGGTCGGGCTCGTCGTCGACGAGGGTGAGCACCTCGGGGCCGCCGAACTCCGTGATCCGGATCGCGCGCATCGCAAACTCCTGGGTCTCGGCCCGGCGTGCTCCGGGCGGAACGGGGACGGTACGCAACTCGTCGCCCCTTGGCGTTGCCACCGGGTGGAACACCGTGCGGTAGGCAGCACCCGACGAGCGTCGGTCGCAGGTCCACGTAGGGGTCCAGATGCTCCGGCCGGGCGGGACCGCTTCCTAGCCTGAGCGCGAGGAGACCGACGGGCAGGTGGCAGGTGGTCCGAGACCGGGGTGCAGCCGACATGGCGATGCGTGGCGCTGCGCGGCGAAGCGTGAGGGGCGCGAGATGAACCCACCGACGACCGGGGGCGACGGGTCACGACGTCGGCGGCCCGCCACCCAGGTCGGCGAGGTCTGGTCGCGGCCGCTGGGCGCCCTCGACCTGGTCGCCCTGCAGGTCGATGGCGCCGAGCTGGTCCCCGACTTCCGCCCGACCACCACCACCTACCTCGCCACGCCGACCGCTGGGGCGGTGACCTCGGGTGGGGTTGATGAGGGTCCCAGGATCCGTCTGCGCATCGTCGCGACGCCCGCGCGCCAGGGCACCGCGGTGCGGATCACCAGTGCCACCGGATGTGTCGAGATCGACCTCCAGGGGCCGGATGACCCCGTCGGGTTCGTCGGTCCCGCCGGGAGGACCCACCTGCTGCTCGTCACCGTGGGCTCGCCCGACGGGCCCTCGCGCACCACCACCATCTCTGTGCCGGCGGTCCCGACGGCTGGGCGGTCCTAGGTCAGCTCGACCAGCTCGGCGCCGACGGCGGTCAGCAGGACGTCGGCGTCCAGCCGGAGCGAGACACCGTGGGCCCCGGCGCCGATCGTCACCGGTCCCGACCCCGCGATGCTGGCATCGGCGAGGACCGGGAGCTCACCACGGGCGCCGAAGGGCGTGATCGTGCCCCGCTCGTAGCCGGTGACCGCCTGGGCCTCGGCGGCATCCGGCAGTGACAGGCGGGAGACGCCGAGGGGGCCACGCAGCTTCGGCCAGGCCAGCTGCGCCGGCCCCGGCAGCAGGACGAGCACGTGGTCGTCGGCGGCACGCCGGACCACCAGGGTCTTGAGCAGCTGCCGGGGGGTCACGCCGTAGCGCTCGGCGGCCTCCTCGAGGCTGCTCGGCCGTTCGATCCGGTGCACCTCGAAGGCCAGGCCGGCGGACTCGGCAGCCCGGATCGCCCGCGTGTCGGGACGGTCGTCGCCGGTGACCACGGTCACGGCAGCAACAGCAGCTTGCCCGTGGTCGTGCCGGACTCCAGGTCGGTGTGGGCCCGCGCCGCCTCCGCCAGCGGGTAGCGGTCGTGGATCTGCAGATCCAGCGCGTCGGTCCGGACCAGGTCGAACAGGCTGCTGGCCCGCCACTCGAGTTCCTCGGTCGTCGCGACGTAGTGGGTCAGCGACGGCCGGGTCGCGAACAGCGAGCCATGCCGGTTCAGCACCTGGAGATCGACCGGGGGGACCGGCCCGGAGGACGCGCCGTACAGCACCAGCAGCCCACGGGGCTTGAGGCTCCTGAGCGAGCTCTCGAAGGTCGTCTTGCCGACCGAGTCGTAGACGACGTCGACCCCTTCTCCACCCGTCAGCTCCCGGACCGCCTGGGCCACGTCCACCTCGCGGTAGAGCAGGACCTCCTCGGCACCCAGGGCACGGACCTCGGACGCCTTCTCCGGCGTCGAGGTGGCAGCGATCACCCGGGCACCCCGCCGGACCGCGAGCTGGACGAGCAGGCGACCGACGCCGCCGGCGGCGGCGAAGGCCAGCACGGTCTCGCCGGCCCGCAGGCTCCTGGTCGAGTGGGTCAGGTAGTGGGCCGTCATGCCCTGCAGCATCAGGGCCGCCGCCTGTTCCGGCTCGACGCCGGTCGGCACCCGCACGCTGCGGCCGGCTGGGACGCACACCAGCTCGGCGTAGGACCCGCGGGTGTCGGCCCAGGCGACGAGGTCGCCGACCTGACGGTTGGTGACGGCCGCCCCCAGCGCGACCACCTCGCCGGCGCCCTCCAGGCCGAGCCCGCCCGGCACATCGATGTCGTACAGACCGGAGCGCTGGTAGGTGTCGATGAAGTTGACCCCCGCTGCCGCGACCCGCACGAGCACCTCGTCGGGCCTCGGCTCGGGATCGGCGAGCCGGGCGATCTGCAGGACCTCGGGGCCGCCGTGGGTCTCCAACTGGATCGCGTCCATGTGCAGTTCCTCGTCCCGGGGGAGGTGGAAGCAGTGTCAGTACGGTAGTGCGTCTGCCTGCCGGTGACCCGGGCGGACGGTCGTGGTCGATGTGACGCCGCGGTGGGCCTCGCCGCCGGGATGCCAGTTGGTCGTCGGTGGCCGGGGTGCCGTAGCCTCACGCCGGGCTCGGCCGCGTCCGTCGGCCGTCACGAGGAGCCGTCCGGTGTCGCTTGAGTTCGCGGGTGTCGAGGACGTCCGCACCCGTCTGGAAGCCGCCGGCTACCTCGTCGACACCTCGATCGAGACGGTCGTCTACCTCGCAGAACGGCTCGGCAAGCCCATCCTGGTCG
>PWWI01000224.1 GCA_003561535.1 Nitriliruptoraceae bacterium
CGGCCGATACCCGGCCGATACCCGGCCGATACCCGGCCGATACCCGGCCTCGTCGCGCGCGTCGCCCCGTCGCACCTCGGACGGCTGAGGACGGCTGAGGACGGCTGATCGGTCCAGCCCGACCGCGCCAACCGGCACGACCACCGTCGACCACCGCCCACCATCGTCGACCACCGTCGACCGGTGGGTGACCGGCGTCAGCGCGGCCGCGCCGGGGTCACGTGATCGCCACCCCGCCGTCGACGGTCAGCGTCTGGCCGGTCACGTAGCCGCCTGCGGGGCTCGCGAGGAACAGCAGCGCCGCCGCCAGTTCGCGCTCGTCCCCGTGACGACCGGCGAGCACCCGGGGCGCCACCGCCTCGAGGTAGCCATCCGGATACTGGTCGGTCATCTCGGAGAGGAAGAACCCCGGGGCGAGCGCGTTGACCCGGATGCCCTTGCGCCCCGTCCACTGCTGCGCGAGGTCACGGGTGAGCCCGAGCAGGCCAGCCTTGGAGGCGGCGTAGGCCGCCTGCGGCAGACCTGCGGTGGTAATCCCGAGGATGCTCGAGATGTTGACGATGCTGCTTCCGGGTTCCATGACCCGTCCGCAGGCCTGAGCCATCCAGTAGGCGCCGTTGAGGTTGACGTCGATCACCTGGCGGAACTGCTCCGGTGTCTCGCGGGTCGCGGGTACGGCGGTCCCGATCCCGGCGTTGTTGACGAGCACGTCGACCCGGCCGAGCTCGGCCACGGTCGTCGCCACCAGCCGCTGGCACGCCTCGGGGTCGGCGACGTCGGTCGCCACGGCGATCGCCCGCCTGCCCAGCGACGAGACCATCGCCTGGGTCTCCTCGAGCCGGTCGAGGCGCCGGGCGCCGAGGGCGACGTCGGCGCCCGCCTCGGCGAGCGCGCGCGCGAAGGCGACCCCGAGCCCGGACGAGGCTCCGGTCACGATCGCGACCTTGCCGTCGAGTCGGAACAGCTCGAGCACGCTCATCGACGCCTCCTCCACACCGGGAGCTGCGGACGGTAGTGCAGCGCGGCGCCGTGGCGCTGAGATGGATGCGGCCGAAGAGCCGCAGCGGTCGGTCCCGAGGCCGTCTCAGGGCACCCCGTGGCCGGGTGAGGACGGCGGGTCCACCACCCGGACCGGACCTGCTGGCGGGACGTCCCGACACCCGAGCTCGCGGCCCACCGCCGCCACACCGGCCAGGTCGCCGTCTCCGAGCAGGACCGGTCCGCTACCCGGGTAGCGGTGCATGAGCTGGGTCGGATCGTCGACGTGGCCGAGGCCGAGCACGTGGAGCAGCTCGTGGAGCAGGGTCGCGCCCCAGGCATCGGCCCGATCACCGAAGCCCGGGACGAGGTCGTCGCGCGTGCCGTTCAGGATGACCTGTCCCGTCACGTAGGTGCGGTCACCTTCCCCGCCCACCGCCACCGGGACCGCGACGCCCCGGTCGGTGTCGCGGAGCGGCAGCCCCGGCTGGGCCGGATCCGCCCAGGCGACCAGCACGGGGGCCCAGGCCTCGCCGTAGCGCTCGGGTTGGTAGGGCAGCCGCGAGCCGCTGGGCCGCTCGTCGGTGGCCCCCACCAGCCGCAGGGGCAGGCCGGAGACCTCGTGGAGGCGGGCGAGCGCCTCGCCGAGGTCCGTGACGGCACCCGCTGGAGCGTCCACCGGTGACCACACCACCTCGATCGGCGTGCAGGGGTCCCAGCGGACCGGTGTGCCGTCGTCGTTGCGTTCCCAGACCGTGAACCCCCCGTCCTCGCCCAGCGCCCCGAGACCCGGTGTCGTGGCGCTCGGGCCCGGTGAGGTGGCGAGCGGCAGCACCAGCAGTCCGGCCGCGAGGCCCAGGGCGAGCAGAGCGAGCAGTCCACCCGCCACGGCGGTCAGGGCCGGCCGCAGGCGGTGCTGCTCCTCCATCGCACCACCGGTTGGCGGGTCCGAGGGGGGCACGTGGACGCCTCCTGTCCAGCCGGTGTCGTGGCGGATGACCGTACCGGTGGACCGGCCGGTCGTCGGGGGACGGCGCCGCGCCGGGCCTAGCATCACGGCCAGGCGATCGGGGGAGGGTCACCGTGGACACGGCACCGCCGGTGGCGTGGGCTGCGGTCCCGGGCGGGCGCCTGGCACTGCTGGAGATCGGGACCGCTGGGACCCCGACGCTGGTGCTGGTGCCGGGCCTCACTGACGGCGTGACCCCGGTGACCTCGCCGAGGGCGCGGCTGCTCTACACCGACGTCCCCCTGCCGCTGGAGCGGGTGCGCGGGCTGATCCCGTCCTACCGCGAACGGCTGCGGCCCGGCACCTCCACCCGTGACCTCGCCGGCGACCTCGCCGCGGTCCTCGAGCACCGGCTGACGGCCCCGGCGGTCCTCGTCGCCCACTCCCTCGGCGGCATGGTCGCCCAGCACCTGGCCGCGGATCGCCCGGAGCTGGTGGCCGGGCTGGTGCTGTCGGCCACCACGGCCCGCGCCGACGAGCGGTTACGAGGTGTCCTGGCCCGCTGGGACCGGTGGCTCGGCGCCGGTGACCAGGAACGCTTCCGCCGTGATGCGATCCGCGCCTCGGTGACGGGCGCGGCGCGGTCCGACCACCTCGCCCTGGACGCTGCCGCGCAGGTGCCACCCGCCCCGGCCCGCGCGGTGGCCCGGCACCTGGTGCTCAGCGCCGCCTGTGCGGGCCACGACGCCACCGACCGCCTGGCGGGCGTCGCGGTCCCGGCGCTGGTCATGGCCGGTGGGCGGGACGAGCTGATCGACCCCACCGCCGCCCGGCACCTGGCCGAGGCGCTCCCAGCGGGGGAGTTCAACCTGTTCGACGATCTCGGCCACGGGTTCCCCGAGCAGGCCCGGGGGCCGTTCCAGGCCCGGGTCACCCGGTTCCTCGCCCGGCTCGGGTGGTGACCGAGCGTCGCAGTAGGCTCGCGGCATGGAGCACCTCATCATCGTCACCGGCGGTTCGGCGGGCATCGGTCACGCCCTGCTCGCCACCGCCCCCGCCGACGCCCACCGGGTCACCGTCAGCCGGCGCCCGGCGCCTGATGTGGCCCGTGGTCACCTGGAGGCCGACCTCGCCGACCCGGCGAGCTGGGCCCGGGTCGGCGACGTCATCGATGCGGTCGCCACGGAACGGGAGTGGGCGCGGATCACCTGTATCCAGTCCGCCGGCACCCTGGAGCCGATCGGCTTCGCGGGTGAGGTGGATCCCGACCGGTACCAGACCAACGTGCTGCTCAACGCCGCCGCGCCGCAGGTACTCGGGCACCGCTTCCTCGGGGCTGTCTCGCACCTGGGGTGCCGACGGGAGTTGGTGATGGTGTCCTCGGGCGCGGCCCGCAAGGACTACCCGGGGTGGTCCTCCTACGGTGCGGCCAAGGCGGCGTTGGACCGCTGGGTCAGCACCGTCGGCGCCGAGCAAGCCCAGCGCGGTGGTGTCCGCGTCCTGGGCATCACCCCGGGGGTGGTCGCCACGGCGATGCAGGAGCGCATCCGGGCCACCGATGCCCGGGACTTCCCCCAGGTCGAGCGCTTCCGCGGCCTGCAGGAGGAGGGAGAGCTCGAGGACCCGGAGGCGGTCGCTCGCCGGTTCTGGGCCGTGTTGGACGACGACGAGGTGCCGTCCGGCACGGTGCTCGACCTGCGTGACCACGCGGGCTGATCAGCAACGGTCCCCACCCTCGAGGGGGCGCTGACCGCAAGGAGACGAGGTGGCCGGCCCGCTGCAGGGTGTGAGGATCGTCGAGCTCGCCGCGATCGGACCGGCGCCCTACGGGGTGATGCTCCTCGCCGACCTCGGGGCCGAGGTGATCCGGGTCGACCGGGTCGCCGCCGCCACCGGAGCCCCGGGGGCGGAGGTCTCCATGGTGGGGCTGTCGCGCAACCGGCGCTCCATCGCCGTCGACCTCAAGACCTCGGCGGGCGTCGAGGTGGTGCGCCGACTCGCAGCCACCGCCGACGTGTTCGTGGAGGGCTTCCGGCCAGGGGTCGCGGAGCGGCTCGGGCTCGGTCCCGATCAGCTGCGTGCCGCCCACCCCGAGCTGCTCTACGCCCGCGTCACCGGGTGGGGGCAGGAGGGTCCGCTCGCTCCCCGGGCGGGGCACGACCTGGACTACGCCGCCGTCGCCGGGGCGCTGCACGGCATAGGTCGGCCCGACGACCCGCCACCGCCGCCGATCAACTACCTCGCCGACTTCGCCGGCGGGGGTGCGTTCCTGGCGATCGGGGTGCTGGCCGCCCTCGTCGAGCGTGACCGGTCGGGGCAGGGCCAGGTGATCGACACCGCCATGCTGGACGGGGCCGCATCCCTGACCGCGTTCCTCCACGGGCTCCGTCAGCTCGGTGCGTGGTCTCTGGAGCGGGGGAGCAACCTGCTGGACGGGGCCGCGCCCTACTACGACACCTACCGGTGTGCCGACGGGCGGTTCCTGGCCGTGGCAGCCCTCGAGCCACAGTTCCATGCCGAGCTGTGCCAGCGGTTGGAGCTCGATCCCGCCGAGTGGCCCCAGCACGACCAGGCCGACTGGCCGCACCAGAAGGAGCGGCTCGCCGCGCTCCTGGCGACCAGGGACCGGGACGAGTGGGTGGCGCTGTTCGCTGACAGCGATGCCTGCGTTGCGCCGGTGCTGGATCTCGCCGAGGCGCCCGCTCACCCCCACAACCAGGCCCGCGGCACCTTCGTCGACGCCTTCGGAGCGGTACAGCCGGCACCGGCGCCGCGCTTGTCGCGGACGCCGGGAGCGATCGAGCGCCCGCCGCCCGGCTTCGGTGAGCACACCGACGAGGTCCTCGACGCCCTGGGCTACGACGCGCAGGCCCGGACCGCCCTACGGACAGCGGGCGCGATCGCCTGAGCGAGCCGCGCCCGCCGACAGGGCCGGTCAGCTGTCGGGGTCGGGGTCGGTGCCGTCATCGGGTTCGGGTTCCGGTTCGGGCTCGGGTTCCGGTTCGGGTTCCGGTTCGGGCTCGGGTTCGGGCTCGGGTTCGGGCTCGGGTTCGGGTTCCGGCTCGGGCTCGGGTTCCGGGTCCTCGAGGATCTCCACGCAGCGGCGGCCCTGGAAGTCCACCGGCTCGTCGAGCACGTCCGGGACGCGCCCGAACTCGTCCGGCCCCTCCGGCAACGGCCCGAAGGCGTAGCCGGGCGGGCAGGGCTCCAGCTCGGGCTTGATCTCGACGCAGGGGCGACCCTCATCGTCGGTCAGGTCGATGAGGATGTCGGGGAAGAACCCGTCCTCGTCGGCCGCGCTCGGCGGGTCGGCGAACTCGTAGCCCTCGGGGCAGGAGGCCTCGTCGGGCTCGCCACCCTCGAGGTCGAGCGACGGCGCGGTGAACCCCTGCACCTCCAGGTCCGCGGTGGCCTGCTCCATGTAGGTGCGCCAGACCGGCGCAGCCAGGGCACCACCCGCGACCCCGTCGCCCTCGATCGGGGAGTTGTCGAGGTTGCCGAGCCAGACCGCGGTGGACAGCTGTGGGACGTAGCCGGCGAACCACACGTCCCGGCCTTCGTTGGTCGTGCCGGTCTTCCCGGCGACGGGGCGGTCGTCCAGGGCCGCAGCCCGGCCGCTGCCGGCCACGACCGCGTCGACCAGGACGTCGGTGACGGCCCGCGACACCTGGACCTCCAGCGCCTGCTCCTCGATGGGTTCTGGGGTGTAGATCGCCCGACCCTGGCTGTCCTCGACGCGCACGATCAACCGGGGCTGGACGTGGAAGCCCTCGGCGGCGTAGGTCCCGAAGGCGGAGGTCAGCTCCAGCGGGCTGAACTCGTCCTGCCCGAGGGTGAGCCCGGCGAAGGGACGCATCGTCTGGCCTTCGCCGCGCTCGGTGGGGAACACCTCGTCGTCGCGGTCACGGGGCAGTCCGGCGCGGCGGGCGGCATCGATGACGACCTCCCGACCGACCTCCTCCTGCATCTGGACGTAGACGGTGTTGGTCGAGGAGGCGGTGGCCTGCCGCACCGTCTGCTCGCCGAAGCTGGAGCCGCCGTAGTTGGAGATGGGGCGTTCGCTGTCCTCCACCTCGAGCTCCGCTGGTGCGGTGAAGCGGGTCTCGGGGGAGCGGCCGGCCTCGATGAACGCCTGCAGGGTGAAGGCCTTGAAGGTCGAGCCCACCTGCCGGACCGAGCGCACCGCGGTGTTGAAGGGTTGTGCGCCGATGTCGGGACCGCCGGCCAGCGCCCGGACCCCCCCGGTCGCCGGGTCGATCGAGACGATCGCGCCGGTGTCGGTGGGCCCGTCGACGACCGCCGCGGTCAGGGTCCGCTGGGCAGCGGCCTGCATCGACTGGTCGAGTTCGGTGTGGATCCTCAAGCCCCGGAACAGCTCGCCCTGGGCGAACTCCTCCCGGGCCGACAGCTCGCGCCGCACCGCGTCGAGGTAGTAGGCGTTGGGGCCGAGGTTGATCCCCCGGCGTTCGCTGACCTCGGGCAGCCCGTCGGCCAGCAGCACATCGGCTTCAGCACGGGTCAGAGCCCCGGTGTCGACCATGCCCTCCAGCACGTAGCGACGCCGCTGATCGGCCCGCTCCGGGTTCTCCAGCGGATCGAAGTTCTCCGGCGAGGCGATGATGCCGGCCAGCGTGGCGGCCTGGTTGACGTCCAGTTCGGCCGCGGGGATCTCGAAGAAGGCCTGGGAGCTGGCCTCGATACCGTAGGTCCCTCGGCCCCAGTAGATCGTGTTGAGGTAGAACCCGAGGATCTCGTCCTTGCTGTAGGTCTGCTCGAGCTTGATCGCCAGCGCCGCCTCCTCCACCTTCCGGCGGTAGGTCAGCTCGGGACTGAGGGCGGCGTTCTTGATGTACTGCTGGGTGATGGTGGAGCCGCCCTCCTGGACCGAACCGGCACGCACGTTGGTGAACAGAGCGCGGGCGATCCCGGTGAAGGAGATGCCACGGTGCTCGTAGAAGCCCCGGTCCTCGGCGGCCAGGACGGCCGCAGGGACGTGGTCGGGCAGCGAGTCCAGGGGCACGTCGTCGCGGGTGAGCTCGCTGGCCAGGGTGCCGACCTCGGCGCCATCGACGTCGAACACCAGCGACGACCGGGCGTCGATGTCGTCGGGCAGGGGCACGCTGGAGAAGACGAGGTAGAAGGCCAGCAGCCCGAAGGCCGCGAGGAGCACCGCGATGACGACCAACAGGGCCAGGAGCCAGCGGCGGCCACGCCGCCAGCCGGTGCGCCGGCCGTCGGTGCCGCGTCCTTTCGTCTTGGACGATCTCGCCATCTTGCGCTCCCTGAGCGGGACGACATCTCGGGTGTCGCCACGGGTGGTTGCCGACCCGGCGCAGGGGCTGCCGAGGAGGTGTGGACCGACCCGCCAAGGTACCGGTCACGGGCCCGGGTCACGTCCGTCAAGGTGGTGGCCGAAGGTCAGCGCTGCAGGCAGCTGGGCCCGCCGACACGGCGGGCCCAGCGGGTCGTGCGATCGGGGCTCAGAACGCCTCGGCCGGGACGGCCATCAGGGCACCGTCCTCCTCGGCGGCGATCTGTGTCCGCAGGCCCACCTTCGGCAGGACGGCCTTGGCGAAGTACCGCGCCGCCGCGATCTTGCCGGTGTAGAAGTCCCGGTCCTTGTCGCCGCCGACCTCCAGGGCGTCGTGGGCGACCTCGGCCTGGCGCAGCAGCAGCCAGCCGATCATGACCTCCGCCAGCGAGGCCAGGAAGGCGGTGGACTGTAGGCCGGTCTTGTACAGCTCGGTCCGCTTCGACTCGTCCATCGACGCCATCGCGTGCTGCAGCAGCACGCCGAGGTGGGACTGGGCGGCGTCCAGTGCGGCCCCCAGACGCTCCCGCTCGTCGGCGAAGGGATCCCCGTCCGGACCGGCCTTCAGGAAGGTCCGGATCTGGTCGGCGTACCAGGTCAGCGTCGCGCCCTGGTCCCGGACGATCTTGCGGAACAGCAGATCCAGGGCCTGGATGGCCGTCGTGCCCTCGTAGAGGGTGTCGATCTTGGCGTCACGGATGTACTGCTCTAGGGGATAGTCCTGGGTGAACCCGGAGCCGCCGAAGGTCTGCAGGCTCATGGAGCCGAGCAGCTCGTAGGCCTTCTCCGAGCAGTAGCCCTTGACCAGCGGCAGGAGCAGATCCTCCCGCGCGATCCAGCGGTCGTGCTCGTCGTGGTCCTCACCGCCCATGGTGTCGGGGTGCGCGGCGAGCTGGGCCTGGTCCTGCACCCAACCGGCGTACATCACCAGGGCGCGCATGCCCTCGGCGTGGGCCTTCTGCTCCATCAGCATCCGACGCACGTCCGGGTGGTTGATGATCTCCACCTTCGGGGCGGCCTTGTCGGTCATCTGGGTCATGTCGGGGCCCTGCACGCGGATCTTCGCGTAGTCCAGGGCGTTGAGGTAGCCGGTGGACAGGGTGGCCATCGCCTTGGTGCCCACCATCATCCGGGCGTACTCGATCACGAGGAACATCTGCTTGATGC
>PWWI01000272.1 GCA_003561535.1 Nitriliruptoraceae bacterium
CCGTCAACCCCCCGTAGAAGGGCCAGGGCTCGTCGATCATGACGGCGACGACGACCCGGGGGTCGTCAGCCGGAGCCATGCCGACGAAGGTCGCGATGTACTGGTTGCTGTAGCCCGCGCCACCCTCGGAGGGCTTGCGTGCCGTCCCGGTCTTCCCGGCGACGCGGTACCCGTCGACCCGCGCCAGGCCGCCGGTCCCCGCCTCGCCGTGGACCGCATCCTCGAGCATGGCCCGCACCGCGGCGGCGGTGGTCGTGGAGATCACCCGCTCCCCCGGCGGTGCCGGGACGGGGCTGAGCCGGCCGTCCTCGCCGACCGTGCCCCGGACCAGGCGTGGCGACACCGCCACCCCGTCGTTGGCGATCGTGCCGTAGCTGTGGGCGAGCTGCAGGAGGGTGACGGCCACCCCGTGTCCCATCGCGATGGTCGGCAGCGAGGTGCCCCACCAGTCCTCGTGGTGCCGGAGCAGCCCCCCGGACTCGCCGGGGAAGCCGAGCGCGGTGGGTCGCCCGTACCCGAAGGAGCGCAGGTACGCGTCGAGCTGCTCGGGTCCGAGCTCCTGGGCGATCTGGATCGTGCCGACGTTGCTGGACCGCTCCATGATCTCGGTGACGGTCCACTGCGACGTGGCGTGCGACGCGGAGTCGGTGAAGGTCGAGCCGGAGACGCTGATGGTGTCCGCAACGGACATCGTGGTCGACGGGGTCACGATCCCCTCCTCGACCGCGGCGGCGATGGTGAGCGCCTTCTGGGTCGAGCCGGGCTCGAAGACGTCGGTCACCGCGCGGTTGCGCCGGTCGGAGGGGTCCTCGTCGCCGCGCTCGTTGGGGTCGAACCCCGGTGTGCTGGCCATCGCCAGGATGTCGCCGGTCCCGACCTCGGTCACCACGATGCTGGCTCCGACCGCGTCGTACTCCTCCATCGCCGTGGCCGCGGCGAGCTCGGCGACGTGCTGGACCTCCCGGTCGAGGCTCAGGACGACGTCGGTGCCGACCGCCGGTGGGCTGAGCTCGCGGACCCCCGAAGCGATGTCCAGCCCACCCGGGGCACGTTCGAGGAGCAGCGTTCCCGGGGTGCCCGAGAGCACCCCGTCGTACACCGACTCCAGTCCCTGGAGTCCCTGGGAGTCGATGTCGGTGAACCCGACGACCTGCCCGGCCAGGGGCCCGGCCGGGTAGAGCCGATGGGGCTCCACGAGCACGCCGATGCCGGGCAGTCCGAGCGCACGGACCTCCTCCCCCATCTCGTGCGCGACCTGCCGGGCGAGGTAGACGAAGTGTCGGTCCTCCTCCAGCCGCTCGGTGATGGTCGCTGCATCCTGGGAGAGGACGGGGGCCAGAGCGGCCGCCACGTCGCCGGCGGCGGCCGCCGCCGGGACCTCCAGCCCGTCCGGGGTCTCGGTGGCCCGGAACGCCCGGGGATCGGCGTAGATCGTCGCCGCCTGCACCGAGGTGGCCAGGACATCGCCATCGCGGTCGTAGATCCGCCCCCGCGTCGCCGGCAGCTCGATCGTGCGAGCCCGCTGGCGTTCACTGACCGCGGCCAGATCGGCGGCGTCGAGGACCTGGATCTCGACGAGCTTGGCCGTGGTGGCCAGGACCAGGACGGCGAAGATCGCCAGCGTCCATCGGATCCTTCGGACCGCCACCTGCTCGCTGGTACGCAGGACGGCGGCTCCGCGGCGGGAGTGGCGCGGGGACGCTGAGGGCATGGTCTATCGCTCCGCGGACAGCATCGGCTTGAGGGGATCGGCGGCCTCATCGGGGGTGCGGCTGTCCGGGAGCGCACCATCGGCCGGGAGGTTGCGCTCGAGCGCCAGGTGCCGCACGGGTCCCGGAGCCGTCATGCCGATCTCCAGGGCCGCCGCCCGGACCCTGGCCGGATCCTCCAGGGCCGCGACGTCGGCGACCAGCTGCGCGTAGACCCGCTCGGCCTCGGTGACGTGGGCCTCCAGGCCTCTGGCCTCGACCGAGGCCCCAGCCGCGAGCGCGTTCAGCGACACGGTGCCGAACACCGCGACCCCGAAGACCACGATCATCACGATCGCGTAGGCGAGGGTGCGACGGGGGGCAGGTTCCTCGACCACCCTGAGGTGGCGCTGCGCTGACCGTTCGAGCTCCGGACGGGTGCGGCGCAGCGGGGCGGTGATGGCGCTCACGAGGACTCCTCGGTACGCCGTCGAACGGCCCGCAGACGGGCCGACGACGCTCGGGGGTTGGCAGCGATCTCCTCGGGAGAGGGCCGCTCGGGACGACGGACGAGGTGCTCGACCTCGGGGGTGTGACCGCAGGCGCACACCGGCAACCCCGGCGGACACAGGCAGCCGGTGGCGGCGGTGGCGAAGGCGCGCTTGACCGGGCGGTCCTCGAGGCTGTGGTAGGCGATCACGACGGCGACCCCACCCGGGACCAGGCGGTCGATCACGCTGGGCAGGACCATCTCAAGGGCGTCGATCTCGGCGTTGACGGCGATCCTGAGCGCCTGGAAGGTGCGGGTCGCCGGGTGCCCCCCTCGACGCCGGGCCGCGGCTGGGACCGCCTCACGGACCACGGCGGCGAGGTGGACCGTGGAGGGGATGGGTCGGGCCGCGACGATCGCGCGCGCGATCCGCCCCGCGTGGGGCTCGTCGGCGTAGCGACGCAGGAGGCCGGCCAGCTCCGAGGCATCGAGCTCGTGGACGAGGTCCCCCGCGGTGGTCGGCAGGTCCGGATCCATGCGCATGTCGAGCGGCCCCTCCGCCCGATAGCTGAAGCCGCGCTCCGCACGGTCGACGTGCATGGAGGAGATCCCGAGGTCCAGCAGCACGCCACTGACCTGTGGCGTCCCGCGGGTGTCGAGGACCTCGGGCAACGCGTCGAAGCGGACCCGCACCAGCTCCAGGGTGACCCGCTCGTCGGCAGCCAGGTCGGCCAGGTGCTCGGCCGCCAGGCTGATCGCGTCGGGGTCGCGATCGAGGCCGAGCAGCTCCGCGCGTCCGTAGCGCTCCAGCCGCGCCTCCAGCACCGCCCGGGCATGCCCACCGGCCCCGAGCGTGCCGTCGACCACGACACCGTCGGGCGCCGCGGCCAGCAGTTCCACGACCCGGTCGAGGAGCACGGGGGTATGGGGGGCCACGCCCGTCACGGCGTCCCCGCCAGGAACGGTCCGTCGAGGTTCGCGAACGCGTCCTCGGCCTGGCCGCGGTACTGCTCCCAGACCTCCCGGGCCCAGATCTCCACCTTCTCGTCGGCGCCGTTGACCGTCAGCTCACGCTCCAGTCCGGCGTACTCACGCAGCCGGGTCGGGATGGTGACCCGGCCCTGGGCGTCGGGCTTCTCCTCGTGGGCACCGGCGAGGAACACCCGCAGGTAGGCGCGCGCCCGCTGGTCCTCACGCGGGACCGACCGCAGGTGCTCGACACGGCGCTCGAAGGCCGTCAGCGGGTAGATGTCGATGCACCGGTCCTGGGAGGGCGCGAACACCAGGCCGCTGGACAGCCGGTCGCGGAAACGGGCCGGGAGGATCACCCGGCCCTTCACATCCAGCGTGTGCTGGTGCTCTCCGAGGAACACCGCTCCTGTGCCTCCCGTGGGTCCGTCGACCCCTAGGTCCGCGCACCCTCCGATGGGAGGCCGCTCCACATCGCACCACTCTATGCCTCACCACTCCACCGGTCAACGCTCTGCAACCACCTCGACGACCCGATGCGGGCGCACGACCCCGCCAACCGGCCAGCAACGACCGTGGAGCGAGGTGGAGGGCCGCGCCCGACGATCACCAGCGGAAGCGACGCTCAGCAGCAGCCCGACCGCTCAGAGCTCACCTGAGCCCCCGCGGGACCCCCTCGAGACGGACCTCGGCAGCGACCGAGGGGCAGGACACGCCCCACGCAGCAGCAGGTGGCGGGAAGTGGTGGGCCGCACGCCGGGCCGGCGGGACGCCGTCCGGGTCAGCCCTCCACATCCTCGCCGAGCCGGACGACCCCACCGACCCAGAGGCTGCGCAGCGTCCGGACCAACTCCCCCTGCTCGATCTCGTCGCGGTCGACCACGCCCTGGGTCACCGCACCCTCGACCATGGCCACCAACGCCGAGGCAGCCAGCGCAGGATCGTGTCCCGTGCCTGCCAGTGCCGGGGTGAGCACCTCGGCGACCCGGCGGACGTAGCCACCGCGCACCTCGCGGAGCCGCTCGGCGAAGTGGGTCTCATGGGCGCTGGCCTCGAGCCATGCGCGCACCACCGCCGCGTGGGTGGCGAAGACGGCCACGAAGTGGCCGATCACCGTCTCGATGGTCGCCGCGCCGTCGGGCCCATCCCATGGCTCGTCGACCACCGCCTGGAGCTCCTCGGCGGTCGTGCCGATCAGGGCGTCCAGCGCCGCGGCCTTGTTCTCGAAGTAGGTGTAGAAGGTCCCGTGGCTGACACCGGCGAGCGCGACGATGTCCTCGACCCGTGCGGCGACGTACCCGCGTACCGCGACGGCCTCCCGGGTGGCGTCGAGCAGGCGCAGGCGCGTGCGCTCGCCGCGGCTGGTGCGCCGCCCCCCGCCGTCGGACACCTCACGCACCGCCAGGTTCCCCTCGTCGCGCCCGGAGGGACGCTACCGCAGACCTGACACCGGCGTCAGGGCCGGGCTGGTGGTCCGGCCGGCTGTCCGGGAGCAGGGGGCGCACCCGCGGGTACCCTGCGATCCGTCCCGGCCGCGACCCGCACCCCGGCTCCGCGACGTGACACCCACCCACCGCGCATCGCGTTCCGGGAGCCTTCGTGTCCAGCACCGAACAGCTCGATGCCCCCCGACCGCCGATCGATCTGCCGGCCGTCTGGAGCACGCTGCAGGCGATCGAGGGCAACATCCAGCGGGTCATCCGGGGCAAGGACCGGGTCGTCCGGCTGGCGCTCACCCCCCTGCTCGCCGAGGGACACCTGCTGGTCGAGGACGTTCCCGGCGTCGGGAAGACGCTGCTGGCCAAGGCGCTGGCCCGGTCGATCGACTGCTCGGTCTCCCGGGTGCAGTTCACCCCCGACCTGCTCCCCTCGGACGTCACCGGCGTGACGGTGTACGCCCCCGACACCGGCAGCTTCGCCTTCCGGCCCGGTCCGGTGTTCGCGAACATCGTGCTGGGGGACGAGATCAACCGGGCCGGCCCGAAGACCCAGTCGGCGCTGCTCGAGGCGATGGAGGAGCGCACGGTCACGATCGACGGCACCACCCACCAGCTCGCCCGGCCCTTCATGGTCATCGCCACCCAGAACCCGATCGAGCTCGAGGGCACCTACCCGCTGCCGGAGGCGCAGCGCGACCGCTTCCTGATGCGCGTCGCGATCGGTTATCCCCACGCCGACGATGAGCTCGAGATCGTGCGGACCCACGGGGCCCAGGACCAGCTGGAGGAGCTCACCCCGGTCTGCGACACCGCCTCGGTGGTCCACGCCATCCGCACGATCCGTGAGGTGCGGGTCAGCGAGCCGATCGAGCGGTACCTGATCGCGGTGTGCCGTGCCACCCGTGAGCACCATGACGTCGAGCTCGGCGCCTCACCACGGGCCTCCCTGGCGCTGATCCGATCCGTGCGCGTCACGGCCGCGATCGCGGGCCGCGACCACGTCGTCCCCGACGACGTGAAGCTGCTGGCCCCCCACGTGCTCCCCCACCGGCTGATCCTGCGGCCCAACGCGGAGCTGGCCGGCATCACGGCGGTGGACGTGATCACCGACGTGCTCAGCGGCATGCCGGTCCCCACCGAGTGATCCGGTGACCAGACGGGGTGTCGGCACCGGTGTCGCGGTGGTGGTGCTGTGGCTCGCGGCCCGGCTGCTCGGGGTCCCGCAGCTCCAGGTGGTGGCCGTGGCCCTGCTGGTCCTGCTGGTGGGGGCGGTGGTGTGGATCGCGGTCGCACCCCTGCGTCTGGTGGTGGACCGGAGGATCCAGCCCGCGACGCTGCCCTTCGGCGGCCGGGCCCGGGTCGACCTGCTGGTCCGCAACACCGGACGGGTCCCGAGCCCCCCCGCCTGGCTGGAGGATGCCGTCCCACCGGTCCTGGCCCGTCCCAGCGCCTACCGCCTGCCGGTCCTCGCACCCCACCGGATGCTCGACCTGTCGGTCGAACTGGAGGGTCGCCACCGCGGCCGGTTCACCCTCGGACCCGTCACGGCGACGATCCGGGACCCCTTCGGCCTCGTCCAACGTCGCCGGGCCATCGCGAGCACCGGGGTCCTGACGGTGGAGCCCCCGGTGTGGCCTCTGCCACCGGGTGCCCCGCTCGGCGGGGCGAGCGGCGCGGTCGCCAGCGGACCACGGCGCGCGACGGTCCACGGTGACGATCTCGCCGACATCCGGGAGTACGTCCGCGGCGACGACCTGCGGGCGGTGCACTGGGCCTCCACCGCCCACCGGGGCAAGCTGATGGTCCGGCGCGCCGAGGAGGCCACCTCCCCCCGGGCGACGATCCTGCTGGACATCCGGCGCGACCGGCACGCCGGCACCGGGCCCGCCAGCAGCTTCGAGGTGGCGGTGGCCACCGCGGCCAGCGTGGCCCACCACCTCGGTGCCCGGGGGCGGGGCGTGACGGTGCTCTACCGCCCCACCCGCGACCTCGCCGCGCCGGTCCCCGCTGACGCGTGGATGCCGACGCTCGCTGCCCTGGAACCGACCGACGTCGACCTCACCGCGCTGCTGCGCCAGGTCGCGACCAGCGCCGCCGGGGAGGGCACGCTGATCGCCGTCGTGACCGCTCCCGATCCCCAGGAGTTGGCGGCCCTGGTCCGCGCCGGCCGGGGCGCGTCCAGTCGACTGGCCGTGATCATCGACGCCGCCACCTACGCGGGTGCGAGCTCGGCGGACCCGGCAGCCGAGCACGCGATCGCCGGGCTGCGGGCCGCGGGCTGGCGGGCGACCCGGCTGGCCGGCGGTGAGCGCCTCGAGGACCGCTGGAGGGATCTGCTGGGGCGCGGTGGCAGAGGTAGCCCGACGGCCACGGCGGAGGCCGGCTGATGCGCCGCGACGGTCTGCTCACCCTCCTGCTGGCCCTGGTCCTGCTGGCCATCGTGCCCGCCTACGACCGCGTGTTCACCGACCCGTCCTGGCGCGCCGGTGCGTTGACGGCCGCGGCGATCGGCCTGCTCGTAGCGGCGATCGCCCGCCGCGCGCGGCTGCCCAGCGTGGCCGCGCTCGTCCTGGCCGGTGCGGGCCTGATCGCCGCGCTGCCCTGGCTGCTCGGCGTCGGCGACGGGTGGGGCGCCGGTGCCGGGGAGCAGCTCGAGGTGCTGCGGCTGACCCTGGCCGACGGCTGGCTCGCCCTGGCGGAGCAGACCGCGCCCTCCGAACCGCTCGCGGGCCTGCGACTGCTGACGATCGTCGCGTGGTGGGCGGTGGCGCTGCTGTCCCACGAGGTCGTCGTCCGCGGTGGACACATCGCGGCGGGCCTGGTCAACCTCACGATCCTGTGGGCGGTCCCCCTCGCGATCCCGGCGGCCGCGCCGGACACACTGCTGCTGGTCGTCCCCTTCCTGCTCACCTGCGGCCTGCTGCTGCTCGCCGCGGTGAACACGCGCGAGGACACCCCGCAGGCGATCCCGTTGCCGGCCAGTGGCCTGGCGCTGCTCGGCATCGCGATCGCTGCGGGCACCGCGAGCCCGTGGCTGCTCCCCGCCCACGGCTCCGACGCGTGGCTCAACCTCGGCTCCACGGCGACCGCACGGGGCTACCAGCCCATCGTCGACATCTCGAACCGGCTCAACGCTCCGGAGGAGCGCGAGGTGCTGCGGGTCCGCTCCTCCCAGCGGACCTACCTCCGGCTGGCCGGCCTGGACACCTTCGACGGCGCGACGTGGCGACTCGGTCCCCCGGGAGCGCAGAGCTTCCGTCCCGATCCGGCCCGGCTCTTCCCCGCGGACCAACCGCTCCCGCCGGAGGAGCCGGCGGCCAGCACCCAGGTGATCGAGGTCGACGTCGAGGTGCTCGAGCTGGAGAACATCTACGTCCCCCTGCCCTACCAGCCCGTCGAGGTGCTGGGCCCGATCCGAGACGAGATGGTGTGGTCCACCCAGGGCGGGTTCCTCGCGACCTGGGACGAGGCCGAGGAGGTCGGGCAGACGGTCGGTATCCGGCAGGGCTCGGCCTACCGGGTCCTCGCCGAGCGGCCGACGCCGTCCTTCGCCGACCTCGACGCCGTCGGCTTCCCGCCCGAGGTGGTGACCGCCCACACGCAACTCCCCCGCGACTACCCGGAGCTCGGTGCGCTGGCCGAGGAGGTCTACGCCGCCGCCGGGGCCACGTCGGTGATCGAGCGGGCGCTGGCGCTGCAGGGTTGGTTCATCGGCCCCGACGGCGGGTTCACCTACGACCTCGATGTCCCGGCGTTGCGTGGTGAGGATGCTTTGACCACCTTCGTCCTCGAGGACCGGGTCGGCTACTGCGAGTACTTCGCCACCGCCATGGCGGTGATGCTGCGGCAGACCGGCATCCCTTCCCGGGTCGCCGTCGGCTTCCTCCCGGGCGAGCGGGTCACCAGCGCCGCGCCAGAGGCCGGACAGCCCCTGGACGAGTACCTGGTGACCACCGGGGACGCGCATGCGTGGGTGGAGGTGCTGTTCCCCGGCTACGGGTGGGTGACCTTCGAGCCCACGCCGCGCTCCGACGACGCCCATCTGCTGCCGCGGGCCGACGACCTGGCGCCGTTGGAGAACGAGGCCGAGCGGGCCGCCCGGGAGGCGGAGGAGGCGGAGGAGGAGCCGTCCGAGGCCGAGGGGCCGGCGTCGGACGTGGACGCCCCCGACCCGCTGGACCTGCCAGAGGAGACCGATCAGGGGCTCGACGGCGAGGAGTCGGCGGCCGCGGCCGACGCCGAAGGCACCGGGTGGTCGTCGCTGCTGCTGGTCGTCCTGGCCCTGGTCGTGGCAGCCGGTTGGGCGCTGCCGACGGCCGTGCGCCGGCGCCGCCGCCAGGTCTCGAGCCGGGACCCTCGGAGCGCGGTGCTGGCAGCGCAGCGCCGGTTGTACGCGGGGGCACGCCGGGTCGGACTCGACCGGCGGGACCACGAGACGGCGCGGGAGGTGCTCGCGCGGTGGGAGCGCGAGGGGTGGATCGACCGCGGTCATGGGCCGGTCGCCGAGGTGGTGCAGGCGGCCGCCTTCGACGGGGAACTGGACCCGCTACGGGCCACGGCCGCGGTGGCCACCCTGGACGAGCTCACCACCCAGCTCACCGGGCGGGTCCATCGTCGCGCGGTGGTGCTGGTCCCGCTGCGTCGGGCCTCCGCAGCGATCACCCGCGCATGGGGCGTCGCGCGACAGCAGTGGCGACAACGCTGACCGGACGCGCCAACACCCGCAGGACGGCGCCGAGAGCGCCCGGGCCCGCAGCCTCAGGTGCGGTCGTCAGGCGGCACGAAGGAGTGGCCGTCCTCTGACGGGGCTCGTCGTGCCGACACCCCGAGGATGATGCCGCCGAGCAGGAGCAGGAAGCCGACCGCAGGCACGATGAGGTTCCAGGGACCGGGCAGGAAGCCGAGCGCGAGCACCGAGACGACACCGACGACGCCCATCACGAGGGCCAGGCGCTGCTGACTGACCCGTGAGAACCCGAGCTTGCGTCGGGCACGGGACGCGAAGCGAGGATCCTCTGCGGCGAGCTGTCGCTCGATCTCCGCGAGGACGTTCTCCTCGTGCTCGGAAAGCGGCATGTCCCCTCGACCCGTCGGTACCTCTTAAATGTACCTACGCGTTCGGTCGGACGCACGGTGACGGACCGTACGAACGCCGGAGCCGACGCCGGATGAGCGACGAGCGCGCCTGCCCGATCCGCGGTCCGATCGGCTCCGGGATCAGCGGCCCACGAAGCGGGGCGCACGACCCTCGAGATGAGCCGTGATCGCCTCGGTCACGTCGGGGCCCGACACCCCGGTCACCTGGGCCGCGATCTCCGCTCCCAGCGCTGCCGTGCGGTCCCGGCCGAGGTTCTCGCGCCCCAGCCGCGGGACCCGTCGCACGCTGCCGGGTCCGGCAGCCAGCTTCGCGGCGTGGTCGTGGGCGGCGTCCTGGGGCGCCTCCGCCGGCAGCGCGAGCTCAGCGAAGCCGATGCGCAGCGCCTCCTCGGCATCGAAGGTCCTGGCCGTCATCGCCAGCTCCGTGGTCCGCCCGGGACCGATCAGCCGGGGCAGCCGGTAGGTGCCGCCGAGGTCGGGCACCAGACCCCACCGTGACTCCAGCACCGCCATCGCCGCGGTCGGCGCCACAGCGCGCAGGTGACATGCCGCCGCGAGTTGGATCCCGCCACCGAGGCAGTGCCCCTCGATCGCGGCCAGCACCGGGACGTCCAGCTCCTCGTAGGCGGTGAAGGTCGCCTGGAGCCGGGCGACCAGCGTCGGGTCGAGGGCGGGCGCCGTCGCCGTGCCGGTGGCAGCTCCGCTCCCCTCGGTGCCGTCCTCGCCCTCCCCCGCGCCGGCGGTGAGCAGCCCACCGAGGGTGGCCAGATCCAGCCCGGCGGAGAAGGTGCCGCCGCGGCCAGCGACGACCACCGCTCCCACGTCGTCGTCGGCCTGGACCCGGGCGGCGCACTCGGCCAGCTGCGCGAACACCTCGAGGGCCATGGCGTTGCGCTTGTCCGGTCGGTCCAAGGTGACGTGCGCCACCCCCTCGACGACCTCGTAGCTGACCTCACTCACCCGGATCCTCCCGACGCGCTCCACGGGGCGGACACTCCGACCCCCCGGGCGAGCGTAGGGCAGGCCTCGCTACGCTCGGGTACCGGCCGCCGCAGGGGACCACGGATGCTCGAACGGGAGTGGGTGTCGATCCGTGACCCCGAGGACCAGCACCGGCGCTACACCTTCGACGTCTCCTTCCTGCTGTCGTCCTACGTCTGCATCTACGGCGGCGGGTGCGAGGGCGTCCACCCGGGCGTGCAGGACCCCGCGATCGGGTGCTGCGTGCACGGGGCCTACCTCAACGACGACGACGATCCCTCGGCGCTCCGGGACCTCCTCGCTCAGCGCCTGGACGCCGCCACCATGCAGTTCCACGCCGCCGCCCTGGCCGAAGGGGCCCTGACCGAGGACGAGGACGGCGAGGTGCTGACCCGGGTGGTGGACGGCGGCTGCATCTTCGCCAACCGGACCGGGTTCACCGGTGGGATCGGGTGCGCGCTGCACCACCTCGCCGTGGCCGACGGGCAGCACCACGCCACCTACAAACCGACCGTGTGCTGGCAGGTCCCGCTCCACCGCACGATCGAGGAGCTGACCTCCAACGACGGGGGCACCCTCGAGGTCCACACGATCGCGGCCTACGAGCGGGGCCACTGGGGCGACGGCGGCGCGGACTTCGGGTGGTGGTGCCTCGACGACGACGTGGCCTTCGTCGGACGGGACCCGGTCTACCAAACCATGGAGGTCGAGTTGAGGTCGATGGTGGGCGACCCGGTCTACGAGGAGCTGGCCGACCATCTCGACGGCCGACGACGGCAGCGCTCACGGGTCAGGTTCCTCCCGCTGGTCTGAGGTGCTCGTGTGGTCGTGCGCACCGCGGTCCTCCCGGCGCGGCGCCACCTCGGCCGGATCGTCCTGGTCGTCGAGCAGGGCGGCGTAGGACACCCCGACGCCCTGGAACCGCTCGGCGACCGAGTCCGCGATCCGCTCCACCCGCTCCCAGCGCGGGTCCGCGAGCCGTGCGGCGACCGCCGGGCTCGGCCCCTCCTCGGCAGCGGTGTCGAGGGTGAGCTGTCGTGCCCCGTCGCCCTCACCGAGGTTGGACACCCCCACCCCGAGCAGGCGGACCCGGGCGCGCTCCAGGCGCAGGCCCGCGAGCAGGTCGAGGGCGATCGTGGCGACGTCCCGGGTCCGGTCGGTGGGGGCCGGCAGGGTGCTGGAGCGGGTGACGGTCTCGAAGGTGTCGAAGCGCACCTTGAGGGTGATGGTGCGCCCCGCCACACCCGAGGCTCGCAGTCGCCGGCCGACGGTCTCGCTCAGCTTCAGCACCTGACGTTCGAGCTCGGCCGGGTCGTCGACGTCGTGGTCGAAGGTGCGTTCCCCCGAGATGGAGCGGGCCGGCTCTGAGGGGGTGACCCGGCGTGGGTCGATGCCACGGGCCAGCTGGTGGAGCTGGCCGCCGAGCGCCTCACCCACCACCCGCTGCAAGGTCCTGAGTTCCGCGTCGGCGAGCTGGCCCACCGTGCGGAACCCGAAGCTCTCCAGCCGCTCCACGGTCCTCGGCCCGGCGCCCCACAGGTCGCTGACCGGCAGCGGCCTGAGGCGTGCGACCACCTCGCCTGCGGGCCAGTGGACGAGCCCGTCGGGCTTGGCCCGGTCCGAGAGCAGCTTGGCCACCGACTTGGTGGGTCCCACCCCCACCGAACAGGGCAGCTCCACCTCCTCGCGGACCCGGGTGCGGATCAGCTCCCCGATCTCCGGTGGTTCGCCGAACAGTCGCACCGCCCCGCCGACGTCCAGGAACGCCTCGTCCAGCGACAGTGGCTCCACCAGCGGGGGGATGTCGGCGAGGATGGCCATCACCTGGCGTGAGACCTCGCGGTAGCGGTCGAAGCGGTTGGCGACGATCACCAGGCCCGGGCACAGCCGCCGGGCGCGGACCATCGGCATGGCCGAGTGGATCCCGAACCGGCGGGCCTCGTAGGAGGCGGCCGCCACGACCCCACGGCCACCGGCGCCGCCCACCACCACGGGCTGGCCCTTCAGCTCCGGGTCATCCCGCTGCTCCACGGAGGCGTAGAAGGCGTCCATGTCCACGTGGAGGATCGGTTCCGGATGCCGTGGCTGCACGCCGCCACCTCCTCCGGCTGCGCCGCATCGGACCGAACGAGCGTTCGCTTAGAGGGTAGCGCTGCGGGCAGGGTCGGTGCCGGGTTGGCCCCGCGGGTGCGCGCTGCGTAGCGTCCGCGCCCGCCGCGCCCGCCACGTCCGCCACGTCCGCCGCGCCCGCCACGTCCGCCACGTCCGCCGCGCCCGCCACGTCCCGAGCAACGGAGCCCACCGTGCCGATCGACGCCACGCCCGACCACGTCGCTGCCGCCGTGCCCTCGATCGGCGCCGCCGCGGCCCGCTGGATCGACCACCTCGGTGGCGGGTGGCTCATGCCGGCCTGGGAGGCGCCGGGCAACGACTTCGCCACCCGGCAGGCACGGTTCGCCGGCGGCGCGAAGCTCGAACTGCTGGAACCCCGCAGCGACCACGGCTTCGCCACCCGCTTCCTCGACCGCTACGGCGCGGGCATCCACCACGTCACCCTGAAGGTCCCGGCGCTGCTGCCGGCGGTCACGACGCTGGAGGCGGCCGGGCTGGCGTTGGTCGACGTCTCCGCCGAGAACGACTACTGGCACGAGGCCTTCGTCGGGCCCTCCCAGGTCGGGGGGCTGATCGTGCAGGTCGCCTGGGCGAAGCACGACGACGAGGGCTGGGCCACCGCCCTCGGGACCACGCCCGAGGCGCCGCGTCCCGACGCGGCTCGGCTGCTCGGACCGCGCCTGGCCCACCCCGACCTGGAGGCGGCGGCGAGGGTCTGGCACCTGCTGGGTGCCGAGGTCGCACGGGACGGCGAGGTGCTCACCGTGCGGTGGCCGGGCGCGCCCCTGGACATCGAGGTGGTCTCGGGCGAGCGGGCCCAGCCGCTGGGGCTCAGGATGACGGGGACGGCACCGCTGCCGGCCGACGAGATCCACGGCCCTGCGGTCCTGGTCGCGTAGGTCATGCGCGAGGCGGCTGTTCGCCGAGCAGGGCGACCCGCGCGACGCAGCGGCAGTCGTCGGTCCCGGATCGCAACGGATCGACCGGCTCGAGGTCACATCGTTGCGATCCGAAGCACCACCGCCCCCCGGGGAGTCCCGGATCGCAACGGATCGACCGGTTCGAGGTCACATCGTTGCGATCCGAAGCGTCGACCGCCGCAGCAGCCGCCGCAGCAGCCGCCGCCGCCGCAGCCGCCGCCGCATCAGCCGCCGCAGCAGCCGCAGCCGCCGAGCGCAACCGAGGCGTGGTCTGGTGCGTTCACACCCAGGCGGCGAGCTCCACGGCCTCGGTGAGGGAGTTGGCCACCGGGAAACCGGTCGCCTCCAGCTCGTGGCGAGGATGTGAGCCGCCGTCGTACAGGACGCAGGCGACACCGACGTGGGCAGCCGCGGCGGCGTCGTCCTTGGCGTCCCCGATGACCAGCACCTCGGCGGGGGTGCCGCCGTTGGCGGCGGCGACCCGCTCCAGGTGGGCTTCCAGGTAGGGGGCCTTGACGCCCCCGCCCTGGCCGCGCAGTCCATCGACCCGCAGGAACCGGCCCGCGAGGTCGAAGCGGTCGATCAGCGGCAGCAGGTACTCGTGGGGGTACATCGACAGCAGGGACTGGCTGACGCCTGCGGCCTCCACGCGGTGGAGGGCATCCGCCGCGTCGCGGGCGAGCTGCGCATCGATGATGGCCTCGCGGTAGCCGGTGTGGAAGGCCTCGTCGATCACCTCCCACTCGTCCGGCTCGATCAGCCGGCCGAAGAGACGCTCGTAGAACACCTGGACGGGCCGGGTGTACAGGCGCTGGTAGGTCTCCTGGTCGGTGGGTGGCAAACCCGCAGCAGCTAGCGCCACGTTCAACCCCGCGATGACCATGGGCTGGTCGTCGAAGAGGGTGCCGTTCCAGTCCCAGACGATGTGTGGTCGCATGCGCTCGAGGCTACCGGGGTACCTCGGGGTCAGAACCTGACGGCGGCGAAGGCCAGGGATGCCGCGGTGAAGATCGCGCCGATCATGGAGAAGAACAGCAGCCGGTTCTGCGCGATGATCTGCGCGCGGAACTCGGCGACGAGGCGGTGCTCGAGCAGCTGCAAACCGCTAGTGAGGTCGTCACGGGTCGCCAGCTGATCCCATGGCCGCGGCGGCAACTGCTCCATCAGCGTCCTCGCTGGCTCGGCACCGATGACCTGCTCGAGCGCCCGGAACAGCTCGTGCCGGTCGTGCTCGCTGGTCTGCATGATGCCGGGCTCCCGGTCAGGTGGCAACGATCACCCAGCATCGCAGCGACGGCCGTCAACGCGCGGATGGGCCCGTGGCGCCCTGTGGATGAGCTCACCGGGCGCCGCGGCCGAACTCGCTGACACTCAGGCCCCGGGGGCGCGGTGCGCCGGCGCGTTCGTGGGGCGCCGGGGTCCCGCGCTCGGCCAGGGCGTCGTCCAGCCACCCCTCCTGCCAGGCACGCCACAGCCGGGAGAGATCCCACGCCCTCGTCCCGGTCACCGTGGCGCCACGGTTGCCGCGCCGGCTGATCCGGCCCTCGGCGACCAGCAGCCAGGCGTGCAGCACCGTCCACGCGCAGTCGTCGAGGTTGCGCTCGAAGTAGGTGGTCTGGGTCTGGCCCGTGCGGTCGTCCAGCGACAGGAACAGCACCCGCTGGCCTGAGCGCTGCGCCGGTGACTGCACCGCCACCTTCCCCCCCGCCACCCGCACCGTCGACTGGGTACGGCAGGCACCCAGGTCGCAGGCGCGGGTGACCCCGAGCACCTCGAGCAGCGGCTCGTAGAAGCTGACCACGTGGCGGGAGACGTCCATGCCCGTGGCGGCGAGCTCGGCGCGCACCCGGTCGGCCTCGCGGTCCTCGGGGAGCACCGGGGTGTGGTCGGCGTGCAGGTCCAGGGCGGTCTGCTCGCCGCGCGGAGCGCCCCCGTCCGCTCCCCCGGCGCCGGCCACACCACCCGCTCCCCCGCCACCGGACACGCCACCACCTCGCCGTCGGCCCCGACGGTCACGCCACAGCTCCTCCACGGCCAGGGTCAGGGCGCGCCTCCCCGACGGTCCCCCGCGCCGCCCGACCCCGGCCATGGCGTCCAGGGCACCGGCGTCCACCAGCGCCGTGGCCGTGGGCCGCGACAGCCCGCCGCGGGCACGGAGATCCTCCAGCGAGGTGAAGGGGCGTGCACCGGTCAGCGCGGCCAGCTCGGCGTCGGTGCTGCCGGCCACGTCGCGCAGGCCGACCCGCACGGCGTAGCGGTAGCCGTGCCCAGCCTCGCCGGCGTCGAAACCCGAGGGCGGGATCGGCCGCAGCTCGCCCTCCGGCCAGGTCCACCCGGGCGGCAGGAGGCGGGCCGCCTCACCGCGACCGCCTCCCGCGGCCCGCACCGCCGCGGTCAGAGCGAGCCGGTGGTCGGCGAGCCCGCGGTCCACCACCTCGACGCTGTAGTCGACCTGGGCACGGTTGACGTCCGGGGGCAGCACCGCCACGCCGAACAGCCGGCACTCGTCCAGGATCATCCGGCGTGGGTACATCCCGGGGTCGTGGGTCAGCAGCCCGGCCATGAACTCCGGGAACACGTGGGCCTTGAGGAACGCCGAGCGCTCAGTGGGCACGGCGAAGGCCGCGGCATGGGCCTTGCAGAACCCGAAGGAGGCGAAGGAGGCGAGCTGGTCCCACACCTGCTCCGCGTCCGCACGGCTGACGCCGCGGTCGGCGGCGCGGGCGAGCACCCAGGCCCGGATCGTGGGGCGCTTGCGCTCGTCGGAGAGCTGTCGGCGCAGCAGGTCGGCGTAGGCCAGGTCGCAGCCGGTGAGCGCGGCGAGCACCCCCATCACCTGCTCGTGGTAGACGATCACCCCGTAGGTCTCGGCGAGCACCCCGGCCAGGCTCGGGTGGGCGTAGGTGGTCGGCTCCTCGCCGTGCCGGCGGGCCACGTAGGGGGTGACCATGTCGGCCTTGACCGGGCCGGGACGGAACAGCGAGATCTCCGTGACCAGGTCACCGAAGCGGTCGGGCTGCAGCCGGCCGAGCAGCTCGCGCTGGCCGGGCGACTCGATCTGGAACATCCCCACGGAGTGGGCGGAGCGGATCAGGGCGTAGGCGGCCGGATCACCCGTGGGCACGTGGTCGAGGCTGAGGCGTCCGTGGTCGTCGCGGCCGGGCAGGGACGGGTCACTCTCGCGGGTCGGCGGGTGGTCCTCGGAGCCGTTGACCAGCTGCAGGCAGTGGCGCATCGCCGAGAGCATCCGCACCCCCAGCACGTCCAGCTTCAGCAGTCCGAGCGCCGCGACGTCGTCCTTGTCGAACTGGCTCATCGCGTAGCCGTGGGCGGAGCGCTCCATCGGGGTGCGGGTGGCCAGCTCCACGTCGCCGAGCAGGATCCCGCAGGGGTGCATGGCGAGGTGGCGGGGGAAGCCGTCGATGCGCTCGACCACGTCCAGCAGGGTGTCGAGCTGCCCGGCGTCGAGGTTGGAGCGCTGCAGCTCCGGCAGGTTCTTGACGATGCGACGCACGTCACGGGCGCGGGCGTGGGTGAAACTCGAGGCGATCGTGTCGAGTTCCTCGCGCGGCAGGCCGAGCACCTTGCCGACCTCCCGCACGGCCATGCGGGCCTGGAAGGTCTCCACCATCGCGAGCGTCGCGGTGCGCTCCTCCCCGAAGCGGGCCATGACCAGGTCGTAGACGTCCTCACGGCGGTGGGACTCCACGTCCAGATCGATGTCGGGCAGCTCGTCGCGGTAGGGGTTCATGAACCGCTCGAAGGCCAGGTCGTTGGCCACCGGATCCACATCGCTGATGCGCAGCGCGAAGCACACCAGGCTGCCCGCCGCCGAGCCCCGGCAGGCCACCAGCACGCCCAGCTCGCGCACGTCGGCGACCACCGCCGCCACCGCCAGGAACAGGTCGTGCAGCCCGAGCCGGTCGACCATGTCCAGCTCGCGCTCGAGTCGCTCACGGATCTCAGGGGTGACCCGCGGGAAGCGGGCCGCCACCCCCTCCCAGCAGCGGCGGTGCAGTTCACCGGCCGCGGCCTCGGGCGACAGCCCCGACAGCCGCGGCACGTGCAGCTGCCCGAGACCGAGGTCCCCCTCGCAGCTGACGGCCAGCTCGTGGGCGCCCACGAGCAGGTCGGGGCGCTCCCGGAACCGCTCGTGCTGTTCGACGGGGGTGGTGAACCACGCCTCGGCACTGGTCCGGCCGAGGTGGTGGGCGCCCAGCGGCACCTGCTGGCGCACGCAGCGCAGCACGTCGGCGATGGCCACGTCCTCCGGGCGCAGGTAGCGCACGTCGTTGACGGCCACAGCGGTGACACCGAGGTGGTCGCCGAGCTCGAGGGTGCGCCGGATCCGGGCGTCGTCGCCGGGCTCGTGCGGATCGGACCGGCCCGTGGCGCGGCGGCCCCCGGGGGCGACGCGGTGGTCGCGCACCCCCAGCACGACCCGCTGGCGACCGAACACCTCGAGCCAGCGGCGCAGCTCCTCCTCGGCGGCGCCGCTCTGGCCACGGGCCAGCAGCCGGCCCACGGGCGAGTCGGGACCGAGCTGCGCGACCACCCCGTCGTGGGCCGCGGCCACGCCCAGGTCGGCGACATCGAGGTGGGGGTCACCCCGACGCTGGGCGTGGGCAGCGGACACCGTGCGGCACAGGTCGGCGTAGCCCGCCTGGGTGGCGGCGAGGAAGCTGACCCGGGCGGCGTCGTCCTCCAGCCAGGCTGCGCCGCGTCCTGGCCGTCGTCCCCGTGGGTCGGGGAACCTGGACCTCGGATCCCGGGACTCGGGTTGCCCGACCTCCCCGACCTCCCCGACCTCCCCGACCCGGGGAACGGGAGCCGCGGGGAACCGTGTACGTCCGGCGCGGGTCAGCTCCCAGCCCGGCCGATCCGCGTCGGGGGCCAGGGCCAGGTCGGTACCGAAGACCGGGGTGATGCCCTCCGCGGCGGCGGCCTGCGCGAACCGCACCACGCCGTACAGCCCGTCCCGGTCGGTGAGCGCCACATGGGTCATGCCGGCGGCCGCGGCCGCCGCCGCCAGCTCACGGGGCCTGATCGCCCCGTCGCGCATCGAGTAGCTGGAGCGCACGCTCAGGTGCGCGAAGGGCGGCGCGTCCCTCGGCGTCGGACGCTCGCGGTTGGCGGCGTGCACCTGCTCGACGGCAGCGGCGGCACGGCGCGCATCCGCTCCCAGGTCCTCCAGGGAGTGCTGATGCTCCTGGGGCGACCAGGACCGGCTGCTCGCCACGGACCCACCTCTACGATTCGAACGTGTGTTCGCAAAGGTAGGGGGTGGGTGGGACCCGCCGCCAGCCGGTGTGCGACCCGCGACCCCTGCGCTCCGGCCGGGGCCGAACGTGCGACCTCGCCGCGGGGCCGCCAGGCGGCCACCCGTGGCCGGCTGGCGGCACCACACCACCCGGGGTGGGCCCGACGGGGCAGCCAGGCGGCCACCCGTGGCCGGCGCGCTGCCCCAACGCCCTCGACGCAGAGCCCAGGCCGCGGGTCAGGCCGCGGGTCAGGCCGGCGGCTCGACGTCGCCGGTCTCGATCGGGGCGCGGACGAGGTTGCCCCACTCGGTCCACGAGCCGTCGTAGTTGCGGACCCGCTCGTACCCGAGCAGGTGGGTCAGCACGAACCAGCTGTGGCTGGAGCGCTCACCGATCCGGCAGTAGACGACCACCTCGTCGTCCGGGGACAGCCCCTGCTCCAGCTCGTACAGCTCCCGGAGCTCCTCGACCGGCTTGAAGGTGCCGTCCTCCTGCACCGCGCGACCCCAGGGGACGCTCCGAGCCCCCGGGATGTGTCCACCGCGCAGGGCGCCCTCCTGGGGGTAGTCGGGCATGTGAGTGCGCTCGCCGGTGAACTCCTGGGGGCTGCGCACGTCCACCAGCTTCCCGCGCTGCTCGACGTGCGCCTGCACCTCGTCGCGGAACGCACGGATCGGGGTATCGCTGCGGTGGACCTCCGGGTACTGCCCCCGGGGTCGGTCCGGCTTCTCGGTGGTCAGCGGGCGGCCCTCGGCGATCCACTTGTCCCGACCGCCGTCGAGCAACCGCACGTCATCGTGACCGAACAGCGTGAAGACCCACAGGGCGTAGGCGGCCCACCAGTTGGCCTTGTCCCCGTAGAACACCACCGTGGACGCACGGCTGATGCCCTTGCTCGCCATCAGCTCCGAGAAGGTCGCGCCGTCGATGTAGTCCCGGGTGACGGGGTCGTTGAGTTCGGTGTGCCAGTCGATCTTCACCGCACCGGGGATGTGGCCCGTCTCGTACAGCAGCACGTCCTCGCTGGACTCCACCACGACCAGCTCGGGGTCGTCGAGCCGCTCGGCCAGCCACTCGGCGGTGACCAGGGTCCGCGGATCGGCGTAGGCGGCGATCCTGGCGTCGTGGTCGTGCGAATCGGCGGCCATCGTGTCGGCTCCTCCATCGGGTGTGGGATGTGGATCGTCGAGGTGGTGTTCGGGGCACCGCACCCCGGATGGGTACGGTGCGGGCGGGCCACCCGGACCAACCGCACCCGGACGAACCGGTGGTCCCGACGACCTCGCCTGCAGCTGCGCGCCGCCAGGGCCGCACAGCAGCTGCGAACCGACGAGCGTAGGAGCTTGAGCCGATGGCGCTACCGCCGGGCCTACGGAAGGTGGTCGACGACTTCGTCGCCGCACCGCTGGAGATGAAGATCGACCTGCTCGTGGAGTACACCGGGAAGGTCCCACCGCTCCCGGCCCACCTCGCCGACCACCCCGAGCGGCTCGAGCAGGTCGAGGAGTGTCAGACCCCCTTCTTCCTCGCCACCGAGGTCGACGAGGACGATCGGGTGACGGTGTGGTTCGACTGCCCGCCCGAGGCCCCGACGACCCGAGGCTTCGCGGGCGTGCTGTCGGAGGGGCTCAACGGAGCCACGGTCGACGAGGTCCTGGCGGTGCCGAGCGACTTCCACCACGACCTGGGGTTGGCTGCGGCGATCAGCCCGCTGCGGCTGCACGGCATGGACGCGATCCTGAACCGGCTCAAGCGCAACGTCGCGTCCCACCGGGACGACTGACCGGCCCTCACGCCGGCGGTCAGTCCCAGACCCGATCGAGCCGCCACTGCTCCCCGCGACGCACCAGCTCGTACACCCCGCGGGTGGGAACCCCGTTCCGCGCTTCGACCCGCCACAGATCGGTGCGCTCGATCCGTTGAGGGAGCCCGTCGCCCTGCCGCCACCAGCCCTCGTCCTCGTGCCAGTGACCGAGCACCACGAGGACCCGGTACCGCTGCCCACGCCAACGGAAGGCCACCGGCGCCGCCGCGTCGGTCCCCGCCGCCGACCCGGCAGCGACCTCCACCTCCTCCAGCCGTTCCCGGTACCGCTTGGTCATCCTCGTCGCCTCCTCGTCGCGTCCCCCGACGGACCCGAACCGCTGCCGACCACCCGCGCCCGCGTTCTTCGAACGTGTGTTCGCTTCATCGGTGACGGTACGACCTGGGTGCGACACCCGCCACCCCGAACCTCCGGGCGCACGACCGGCGCACACCCTCCGGTCACCAGACCCCAGTAGTTGACGTGCGCCGACCGCGCGACAAGGCTCAGCCAAGGTGGGCGTCACCGCGGTGACGCGAGCGTCGGTGGTCAGCTCGGCGACCGGCGGAGGAGAGCGAGGGCTCGCGTCCGGTCGCGAGCGCGAGGGGCAGCAGACCATGGCCACAGACCACGCGGGTAAGCGCTTCGGATCGGACGACTACAACCAGAAAGGGGTGCTCAAGACCAAGGTCTACGAGGAGGAGCTGACACGCCTGCAGATCGAGCTCGTCAAGCTCCAGCACTGGGTCAAGGAGGAGGGCAAGCGCATCGTCGTGATCTTCGAGGGTCGCGACGCCGCCGGCAAGGGCGGGGTCATCAAGCGGATCTCGGAGCGGACCAACCCCCGCATCATCCGCACGGTCGCCCTGGGGACGCCGTCGGACCGTGAGAAGACCCAGTGGTACTTCCAGCGCTACGTGGAGGTCCTGCCCGCCGCCGGCGAGGTCGTGATGTTCGACCGCTCCTGGTACAACCGCGCCGGGGTCGAGCGGGTGATGGGCTTCGCCGACGAGGAGCAGGTCCGGGAGTTCATGCGCACCTGCCCGGAGTTCGAGCGCATGCTCACGCGTGCCGGCATCTCGATCGTGAAGTACTGGTTCTCGATCAGCGACGAGGAGCAGGAGCGCCGCTTCCAGGCCCGCAACGAGGACCCCACCAGGCGCTGGAAGCTGTCACCGATGGACCTCGAGTCCCGCCAGCGCTGGGAGGACTACTCCCGCGCCAAGGACGACATGTTCAACCACACCGACATCAAGCAGGCGCCCTGGTGGGTCGTGCAGGCCGATGTGAAGAAGCACGCGCGTCTCAACTGCATCGCGCACCTGCTCGACCAGTTCCACTACACCGACGCCACGCCCGAGCCGGTCGAGCTCGGAGAGCGGCCACCTCGGCGCGGGGGGTACGTGCGTCCCCCGATCGAGGACCAGACCTTCGTCCCCGAGCGGTACTGACGGCCGCGCCGGCGGCCACGGCCGCCGGCGCGGCGAGCGGTGGGGTCAGGCCTCCTCGTCGGGGACCTCCCGACCCGCCCTGCGTGCGAGTTCGGCCGCGGCCGAGGTCGCGACCTCGTCCAGGGGCTCCCCGGCCACGACCCGGGCGTTGAACCCGCCCAGCAACGCCGTGGTCAGGTGGCCGGCCATCGGGCTGATGGCCCCACTGATCACCGGCCGCTCCAGCATCGCATCGCGGCGCGCCTGCGGGAGCACGACGAAGGCCGGGAACACCTCCAGGTCGTCCACCAACGGCCGGAGTCCCGCCGCCCACGCCGCCCCGTCGGTGGCGGTGGTCAACCCGGCGATGCAGTCACCGGCGACCACCCCGCGCACGGCGTCGGCCGGCGGTGCCGCCAGCACCGGCTGGTCGCTGCGGACGCTGTAGGCGGCCAGCACCGCCCGCAGCCCGTCGGGGCGGGAGGCGAACTCGGGGTCGACGCACAGCGTCGCGTCGGGTCGGGCGGACAGCCGGCTCGCCAGCTGGGAGACCGTGGCGAGATCGGCGTCCACCGCCGGCGGACCGGGGACCACGAAGGCGAAGGTCGCGTTGGCAGGAGGCTCGTCGATCCCTTCGAGGAACCGGGGCCGGAACCACAGCAGCCCCTCCTGCGCGTCGTGGGAGCGGACCTCCTCGAAGCTGGCCCGGGGATCACCGGGCGGGTCGGCACGCTCGAGGGTCTCCAGCCAGGCCTCCCCGGTGTAGCCGGGCCGGACCTCGACATCGCCGCGCTCGAGCGCCTGCCGGGTGTCCCGGGCGTCGGAGAACGCGACGACCTCCGCCTCCACGTCCTGGAGGGCGAGCAGCGCGACCAGGGTCTGCGCCAACAGCCCCGACTCGGCGTCCGGTCCTGCGGCGACCCGGACCGGCGGCAGCGTCACCGTCGCCTCCTCGGGTGCGGGTGTGAGCTCGGAGGACCGACCGAACAAGGCCAGCGCCCCCAGCAGGAGCACACCGGCCACCAGGGTCAACGGAACCAGGGGGCGTCGCATGACCGCAGGCTGCCACACCGCAGGCCGGGTGCGCGACCGCAGCGCGGCGCTGCAGAGGCCCGCTGGCTGGTGACGTACCCTCCGAGCGGACCACCCCGTCCGTCGCTCGCGTCCCATCGCGGAGGAGCCGTGCCGCTGTCGTCCCGCGCCCCGACCGCGCCCGTCGCCGGCCGCTCCCCCGGCACCCGCGTGCGGTCGGTCCGGCCACACCGCCTCGGTGCCGTCCTCGCGCTGGCGGTGGCGGCAGCGGTGGCGCTGGCCGGCTGCGCGGGTGCACCCGACCCCATCGAGGTGGTGGTGGAGCCGGCCAGCTTCGACCTCGCCATCGGGGAGGACCAGCGCCTGCTGGTCGGGCTGTTCACCCCCGAGCGGCAGCTCGTCGCCCACGGCGAGGTGGAGCTCGGCCTGGCCTACCTCGGCGACGGCTCGCAGGACAGCGCCGCGATCGAGCAGTCGGTGCCGGCCCGCTTCGTCCCGATCCCCGGTGGGCAGATCGGTGCGCCGACCGACGCTCCGTCGCTGGTCGAGGACACCGGCACCGGGGTGTACGCAGCCACCGTCGATCTCGACCGGCCCGGGGTCTGGGGGGTGCGCATCGCGGGCGAGCTCGAGGACGGCACCCCCTTCTCCGGCAACCGCACCTTCCCCGTCCTCGAGGAGCACCTGGTCCCCGCTCCCGGTGACGAGGCGCCGCGAGTGGACAACCTCACCCTCGACGACGTCGAATCGGGGGCCGTGCGGGCCGTCCAGCTCGACTCCCGCGCCCAGGCCGCCAACAGCGAGGTGGCCTTCCCCCACCTCCACGTCCACACCGTCGCGGGGTCGATCGAGGCCAACCGTCCCGTCGTCGTCGCCGTCGCCACCCCCGTCTACTGCCGCACCCGGTTCTGCGGACCACTCACCGAGGTGATCGCCGAGCTGGCCCTGCGCTACGAGGATCGGGCCGACTTCATCCACCTCGAGGTGTGGGAGGAGTTCGACTCCCAGACCCTCAACGAGTCGGCGGCGGCGTTCATCCAGACCGAGATCGGCGGCAACGAGCCGTGGGTGTTCCTGATCGACGAGGACGGCCGCATCGCCGCCCGGTGGGACAACATCCTCGACGTCGAGGCGCTGACCGAGGCCCTGGAGGACCTGCCCGTGCTGCCCGAGGCCGGCACATGAGGGCGCCGGGCGACGACGGCGGTGACATCTTCCAATGGTCCGCGACGGCCCACCGGCTGCGTCGGATCCTGCTGGGGTTGTCCGCGGTGATCGTCATCACGTTCGTGCTGGTGTCAGCGGCACGCGGCAGCGTGGAGGTGCTGCTGCTGGCGGAGCTGCTCGGGCTCGGCCTGCTGGTCGCCTTCGGCATCGAGGTGGTGGTGGTCGGTGGCGCAGCGCTCCGGGCGATGCTGACCGCCGGCGAGCGTGGCGAACGCCTGGCCGGTCACGACGTCGGGCTGCTGCCGCCCCAGGTGCTGCGGCGCGCACGGGGCGAGCAGGGCTGCGGGCCGAGCGGCTGCTCCATCGTCGAGCACGATCACGGCTCCGCAGCGGGCCCGCCCACCGACGCGTGACCCGGGGCGGCGGAGGTCACAGCGCCGGGTCACCGAGGTCCAGCCTGAGCGAGGCCAGCACGCGGGTGAGCTCTCCGCCCACCGCCTCGATGTCGAGCGGCAGTCGCACGTCGGCTCGGGGGTACAGCTCCATGACGGAGACGTCGGTGACGCTGGAGCGCCAGCCCCGCTCCTCGAGGTACTCCCCCAGCGCGAAGGACCAGCTCAGCATCACCGTCTCGTCGTAGTCGTGGAGGACGAAGGTGAGGAACCGGTTGAAGGGCAGCGCCCACATCCGACCACCGCGCCGACTGCTGCCCTGGACGCGGAAACCCAGCTGCAGCAGCTGGTCGTCGAAGGTGGTGCCCCGTCCCTCGGTGTCGCTCACGACGCGCTCCAGCGCTCGGGTGGCAGAGGAGGGCCACGCTAGCCGCCGCCCAGCGTCCGCCCCGGCCCGGCTGCTGACCGCCGTCGCCGCCAGCGTGCTGCTCACGGGGTGCGCCACCGCCACCGACGAGGACCTGCAGGCCGTCGAGGCGCGCTTGGACCGGGTCGAGTCGGCGCTGGCGGCCGGCCCCGACGGCGACGAGCTGACCTCGCGGCTGGTCACGGTCGAGGACCGTCTCGACGAGCTGACCGCGAGCCTCGACACCGACGAGCTGGCCGAACGGACCGAGGCCACCGACGCCCAGCTCGCCGAGCTGGTGGACACGCTGACGGTGATGGACGAGGAGCTGTCGATCCTCTCCGACCAGCTCGACGACGCCGAGGGCGAGCTCGCGACCGCACTCAGCGACCTGCGCAGCGTGGTGGACGGCGTCCGCGGCGGACTGGACGAGGTGCGCGCCGACAACGACGAGCTACGGGCGCTGATCATCACCGTCCGTGACCGCCTGGACCGGTGCCAGGCCGACGGCAGTTGCTGACCGGCCCGCCGGCGCGGACCACACCCCTCCCCGACAGGCCGCGGCCGCTGCCCGGCCTCAACGGCGGCCTGCCGTACCCTGCCGGGCGCCGGTCTCCAGCGAGGGGCAACACGGCCGTGAGCGAGCAGCCAGCCACCAGCTCGGCGGCCACCCAGCACCGCCTGGGTGGCCGCTACGTGCTGCGCGAGGAGGTCGGCCGCGGCGGGATGGCGGTGGTCCATCGTGCCCACGACACGGTGCTCGACCGTGAGGTCGCCGCCAAGCTCCTCCACCCCCACCTGGCCACCGACCCCTCCTTCCTGGCCCGGTTCCGGCGCGAGGCGCGGGCCGCCGCCGCCCTGACCCATCCCAACATCGTCGCCGTGCACGACTGGGGGGAGCACGAGGAGGGCGCGTTCCTGATCCTCCAGCTGGTCGAGGGCGTCTCACTCCGCGACATCCTCAGGGTCCGGGGCCGGCTCACCCCCGATGAAACGCTGGCGGTCCTCGTGCCCGCGGCGGCAGGGCTGCAGGCCGCCCACGACGCCGGGCTCGTCCACCGCGACATCAAGCCGGAGAACCTGCTGATCGGCCGGGACGGCAGCGTGCGCGTCACCGACTTCGGGCTCGCCCGGGCCGCCGCCG
>PWWI01000069.1 GCA_003561535.1 Nitriliruptoraceae bacterium
CCCCCCACGCGGCCAGGTCGTGGTGCGCCTGATCGAGGAAGGCGGGCACCTGCGTGAGTGCCAGGACGTGGACCACGACCACCTCCTAACCGGTGCCGGCCAGCAACCCGACCGTCGGCGCGACCGCGGCCTCGGTCTCGGCCGCACCGTCCAGCGGCAGCAGGACCGTGCGCAGCGGCGCACCGATCCCCGCAGTGGTGGCCGCAGGCACCAGCAGGGTCGGGGTGGTCGTCGCCTCGATCAGGGCCACCGCGACGTGGCCAGCGGGTAGGTCGGTCCGGCCCGGTTCGCCGCTCCCGACGACGGCCACCGCCACCTCGGGCGCGGCGACCAGTTCGGTCAGGGTGGGCACGACCGGGCCGTGACACAGCTGCAACTCGACCCCGGCGTGCTCGGCGACCGCCCGGACCGGCTCGATCGCGTCCTCGACGACGTGCACCACGGCGACCGCCTGCTCGAGGGCGTGTGCGAGCGCCAGGCCGACCTCGAGGGTCGTGGCGTTGGAGGGATGGTCGTCGATCGCGATCATCACGTGGCCGGGTCGCTGCTGTGCATCCATCGTCATCGCTCCGGTGACCAGTGCTCGTCGCGCCGGCGGAGCCGCACCGGGGTGGTGTGCGTGGCGCCGTCGACCGTGCCCGGGAGCAGCACCGCGACGCCGGCGGCACCTGCGACCTCGAGGTGGTCGTGACCGAGGCACAGCCGCACGCGCTGGTCGTGGAAGCGCACGGTGAGCTCCAGGGCATCCCACGCGCGCGGCAGTGGTCGGGGATCGAGCGCCAGGCCGAGCGGGTGGGGTCGGACGCCGAGGAAGCCGAACGCCAGCGCCTGCCAGACCCCACCCATGGCGGCCAGGTGCAACCCCCCGGCGGTGGTGTCCGTCACGTCATCGAGGTCGATCAGGGCCGCCAACCGCAGCAACGCCGCCGCCTCCTCGGGTCGTCGCTGGCGGGCCAGCAGGCTGGCGTGCACCGCCGGCGACAGTGAGCTGCCGTGAGCGGTGCGTGGCAGGTAGACGTCGAGGTCGTGGGGGAGCGAACCGGGTGGGACGGCCCCCGGGACCAGGTGGTGCAGCAGGAGGACGTCCGCCTGCTTGATCAGTTGCGAGCCGGCCACGCGTTCGCGGCCGAGGAGGACGTCGGCGGCCATCGGGGGCGTCCCCACGGCTGCCGCCTGGAGCGGCTCCAAGTCGAAGTAGCCGGCGAACTGCTCGTGGCATCCCCGGCGTGGGTCGTAGCCGTCCACCAGCCGGCTGGCCAGGTCGCGCCACCGCTCGGCCTCGTCATCGTCGGGGGCCAGCAGCTCAGCGGCCCGCGTCAGGTGCCAGCGGACCATGACGTTGGTGTAGGCGTTGTCGTCCACGTCCTCGTGGTACTCATCCGGGCCGATCACCCCCCGCAGGTGGGCGGTGCCGTCCGCGTCCTGCTCGAGCCGGGAGGCCCAGTACCTCGCCGTCTCCAGCAGCAGGGCCCGTCCCGGGCCGCGGGTCACCCAGCGGTCGCCGCTCCACAGGTGGTGGTGCCACGCGGCCCAGGCCACGTCGGCGACGATGTGCTCCTCCAGTTCGCCGGTACGCACCGGCAGTTCGGTGCCGTCCAGCGCCACCGTGCTCGTCGGGGTGACCTCGCTGCCGTCGACCGCCGACTCCCAGGGCAGTCGGCAGCCGGCGTGGCCCGATGCCCGGGCCCGCTCCCGTGCCGCCGGCAGCCGGCGCAGGCGGTACTCCAGCATCGCGCGCGAGGCCGGCGGGTGGGTCGCAGCCAGGAACGGCAGGACGAACACGTCCGCGTCCCAGAACACGTGGCCCGCGTAGGCCGGGCCGGTCAGGCCGCGGGCCCCGACGGCCACCTCGTCTTGGTCGGCTGCCGAGGCCATGAGGTGGAACAGCCCGAACCTGACCGCCAGCTCCAGCTCCGGATCGCCCAGGATGGCGACCTCCGCGTCCGCCCAGCGGGCCGCCCACGCTGCCTCGTGCTCCGCCAGCAGCGTCTCGGCCCCCTGGGTGCGGGCGTGCTCCAGCGCAGCAAGGACCGGGCCGGTCGCTGGTCGCCGCGTGGGGTGGGCGTCGAGGCTCGCGAGCCGGTCCACGACGTGGCGGCCCTCACCCTCGTGCCACTCGGTGCACGTGGCCGCGGTGATCGTGCCGATCCCGCTCGTCTCGGACACCTCGACGTCGTCGTGTGACCAGCGGCGCTGGTCGACGCCGACGGTCACCGGCAGCGACGAGCCGTCCGCGACGGTCGGGCGCTGGTCGCTGCTGGTGCGCTGGAGGGCGATCCCGGGCCGGGCCAGCGACGCGAAACGCACCGAGCGGAGGCGCGACGCGCCGTCCCGCTCGCGGTGGAGCACACCTCGGCGCAGGTCCAGCCAGCGTCGCTCGTGGGCGTCATCATCCCCGGGGACGTCGAGGCGGAACCACAGCGGGCCGGGGAGTGGTCGCGGGATGTCGCCCGGCGCCTGGCGGTAGACCCCGGCGGCCATCACCCACGGCTCGCAGCCGACCCCGCACTCCTCGCGAGTGCCGCGGGTCCCGAACCTCCCGTCAGCCACGGTGAGCAGGGCGCCGTCCACGCGGCGTCGCAGAGGATCGTCCCCGGTGAGCACGATCGACCAGTGCGGCTCGGGTGGCCGCCACCACCGCGGTGCGGTCGGGTCCAGCGGCCCCGGCCGGGCGTGCTCCGGAGCCGGCCGAGCGGGGGTGCGGGCCGGGTCGGGCACACCGGCGGCGGGGAGGTTCATTCCGGCGGTTCGGAGGGTGAGGCGAGCAGGTCGGGGACCCGCAGCGTCCTGGTCGGGGTCAACGCCTCGTACACCCGCTCGTAGCCCCGAGCCATCCGGGCCACGGCGAAGTGACGTTCGACGTGGGCACGGCAGGCTGCTCGGTCGATCGTCGGGGCCCGCTCGAGCGCAGCGCACATCGCGTCCACATCGTCGGGTGGGAGCACCCAGCCCGTGCGCTGGTGATCGATCACCTCGGGGGCGGCGCCACGCGCGAACGCCGCGACCGGCGTTCCGCAGGCGTTGGCCTCCACCATGGCCAGCCCGAAGGGCTCGTCCCAGCGGATGGGGAACAGCAGTGCGACCGCACCGCACAGCAGGGCGACCTTCTGCCGGTGGGTGGCGTTGTGTATCACGGTCGTCTCGACGCCCGTCTCGTCGAGCAGGGGGACCATCACCTCGTCCCACCACCGGTGCTCGTCCGGCTCGTTCAGCTTCATGGCCAGACGCAGGGGGAGCCCGAACCGGGCGGCGATCGTGACCGCGACGTCCGCGCCCTTGTCGGGACCAGCGCGGCCCAGCCAGGCCAGGTACCCCCGCGAGCGGGCCTCGAAGGGGTAGCGCCGTACGTCGATGCCGTTGTGCACCACTCCCGCCAGCGGCAGGTCGACGGGCGCGCGTGCGGCGTGGTCGTGGCTGATGGCCACCAGCGCGACCCGGTCGGCGACGGCGTGGTAGAGCCGGCACAGCTCCGGTGTCCACGTGCTGTGGACCGTGTGCACGATCGGGGGACCGTCCAGCAGCGCCCCGACGCCGACGCCGGTCACCGTGTGGTCGTGGATCACATCGAAGCGGTGACGGTCCCGGTAGCCCGATAGCACGTGCGGCAGCTCGAGGAGCATCTCGCCGAGCCTCGCAGGGGGAGGAGCTGGGTAGTAGGTGCGCAGCTCTGCCCGGCTCGACGAGCCGCCTGCAGCGAGCAACGTCACGTCGTGCCCGGTCGCGACGAGCTGGTCCGTCAGGCCGGAGATCACGAGCTCCGTGCCGCCGTAGCGGACCGGTGGAACGGTGAACCAAGGCGGTGCGAGCTGCAGGATCCTCATGCCGCCTCCGCGTCCGTGAGCGCGGCAGCTGCGATGCCTCCACCGTGGAAGGTGGCGCTCCTGGTCGCCAGGGGACTTCGGCCCCGACGCGGGGCACGGGCCGTGGCGGCTGGCGCGCCGTGGTCAGCTGGCCTCGGCCGGTGGCGCCGGCGGCGGCTCGCCCACGCGTTCCGTGCGCTGGATCACCACGATGCCCGCGAGGATGCTGGCCCCGCCGAGCAGCTGCAGCGCTCCGGGGAGCTGGGACAGCAGGAGCCAGGCCGTCAGGATCGCGAACAGCACCTCCGACAGCGACACGAACGAGGCGGCGCGCGGGCCGAGACGGAGCACGCCCGCGATCCCGGTCAGGTACGCGGTGGCGGTGGCCACGACCACCAGCCAGACCGCCGGCACCACCCACGACACCGCGACGCCGGCCAGGACGGTGTCGGTGGTGGTGAAGCCGAGCGGCACGATGCCGACCACGCCGGCGAGCCCGATGGCCACGGCGCCGACCGTCGTTCCTCCGGCGGCCATGAGCAGCGGGGGCAGGTCCGCGTCCTGCCGGGCCGAGAGGCTGAAGTAGCCCGCCAGACACACGGCGGCGAACAGCCCCCAGGCGACCCCGACCGGGTCCACGGTGTCGGTGCCGGTCAGATCCAGCACCAGGACCAGACCGACCAGCGTGAGTCCCGCCCCGAACAACGTCGCGGTCGGCGGACGTCGCCGCGTCCGCAGCGAGGTCCAGACCAGCAGCAGCACCGGCGCCAGGTACTCCAGCAGCAGCGCCACCGCGACGTCCAGGGTCCGCACCGCGTTGAAGAAGCCGAGCTGGACACCGGCCATCGCGACCAGGCCGTAGACGAGCAGGATCCTGCTCGTGCGCCAGGTCAAGCGCAGGTGCTCGCGCTGGAACGCCACCGCCAACAACGTCAGCAGCACCGCGGCGCCCCCGAGACGCACCAGCACCGCGGCGCCGGCCGTCCAGCCGGCGTCGATCAGTGCCCGCCCCATCGGGCCCGAGGAGCCGAAGGCGGCGGCCGAGACGGTCGCGAACACGAGCCCGGCCCGCTGGCGGTGGCGCAGGTCGCCGGGCACGTGGGGGGCGGAAGCTGCGTCGCGTGCCATCCGCGGCACGCTACCCCGGCAGGCTCCGGCCGGAAGCTCCGCGGTGCTCAGCTGGACGGGGAGTAGGGTGCGCCCGCCCGCAGGGCCCAGGGGAGGTGCACATGGCCATGGCAGCATGCCCACCGCGAGCGTCTCGCGGGATCGTCCGGTGGTGGTCGATCGTCGCGGTCGCGATGGCGATCAGCCTCGCCGGCTGCTCGCCCAGCGGTGAGCCGGAGCCCCCGGAGGACGGTGAGGATGAGCCGGCCACGCCGGAACCCGAGCCGCAGCAGCACCTGCTGACGGGCGAGGAGACCGAGGAGGTACCGGACCGGCCGGCGTTGCTGATCAAGGTCTCCAACTCGCCCGAGGCTCGTCCCCACACCGGCCTCGAGGCGGCGGATGTGGTCTTCGAGGAGCTGACCGAGGGCGGCGTGACCCGCTTCCTGGCGGTGTTCCACAGCGAGTTGCCCGAGGTGGTCGGCCCGATCCGGTCGGCCCGCCCCGTCGACATCCAGCTGCTGTCGGGGTTCGAGCGGCCCGGGTTCGCCTACTCCGGTGCTCGCGGCGAGGTCCGTGCGCTGCTCGCCGATGCTCCCGCGGCCACCATCACCGAGGGGGCCCCCGGCTTCTTTCGGGACGATGGCACCTACGCCTCGCACCCCTTCGCCCCGCACGACCTGTTCATCGAGACCGAACCGGCGCTCGAGGCCGTCGTCGATGGCGGGGCGTCCTCGCTGGCCGACCTCGGGTGGGTGTTCGATCCCGAGCCCCCAGCCGGTGGCGAGACCGATGGCGGGGCCGAGCTGGAGGTCGCGATGTCGCCGTCGTTCCGAACCGGTTGGACCTACGACGAGGTGGAGGGGGTCTACCGGCGCCTGCAGAACGGGGAGCCCAGCCGGGTGACCGGGCCGGACCGTATCGGCGCGGCCAACGTCACGGTGCTGGACGTGCGGCACTACACGGGTGACTCCGGCTACCCGGAGACCGACGTGCTGGGGGAGGGGGAGGCGTTGGTGCTGAGGGACGGGCGCCGCTACCCGGCGAGGTGGTCGAAGCCGACCGCTACCGACCCCCTGCTGGTGCTGACCGCCGACGGCAGCGAGACCTTCCCGCTGCGGCCGGGACCGACCTGGATCCTGCTGCCCGACGAGCTGCCGGCCCCGCCGGAGGAGCCCGACGAGAGCTGAGGGTGGGCTGGCGGGCGGTCGGCGTCGAGGCCGGCCACGTCCTCACGGCGCGGCCCGGCCGCTGCTGGTGGACGACTATCGTCGCCGGCGCACCGCCACAGGTGCTCCGCTGACCGTCGACCGCGATGGAGACCTCATGACCGACCGCACCGCTTCCACCGTCTGGACCGGCACGCTGTTCGAGGGATCGGGCACCGTGACGTTCGCGTCCTCCGGACTCGTCCATGACGCGGCCGTCTCGTGGCCCGCGCGGGCTGAGGCGCCCGATGGCAAGACCAGCCCGGAGGAGTTGATCGCCGCCGCCCACTCGTCGTGCTACTCGATGGCGCTGTCCAAGCAGCTCGCGGACCGGGGGACGCCGGCCGAGAAGCTCGAGACCTCGGTGACGGTCACGTTCGTCCCGGGGACCGGGATCACGCGCAGTGCGATCACCGTGCGGGTCGCAGCGCCGGGCCTCGACGACGCCGGCCTGGCCGAGACGACCTCGGCGGCCAAGGACGGCTGTCCGGTGTCCCAGGCGCTCGCGGACTCCGTCGAGATCACCCTGGACGCCGCCTTCGCCTGAGCGTCCGAGGCCGCCGAGGGTCGACGGCTGCATCCAGCGGCCGCTGGGTCGTCGACCGACTCGGTCCTGCTCTGGCTGCTCGGAGCGGCGCTGCTGGGTGCGGGCCGGCCCCTGCGGCGGGTCACCTCGTCGGGCTGACCGTTCGCGAACTCCACCGCGGCAGCGCCCGCAGCCGCTCCCGGAACTCTAGATCGGTGGCGGCGCTGCCACTGGCCTGCCGGTCGCTGGTGCCGGCTCGCCTCGCCCGGCACTGACACCGGCCTGCCCCTGGCAGCCGGTCGCAGCCGCAGCATCATGCCGGGCAGGTGCCCCACAAGGGCCGGGGCAACACCCAAGCATCGGCGCCGTGATCGAACCACGCCGGCTCGGTCGAGATCTTCTCCACACACCAACCCGAAAGGTCCTGATCGAACGATGTCGCCCCGAAGAACATCATGGCCATGTCGGTGACGTTGGAGGTGTCCCAGGCGCCGATGGGCTGGTTGAACGCCGACGTCTCCTCCCAGAAGATCGCGAACATGGAGTTCATGGTGGTGACGTTGGCGGTGTCCCAGTCGCCGATGGGCTGGTTGAACGCTGCTGCGTCGTAGAACGTCCCGGTCATGGTGGTGACGTTGGAGGTGTCCCAGGCGCCGATGGGCTGGTTGAACGCCACCGCTCCGTCGAACATCCAGGCCATGTCGGTGACGTTGGCGGTGTCCCAGTCGCCGATGGGCTGGTTGAACGCCCGCGCGTCGTGGAACATGGAGTTCATGTTGGTGACGTTGGCGGTGTCCCAGTCGCCGATGGGCTGGTTGAACGCCGCCGCTCCGTCGAACATCCCGCTCATATCGGTGACACTGTTCGGGGGTGTGGCGACGTAGGTGAGGTTGGCCGCGCCCCGGAACGCGCCGGCAAGATCGACGGTTCCGGTGAAGTGCCAGGTGTCGACCTGTAGGAGCGCTGCGCGTCGACCCGGCAGTTCTCCGCTTTCCGTCGTGCCGTAACGTTGGAAGCTACCGGTGGTGGTGACGGTGTAGGTGCCGTCGGTGTCGTAGGTATGGGAGGCTTCGCCGGTGACGCCGGTGGTGGTGGTGCCATCACCCCAGTCGATGTCGACATCGACCTGGCCGTGGAACGGCAGGGGGATGGTGGTGTCCCAGACGAGGGTGGTGTCCCAGGTGGTGACGAACAGCGCCTGACCGGCCACACCCGCGTACCGGTACAGGAACGCGGCCATGGCCTGTCGGGTGACCGGGTTGGCCGGCCGGAAGGTGCCGTCGTCGAACCCGGTGGTGATCCCCTCGGCCACCATCCAGGCGATCTCGTCATGGAAGGGATGGCCGCCGGGAACGTCGGTGAACCCAGCAGCGCCAGTGACCGGTAGTCCACCCGCCTGGCGGTACAGGAACGCGGCGGCGGCCTGCCGGGTCACGGGGTTGGTGGGACGGAAGGTGCCGTCCTCGAACCCGGTGGTGATCCCTTCGGCGACCAGCCAGGCGATCTCGTCGTGGAAGGGATGGCCGACGGGGACGTCGGTGAACCCGGCGACACCCGTCACCGGCGGCTCCCCAG
>PWWI01000063.1 GCA_003561535.1 Nitriliruptoraceae bacterium
CCGAGCTCCGCGCTGCGGTGGTTGCAGCCGACGACCAGGAGTGCCATGCGGGGACGAACCTCTCGACGGAAGGGCCGGTCGTGACCGTGTTCCGAGGTCGTTGGACGGGGGACGTGAGGCGAGGAGTCGGGCGTGCTGCGTCCGGACCGGTGCGACGCCCCGGGTGCCGCCGCTTGCACCCGACGCCACCACGCGTCCGGTCGGACGGAGGGTACCGCGCTGCTCGCCCACACCCCAGCCGAGCCGGTGACGAGCTGCGGCGGACGCCGGTGGTACCAGACCCGGTCAGGTGGTCGTGGTGGTCGTGGGCGCGTCGACGACGACCTGCTCGTAGAACGACAGGATCTGGAGCTCGGTGGCCAGGTCCACGCGGCGCAGGGTGACGTCGTCGGGCACCGCGAGGTGGGTCGGGACGAAGCTGAGGATCGCCCGGACCCCGGCAGCCACCAACCGATCGACCATGGGCTGGGCCTGCGCTGCCGGGATGGCGAGCACGGCGAGGCTGATGTCGTGCTCGACCACGACCGACTCCAACTCCTCCACCGCCCGGACCCGGTACCCGGCGACGTCCTGGTCGATCACCGACGGCGCCGCGTCGAGCAGGGCGGCGAGGTGGAACCCCCGACGTCGGAAGCCGTCGTAGCTGGCCAACGCACGCCCCAGGTTGCCGACCCCGACGAGCACCACCGGCCGGTCCTCGAGGAGGCCCAGCGCCCGGGACAGCTCGCGTGCCAGGGCGTCGACGTCGTAGCCCACCCCCCGGGTGCCGTGGGTCCCGAGGTAGGACAGGTCCTTGCGCACCTTGGCGGCGTTGTAGCCCGCCGCGCGGGCGAGGTCCTCGCTGGCGAGCACCTCGACACCGGCCTCGGCGGCCTCGAGCAGCACCTGCAGGTAGACGGGCAACCTGGCCACCGTGGCCGCTGGGATCCGACCGTCACGCACTCGCCCCTCCTCCACCCCGTCCTGTCCCACGGGCACGCCACCGCGGGGGCGGTGACCGATCGTCGATCGCCGGGGCCGCTCCCGGGCCCTGCGCACTCCCGGTCCCGAGGCTATGCGGGTGGTCGCTGCGGCGTCACACCCACGGGCTCACCCGACCCGGCCCGGCCCGGGCGGCAGGACGTGGGCTCAGCCCCGAGGACGCGCGGCCTGCCGGGCGGTGCGGACCGCTCGGCGGACCTGCCCCGGGGCGAGCTCGAGCTCGGCCACCTCGACGTCGTCGACCGTGATCACCGGTACCCGGACCCCGTAGCGCCTCACCAGAGCCGGGTCGGTGTCGACGTCGACCGTGCGGAACTCACCGCGTCCGGCCTCCCTGCGGGCGAGCCGACCGGCTCGCTCGCACAGCCCACAGCCGGCCCGCGTGTAGAGGGTGACGACGGGTCGTGCGCGGTGGCGCCGCCTGCGCATCCTCGGCCTCCTGCTCCCCGCCACTGCACACCAGGCCGGAGCCGGGGCAGCCATCGCACGAGCCTCGGTCCCGCGCCACCCGCGATCCCTGGACCCCCTCAAGCTAGCGCCGTCGTGGGCCGATACGAGCGGTGCAGCACGACGACGGAGCTTCTCGACAACGGCACCCCGTCCGAAAGGGCGGTCCGCACAGCCACGGGTCTACCGCCGCGACGCGGCCACGATCGCCGGGCGACCGAAGGAACCTCCTCCACCCCACCGCGGGGCTCCGTCCAGAGGAACGGACGGACCCGTGGACGCAGCGCTGACCGCACCACGTCTCCGGGCGCGCCTGGCCGTCGTCGGCCTGGCGGTCGCGCTGGCCGTCGCGCTGCTCCCACCCGGGCCCTCGCCGGCCTTCGCCGACAGCGGCATGGAGTCGCAGTTCGTCTCAGCCGTCAACTCCGAACGCGCCGCCAAGGGCCTGCCGGCGCTGGCGGTGTCCGGGGACCTGACCTCCCTCGGCCGCTCCCACAGCCGGGTCATGGCCGACTCGGGCAACCTCCACCACAACCCGAACCTCGGATCCGCCGTCAGCGGCTGGCAGAAGGTCGGGGAGAACGTGGGCCGCGGGCCGACGGTGTCGTCGATCCACGGCGCGCTCATGAACTCCTCCGGGCACCGGCGCAACATCCTCGACAGCGACTGGACGCAGATCGGTGTGGGTGTGGTCGTCGACGGTGGCGGTCAGGTGTGGGTCACCCAGGTGTTCCGCAAGCCCGTCGGTGCCGCGCCCGCCCCGGCACCGGACCCGGAGCCCAAGCCCGAACCCAAGCCCGAACCCAAGCCCGAACCCAAGCCCGAACCCAAGCCCGAACCCAAGCCCGAACCCGAACCCACGCCGGCATCCGAGCCAGACCCCACACCGGCACCGGAGCCCGTGGCCGAGCCCGCGGCGGAGCCCGAACCCGAGCCCGAGCGAGAGCCTCACCCGATCCGCGAGCAGCCCCTGGCCCTCGACCGCATGACGCTGCTGCTGGCACGTCAGACCGCCGTGGAGGAGGGCATGAGCTTCGACGAGGTGGTCGCCGGACTCCTGGCGGCAGCGGAGGGCTCGGAGGACTGATCCGCGACCGCGCGGGATCGGGGCGGACGCCCGTCGAGCGACCACCCCGGGGATGGGGGTCCGACACGTCCGGGCGGTAGCTTCAGGGGTATGCGCCTGCTCGCCTCCACCGGCCCCCTGTTCGCCCGTCCGCTCGACTGGGCCTTCGCCGTGCTGGCCGAGGCCGGCTACGACGGCGCCGAGCTCATGGTCACCCAGGATCCGGCGACCCAGGACACCGAGCGCATCCGTGCCGCCTGCGCGTCAGAGGGGCTCGGGGTCGACGTCGTGCACGGACCGTTCCTGCTGCTGACCCGCCGGGTGTTCGGCACCGACCCGGTGGACAAAGCCCGACGGTCCCTGGCGTTGGCGGGCGCCATCGGGGCGGACCTGATGATCGTCCACCCCCCCTACCGCTGGCAGCGCGGGTTCCACCAGTGGCTGCTCGAGGCGGCCGACGACGAGGCGGCAGCCCACCGGTGCCGGGTGGGCGTGGAGAACCTCTACCCCGTCGCCGTCGGGAACCGGCCGGTCCGCTTCCACCGCTACACGACCGCCGAGCACCTCGCACCCTTCCACCACGTCGTCTTCGACACCAGCCACTTCGGCGTCGCGGACGTGGACATCAACGAGGCCTACCTCGCCCTGCGGGACCAAGCCGTCCACCTCCACGTGTCCGACCACCGGGGAGGACCTCGGGACAGCCACGCGCCGCTCGGACATGGCCGCCTCCCGCTGGCGTCCTTCCTCCACCAGGTCGGTCGCGACGCCCGGGCCGGCATCGGCGCCGCCGGCCGCTCGGGGATCTCGATCACCCTGGAGCTGGACTGCCGGCGCTACCTCGACGACCGATCGGCCCTGGTCGGCTATCTCCGGCAGGAGCGCTTCAAGGCCATCGCGCTGCTCGAGGGAGCCCCTGCCGAGGAGATCCTCGGTCGCCCGGACATCGTCGAGGTGGCACCGGGCCGCGACGAGGACGACGCCGACCAGCCCACCGTCGCCCCCGACGGCTCCTGACGACGCACCCACCGCGGGGCCGACCGCCCGCCCCCTGCACCGGAGACCCCGACATGCGCCACGGAACGACGATCGCGTTGGCCGCTCTGCTGCTGCTGATCGTGGTGGCGGCGGTGGTCCAGCTCAGCCAGGCCGCCTCGCTGTGATCCGGCTCACAGGAACACCGACCGCCGGCCCATGAGGTTGCGGTGCAGCATCTGCTGGATGCGTTCCCGGACCTGGTCGGTGAGGTCGAACAAGGCCATCGGATCCTCGGCGATGTCCCTGCCGAAGGAACTCGGTTCGATCGGGTCTCCGTACTCGATCACCCACTTGCTGGGCAGGGGGAGCAACGCGAAGGGTCCGAGCACCGGTAGCGCGAACATCTGCGGGACCACGGGGAAGTAGGGGAAGCCGAGGAGCCGAGCCACGATCCTCAGATCGAACAGCATCGGGTAGATCTCCTCGCTGCCCACGATCGCCGTGGGGATGATGGGGACCTGCGCCCGGGAGGCCGTCGCGATGAAGCCGCCCCGCCCGAAGCGCTGCAGCTTGTAGCGATCCTTCCACGGTTTCCCGAGGCCCTTGAAGCCCTCGGGCCACACGGCGACCAGCTCACCTGAGGCCAGCAGGCGGTCGGCGTCGTCACCCGACGCCAGCGTCGCGCCGGTCTTGCGGGCCAGTTCCCCGACGAAGGGGGTACGGAACACGAGATCGGCACCGAGCTCGCGGGCGTGCCGGCCGGTCAGGTCGAACACGTCGAGCCGCGTGATCAGCGCGTCGGCGGGCAGCGTGCCGGCGTGGTTGGCCACCAGCAGCCCCCCGCCCTCGAGCGGGACGTGCTCGATCCCATGGGAGGTCACCCGCCAGTAGTGGCGGTGCAGGGGTCGCAGCAGCGGCATCAGCACGTGGGTGGTCAGGTCCTCGTCGAACCCGAAGTCGTCGATCTCGTAGGCACCTGTCACCCGCCGGCGCAGGAAGCCGACCAGCCCACGCAGCGCGTCCAGGAACCGGTCATCAGCCGCGTCCCGCAGCAGCTCGAGCCCGTCGATGGCGGACCCGTACCCACGCTGCAGCAGCTGCGCGTCGGCCCAGGCGAAGGACCCGTGACGCGGGCCACCACCGCCCCCACCGGCGTCGCCTTGGTCGGCACGTGCCGAGTCCCCCCCACCCTGGGCCGTCCTGCCCTGGCCCGTCCTGCCCTGGCCCGTCCTGCCCTGGGAGCCCCCCTCGCCCACGTCACGACCGGAGCGGGGAGCGCCCCGGCGAGCCCCTGCTGCGGCGGTCCCACGGCCATCGCCGGCGCCGCTGCCGCCACTGGTGTCGGAGATCGCCGGGTGAGGGCGAGCGCCGGACCGTGCTGGGGGCGCGCCACCGGCCAGTCCCGGTTCGCGACGTGCCGCCCTGCGGGGCGGTACCACCTCGGTGTCCGGGTCGGACGGGGCATGCACGCGGCACCGACCGCCGTCGACGGCGTAGTTCCGGCAGGCCTGCCCCGCGGCGGTCATCGCGCCGCAGCGCTCGCGACCACCCCCGGCGACCTCCTCCTGGAAACGGGCGTCCCTGGCAGCCCGCTGTTCATCGAGGGAGAAGACCTGAGCCTCGATCTTCGCGGGATCGGTCATACCCGGCCCTCCTGTCCCGCGCGCTGGGACTCGAGGAAGCGTTCCTGCCCCTTGCGCTGCAGGAAGTCGTACAGCTCGCGCTCGAGGCGGACCGCCTCATCACGATCGATCATGCCACGCAGCCGCCGGCGCTCGAGGAAGTCGTCGAAGGCCGCCCGGGTCGTGTACTCGGGCTCGAACCCGAACTCCTCACGGAGCCGGGTCGTGTCCATCACGCGCCCGAACTGCAACATCCGCAGCTGATCGGGAGACACATCGGCACGGCCCGAGCGCCGCAGCGCCGCGGACAGGCCCGAGACGAAGGGCAGCGGGACGGGCACGGGTACCCGACCGGCCAACCTGATGGCCTGAGAGAGGTAGAGGGTCCCCGCCCCTGCCACGTTGACCGTGCCGTGGCGGTCACCGGTCGCCGCCTGGACCAGCGCCCCGACCGCATCGTCCTCGTGACAGAACTGCAACCGGGGATCGAAGCCCATCACCGTGGGCAGCACGGGGAGGGCGAAGAAGGACTGGAACGCGCTGTCGACCCGGGGACCGACCAGGTTGGCGAGCCGCAGGATCGCGAGATCGAGGTCGGGGCGCCGCCGCCCCAGCATGCGCACGTAGCCCTCAGCCTCGCCAGCGTCCTTCCCGAACCCCTGCCGGGGAGGGATACGGGGCGTGGAGTCCTCGCGGAACAACGCAGGGTCGGTGTGCGCCGACCCGTACACCGCACCGGTTGACTTCAGCACCACACGTCGCAGGACCGACGACGCCTGGCACGCCGCCATCAGCTGCATGGTGCCGATGACGTTGTGCTCCTTCATCGAGGTGCGTCCGCCGGCGGCTCCGGGCTGCGAGGTGAGCGACAGGTGCAGCACGGTGTCGATCGCCGCGGCCTCGAGGACCCGCCCCACCAGCGGGTTGCGCAGGTCGGCCCGGACGAACTCGGTCCGGCGGAGGTCGTTGGGGGGTTCCCGAACGTCGATGCCGACGATCTCGAGGACGTCGTCGCGCTGCTCGAGCGCGCGAGCCACGAGACCGCCGAACTGGCCGGAGACCCCGGTCAGCAACACGCGGCGACCCTCGGTCACGCTAGGCCTCCCGCCTTCTCTGTCGAGGTCGCTGATGACGGCGACCGCTGATGGGGTAGTGAACCGTGTGGCAGCAGCCGGCGCGAGCCGCTCGCCCGGCGGTCAGCGGTGTCCGGCTCCGGTGTCGGTGTGGAACCCGCCGTCTTCGAGGTCGTCGAGGTCCATGGCGTCGGGGTCGACCACCTGCCCCTCGAGATAGGCGGTCAGGTCCTCGACGCGGACGCGGTAGTTGCGCCCTACCCGCACCGCCGGCAGCTCGCCGCTACGGATCAGGCGGTAGATGGTCATCGTCGACACCCGCAACTGCTCAGCCACCTCGGCAGCGGTCAGGAGTTGTCGGGCCATGGCGTCCTCCGGGCGGGGCACGGTGTTGAGGGCGTCGGCCCTCGACCGGGCGACCTCGAGCAACGGGACAGCATCGCCGGGGCATCACCCATCGGTGCGGCTCCGGACGGCACCGCCAACGCTACACCGAGCCCGCGACGCGCCTCGAATGCATCTGGAGGCACAGCGCCAACAGCATCTGCCAGATACCTCATGTGCCACATCGAACACAACAGCCTCAGGGCCACGGACCTCAGCGAGCGTTCATCGCACACCATGGAGGGGCAGGAGGAGCTCGCGCAGGGCCGTCACCGAGGCTCGGGCCTCCTGTTCCGCCTGCGCGCGCATCGCTTCGGACAGCTGCACCGGGTCCTCGAGGAAGGCCGTCGGTGGGACATCGCCGGTGCGTTGCACCGCCATCTCGCGCCACCCCATCGGCGTCTCGACCGGGACCCCCCGTCCCGCCATCTCCGCGAAGGCCAGCGTCCACGCCCGCGGAACGACCCTGACCAGCTGGTAGCCACCGCCTCCCAGCGCCACCCACCGCCCGTCGGTCGTCTCGTGAGCGAGCCGGTGGAGCCGGTCGTAGATCGCGGCCATGTCGTCGGTGGTCAGGGCCAGATGCGCCAGTGGGTCGCTCGCGTGGGTGTCACACCCGAGCTGGGTCACCAGCACGTCGGCGTCGAAGGCGCGGATCAGCGGCTCGACGACCGCATCGAAGGCACCGAGCCACACCGACCCCGGCGTCCCCGGGTGCAGGGGCACGTTCGCTGCGCTCCCCGGCGCCTTCGTCCCTCCGATGTCGTCGGCGCGGCCGGTGCCGGGGAACAGGAACCGACCCGACTCGTGCAACGAGATGGTCAGCACCCGCGGATCGTCGGCGAACATCAGCTCGACCCCGTCGCCGTGGTGGACGTCGACGTCCACGTAGGTGACCCGCTCGGCCCCGTGCTCCAGCAGCCAGTCGATCGCGATCGCCGGATCGTTGTAGATGCAGAAGCCGGCAGCGCGGTCCGGCATCGCGTGGTGCAGCCCGCCCGCCGGGTTGAAGGCGTGATCCGCCTCCCCCTCCCACACCTGGCGAGCCGCCTCGACCGAAGCCGCGCAGATCAGCAGCGATGCCGGGTGCATGCCCTCGAAGGCCGGGGTGTCGCCGGGGCCCAGGCCGTAGCGCTCCTCGGCGCGCGCCGTCGGATCCCACGACAGCCGCTTGACGGTGTCGATGAAGTCCTCGCGGTGGTGGCGCAGCAGCTCCACCTCGTCGAGTGCCCGGGGCAGGACCTCGTCCACCCCGCCTCCGAGCAGTCCGATCCGTCGGATCAGGTCGACGGTGAGCTCCACCCGCACGGGCGCCAGGGGGTGTCCCGGACCGAGGTCGTAGCCCGCGGCGCGCTCGTCCCAGACCAGCGCGACCCGGCCGATGGCGTTCGGGCCCTCTCCGGCCACCGATGACTCCTCCCGCACCCCGACGGTCCCCGCCGTCGCGGGGTTCCGTTCCACGGGCCTGAGCGTAGCGATGCCGCCCCGCGCGTCGAGCCCCGACGCTGCGAGGCGAGCCCGGCCTCGTCCACGACCTACCCGGCCCGGGCCAACGACTCGTCCGCCCGGACCCTACGACGAGGCGCCCGGGCCGGCGCCGG
>PWWI01000193.1 GCA_003561535.1 Nitriliruptoraceae bacterium
GAGCACCACCTCGACGTCGGGGATCGCCGCATCACCGCCGTGACCGTCGACGACGCCTGAGGTCAGGTATGGAGCGCCGTGAGCACCACCTCGACGTCGGGGATCGCCGCATCACCGACGTGACCGGCCTGTGTGCCGCGTTCGCCGACGAACAGGGGACCGACGGCCTACTGCACGTCTTCCTGCCCCATGCCACGGCCGGGCTCGCGCTGCTGGAGACCGGGGCCGGCTCCGACACCGACCTGGTCGACCACCTCGACGTCCTGTTGCCGCGGGACGACCGGTGGCATCACCGCCACGGCAGCCCTGGCCACGGTGCCGACCACGTGCTACCGGCCATCATCAGCCCGAGCCTGACCGTGCCCGTCGACGGCGGTCGGCTCGCGCTGGGCACCTGGCAGTCGATCGTCGTCGTCGACACCAACACCGACAACCCACGGCGGGTGCTACGGCTCAGCTTCCTCGCCGGGTGAGCTTCGCGACCCGCCGGTCGACCGTCCCTCAGTGCGGCGTGCCGAACAGTCGGTCGCCGAAGTCCCCGAGCCCCGGGACGATGTAGGCGTCGTCGTCGAGCTCCGGGTCGATCGCGGCGGTGACGATGCGCACCCGCGGGTTGTCCGCCAGGATCCGGTCCACCCCGGCGCGGGTCGCGACCACCGACAGGACCGTCACCAGCTCGGCGCCCTCGGCGTCGAGGGCGGCCACCGCATCGGAGGCGGAGCCCCCGGTGGCCAGCATCGGTTCCAGCACCAGGACCCAGCTGCCGTCCAGGGGCGGGATCTTGAAGTAGTACCGGCGAGCCTGGTGGGTCTCGTGGTCGCGCTCGAGTCCGATCATGCCGACGAGCGCGGTGGGCAGCACGTCGTGCAGGCCACCGAGCAGGCCGAGACCTGCCCGCAGTACCGGTACGGCCACGATCTGCCGTCCCGGTCCGACCGTGGGCGCCGTGGCCAGGGGGGTCTCGACGGTGCCCTCGGTGCGGGGCAGGTCGCGCACGGCCCTGAGCGCCAGGATCGACCCCAGCCGACGAGCATGGTGCCGGAAGTGCTCGGGTGTGGTGTTGGCATCGCGGAGCGCGGCGAGCTGGAGCCCTGCGATCGGGTCGTCATCGAGCACGGTGACCTGCGACACGGTGGCCTCGGCGGGTGACAGGGGGGCGGGCAGGATCGTCGTCGGTAGCCTAGGCCCGACGTCCGGTGAGGCGAGGACGCAGCCGATGGATGCAGGGAACGTGCCGTCGACCCGTCGCGCCATGCGTCGGGCTCGCTGGGTCGTGCTCATCGCGGCGGCCTCCGCGTGGCTGGCGGTGGCCTGCACCTCCGACGGTGATGCGCCACCGCCCACCGCGCCCGCCCCGCCCGTGGAGGAGCCGGCGGGCACGACCGCTGTCGGACGGGACGTGGAGCTGGTGTTGCCGCCCCGGACGGCCCTGGATCCGAGCATCGCCGAGCGCCTCTCGGACCGGATGCGATCGCTGTCAGAGGACCTGCCCGATGGGGTGGACTCCCTCAGCGTGCGGCTCCCCGAGGAGCCGGCCTTCGTCCCGGATCTGCTCGAGCTGGCGGCGGCCCGGGGAGCCGCTCTCGCCTGCGTGCTCGGTCCGGACGTCGCGGGCATCGCCGACCGGACCGCCGATCGGCACGGCGCCACGACGGTCTGCGCCCTGCCTGCCACCCTGCCCGAGCTGGACGAGGAGGGCGACTTCGAGCCGACACCCGCCGTGCGGATCGACGTCCCCGTCACCGAGCTCGGCGTCCTGGTGGGCACGGCGGCGCGCACCGCGGTGCTGACCGCGGTGGCGCGGGCCGACCCTGACGCCGACGGCCCGGACGCCGATGGCACGGATCCCGATGCCGACGAGCCCGCTGCTCCGGCCGCCGAGGTGCCCCGCGTCGGTCTCGTGCTGCTGGGCGATGAGCTGCCCTCCGACCGCCTCCGCGAGGGGGTGCTGACGGGCTTGGCCGGGATCGAGGTGGTGGAGGTCGAGGACGCGGACGCCTCCCCGCTGGAGGCGCTGGAGACGCTGCTGGCCATGGGTGTCCAGGTCGTGATCGTCGACGGGGGACCCGGGGCGGCGGAGGTCGTGGCGGCGTTGTCAGGACGGTCGGCGATCGTGGCGCCGGTGGACATCCTTGCCGGCGCGGACACGGCAGAGGTGGTCCTCGGCTACCGCCTGCGGTGGGAGCAGGTGGTGCGGGTGGTGCTCGACAGCTTCGCTGGTGCGGGCCACCTCGAGGCGCCCGTCCTGCTCGGGCTGGGCGATGACGTGCTGGAACTCGAGGTCGGCGAGGACCATCCTGAGGTGCTCGCGGCGCTGATGGCCGCCCGGGCGCAGCTCGCGACGCGGGACGACCCCCGGGCTCCGCTGCTGGACGAAGGTCCACCCGCCGGGGCGCCCTGACCCGACCTAGGCTACGCCTCGGACGCCCGCGCGGCGCACCGTCACCATCCGTCAGCAGCCCATGGTCGTGCGCCTTCCGGGCCGTCCTCGCCCCTCCGACCCGTTCCCGCTTAGGAGCATCGTGCGCCGCGCGAAGATCGTCGCCACCCTCGGCCCCGCCCTCGACGACCCGGACCGTCTGCGCGCCGCCTTGGCGGCCGGCATCGACGTGGTGAGGTTGAACTTCTCCCACGGCACCGAGGACGACCACCGGGTCCGGCTCGAGCAGGTCCGCCGGATCGGTGCTGAGCTGGGCCGTCCGATCGGCAGCCTGGGTGACCTCCAGGGGCCGAAGATCCGGCTCGGGAACGTCCCCGAGCCGGGGGTCGAGCTCGAGGAGGGCGGGGAGGTCGTGTTCGTGTCCGGCGCGGAGCGTCTGGACGACTACGAGGAGGACGGCGTCCCCGTCCTCCCCGTGGTCTACGAGCACCTGGCCGACGACGTGGAGACCGGCTCGCTGATCCTCATGGACGACGGGCTGCTGCGGACCGTCGTGTCCGGTGTGGACGGGGACCGGGTCCGCGCCCGGGTGGTCGTCGGCGGGCTGGCGAAGGCGCGTAAGGGGGTCAACCTGCCCGGGGTGGCCGTCTCGGCGGCGAGCATGACCGACAAGGACCACGAGGACGTGGCGACCATGGTCGAGCTGGGCGTCGACTGGATAGCGCTGTCCTTCGTCCGGACCGCTCGGGACGTCCACGAGCTGCGCGAGCTGGTCGCCGGTCACGGCGGGGTCCAGCCGATCGTCGCCAAGCTGGAGCGCCCCGAGGCGGTCGACAACCTCGACGAGATCGTGCAGGCGGCCGATGCCATCATGGTGGCGCGCGGGGACCTGGGCGTGGAGATCGGGCCGGAGCGGGTGCCGTCGATCCAGAAGCAGATGATCGATCGCGCGAACCGCTGGTCCAAGCCGATCATCACCGCGACCGAGATGCTCGACTCCATGATCCGCAGCCCCCGCCCGACCCGGGCCGAGGCCTCCGACGTCGCCAACGCGATCTTCGATGGCACCGACGCGGTGATGCTGTCCGGAGAGACCGCCGCGGGTCGCTACCCGGTCGAGGCCGTGCGGACCATGGCACGGATCATCGAGGTCAACGAGCGCGACACCCACTTCCACCAGGAGTTCCCCGAGACCCGTGACGTCGTCGGTTCGGTGGTCGCGAAGGCGGCGGTACAGATCGCTGACGACCTCGGGGCCAAGGCGATCCTGGTCTTCAGCTTCTCCGGCGCCTCGATCCAGCTCGTGTCCAAGTTCCGGCCCAAGCAGCCGCTCATCGGCTTCACCAGCGAGGAGCGGACGCTGTACCGGCTCCCGCTGATGTGGGGGGTGCGGGGCGAGATGACCGCCGAGCAGGGTCAGTCGAACGCGTTGATCGAAGCCGCCGACGAGCTGTGCATCCAACAGGGGCTGGCCGAGGAGGGTGACACCGTCGTGATCGTGTCGGGCATCCCCGGTGGTCGCGGCGGTACCAACCGTGTCATGGCCCACCGGATCGGTGAGCTCGTCGGCTGACCATGAGTGCCGACGCTCACCGACCGACGTCGACCGGCTCGTCGGGCGGACCGTCGGTGAGCAGGACGGCGAGGTGGTCGGCGAGCGCGGCCGGGGCGAGCTCAGCGTCGGTGGTCCGCAGCGAATCCAGCGACCACCACTTGGCCTGGACGGCGCCCGGGTCGTCGAGCGGCGCCGCGTCGACGTCCGCCCCGTCCGTCCTGGCCAGGAACCAGCGTTCGGCCTGATCGATCCAGCAGCCCCTGAACTCGAACACCACCCGCCGGGACCAGATCCAAGGGCCGACCTCGACCTCCACCCCGATCTCCTCGGCCACCTCGCGGTGGGCGGCGTCGAGGTGCGACTCCCCGCGGCGCAGCCCGCCGCCGGGCGCGGTCCACACCCGGCGCTCGGTGTCGGGTGCGTGAGCGACCAGCAGGACCTGGCCGTGGGGGTCCATCAGCAGCACGCGGGCTGCCTCTCGGACCAGCGGCGCCTCGCGCGTGCCCACCGCGGGCTCGGCCGCCAGCTTCGGATGGGGTGGGATGACCCGTGAGGACAGCACCAGATCCGGGTCGAGCACGGTGAGCAGGCCATCGCGGTCGACGATGAGCATGGCCTCCTCGTCCGCCCCGACCAGCCGCCCCACCACGTCGCTGGGGATCGGACCCCGGACCGGGTCGTCGAGCAGGTGGCGCACCGACACACGCTGCCCGACGTGCTCCGGGGTGACCCGACGGACGTAGCGGGCCCGCAGCTGGTGGATCCGGGGCGTCCCGTTGCCTGGCTGGTCCGGCGTGGGTGCGTCCGGCGTGGGTTCGTCCGGCGTGGGTTCGTCCGGTCGGGGAGGGGAGGGTTCGCTCATCGTGCGGCCAGATCGTGGAGGTGGACCTCGACGTCGAACACCCGCGAGAACAGCCGGGTCTTGCGGGCAAGTTCCTCGGGAGTGACGTGCAGACCTCCGCCGGTCAGCAGCAGCTCGACGACGTCGTCCCGTCGTCGTGCCTCGATGCCGGTGACCGCCTGGTCGTGGGCACGGTCGAGCCCGTCGGCGACCTGCAGGATCGCGAGCAACTGCTCCGTGCGTCGACGGTGCCGGGGGGACAGGGCCGCGAAGGGCGGGTGGTCGGTGGAGATCCCTCGGGAGCGGTGGAACCGCACCAGGGTCGCGAGCATGGCGGTCTCCGCCGGGTCGAATCCGCGCAGCTCGGCGTTCTCGACGAGGTAGGCCCCGTGCAGGTGCTGTCGACGGAGTGCCAGCGCCTCGCCGATCGAGTGGAGCTCGGCGGCGTGGCGCAGCAGCTCGCGGTCGGTCGCGTCGAGGTCGTGGAGGTCGCGGGTGCGCTCGAACAGCAGCGCTGCCAGGTGGGCGACGTGGGTGGGGTGGGGGTCGTCGCCGCTGAAGGTGCGGCGCAACCGGGTGACCTGGTCGGTCCGCAGCTGCAGCGCGCTCGGTGGCGTGCCGATGGCGTAGGGGTCCAGCAGCAGCCCCTCCCGGAGCCCCCAGTCGCTGACGGTGATCCGCTCCAGTCCGAGGCGTTCGAGGACCCGGGTCAGGACCACCCCTGCGACGTGCAGGTGGTCGGCGCGGCTGGACTTCATGCCGGGCAGCCGCCCCCGGGTGACGGTGTCCACCGACACCAGCCGTTCGCGCAGGCGCTGCAGCTCGGAGGTGTCCACGCTGAGCTGGTTCAGGGTGGCGGGCAGCCACTGGCCCTGGTCGGCCGCGGCGAGGCGAGCCAGCGCCCGCACGGTCCCGCCGACCGCGACGGTCGTGGCCGGGGCCATCGCGGTGATCCGGTCGACCAGCGGGTCGAGCTCGGCGTCCACCACCTCGCGCAGCGCCTGGACCTCGGGCCGGTCCGGCGGATCGTGGTTGATCGACGCCGAGAGCCGGCTCACGCCCAGGGGGATCGACGCGGCCCAGGTGATCTGATCACCGGCGCCCACCGCCAGCTCGAGGGATCCACCTCCGAGGTCGAGCACGAGGACCGGCTCATCGCGGACCGCGACCGCGGCACGTACCCCGAGGTAGGACAGCCGCGCCTCCTCCAGTCCGTCCAGCACCCGCACGTCGGTGCCGGCGGCACGCGACAGGTCGGTGACCACCTCCTGGCCCCCCGGGGCCTCCCGCAGCGCGGCGGTCGCCACCGCCAGCACCTCGCTCGCTCCGCCGCGTCGAGCCAGCTCGCTCAGGTAGGCGACCACCGCGACCGCCCGCTGGTGCTGTTCGAGTGGGATCGCCCCGTGCCGGGCGACCTCCCGACCGAGGTGCAGCATCTCCCGCTCCCGCAGCAGCGGGGTGACGCTGTGGCCGTCCACCTCCGCCACCAGGACGTGGAAGGAGTTGCTGCCGAGGTCGAGGATGGCGGTGCGCACCCGTCAGCTCGCGCCGGAGGGGTTCAGCAGCTCGACCCGGGCCGGGTCGGGCCAGCCCTCCACGAGCCAGGTGGCCACCTTGCGCGCGTTCGGACGTTCGGGCAGGTGCCCTCGGCGCCACAGCGCCGTCAGCGCCGACCCGATGACGTCGACGTGGCTGCACAGCAGGGCGTTCTCGGTCGCGACGCGGGTCAGCAGTTGGTCCACCTGCTCGAAGGGGGTGCCCTCCGTCAAGGCCACCTCCTCCTCGACCGGTAGCCCACGAGCCGCAGCCAGGGGTGCCACGGTGTCGATGCACCGCTTGGCGGGGCTGGACAGGATGACGGTCAGCTCGTGGTCGGCCAGCATCTCGGCCAGCGCATCCGACTGTGCGCGGCCGTTGGCACTGAGGGGTCGGGCGAGGTCGTCGCCGGTCCAGGCGGCACGATCCCCGGCGTCGGCGTGGCGGACGAGCAGGAGCGTCACCGGTCACCTCCGGTGGAGCGGTGGGCGAGCGCCTCGGTGAGCAACTCAACGTCGGCAGGGTAGGTGAGCAGCTGTGGGGCCTGTCGCGCGTCGACCCAGCGCGCGACGTCGACCTCACGGTCGGCCGCCCGGTCGGAGGGGTCACCGTCGCGGTGCTCCATCACGAACCATCGCACGCGCTTCCACCCGTCGACGACCGGGTAGACGACCTGACTGATCTCGTCCTGAACCTCGGCACGGACCCCGGTCTCCTCCTCGACCTCGCGGACCGCGGCGACCTCGTGGGCCTCCCCGGGATCGAGCTTGCCCTTGGGCAGGGACCAGTCGTCGTAGCGGACGCGGTGCACGACCAGGACCTCCGGTGCGTCGGCACTCCCACGCAGGACGCCCCCTCCCGCGGCCTCGACGGCCGCTGGCCCCGTCCAGTCGTTGTCCACGCTGCGTTCCTGGCTCATGCCTGCGCCCGTCGCCGTGCCCGCTCCTGCAGTGTCAGGTGGGTGTCGACACCGCGGGTGGTCGGCACCCGCCGCCAGCGCGCATCGACACCGAGCTCCCAGGACAGCAGGTCGTCGGCGAGGTTGATCGCCAGGATCTCCTCCAGCCGTCGCTGCAGCCGGGGGTCCTCCACGGGGGTCAGCGCCTCGACCCGGCGGCTGAGGTTGCGGGTCATCCAGTCGCCGGAACCGATCAGGTGGTCGTAGCCACGGGCCTCGCTACCGAACCGGTAGACGCGTGAGTGCTCGAGGGAGCGGCCGACGATGGAGCGGACCGTGATCGACTCCGACAACCCGGGGACCCCCGGCCGCAGGCAGCAGATCCCGCGGACGATCAGGTCGATGGGGGTCCCGGTGGCGGCGGCGTCGTAGAGGGCCTCGATGATCTGCCCGTCTACCAGGCTGTTCATCTTCGCGACGATGTGGCCGTCCTCGGCATCCCGCTCGCGGGCGATCAGCTCCAGCATCCGCGACCGGAAGGTCGTCGGTGCCACCACGAGCTTCCGGTACTCCGACTGCTTGGAGTAGCCGGTCAGCACGTTGAACAGGTCGCTGAGGTCCTGGCCGAGGTCGGGGTCGGCGGTCAGCAGCCCGACGTCCTCGTAGATCCGCGCGGTCTTGTCGTTGTAGTTCCCGGTGCCGATGTGGGCGTAGCGGCGCACCTTGCCCGACTCGCGCCGGATCACCAGGGAGATCTTGGTGTGGGTCTTCAGCCCCACCAC
>PWWI01000151.1 GCA_003561535.1 Nitriliruptoraceae bacterium
CCGGCATGTTCCTGGTGGCGCTCAACCAGACGATCGTGGCCACCGCGCTGCCGACGATCGCCGGGGAGCTCGGCGGGCTCGACCTGATCGCCTGGATCGTCACCGCCTACCTGCTGGCCGCGACCGCCGCCACCCCACTGTTCGGTCGGCTGTCGGACGTCCACGGCCGCCGACGGGTGTTCCAAGTGGCGATCCTGATCTTCCTGCTGGGCTCCGTGCTCTCCGGCGCGGCGCTCAACATGCCGATGCTGATCGGCGCCCGGGCGGTCCAGGGCGTCGGCGGCGGCGGGGTGATGGCGCTGACGATGACGATCATCGGCGACCTCCTGTCACCTCGGGAACGGGGCCGCTACCAGGGCTACCTCGGCGCGGTGTTCGGCGTCGCCTCGGTCACCGGGCCGCTGCTCGGCGGGTTCATCGTCGACCACCTCGACTGGCGGTGGGTGTTCCTGGTCAACGTGCCGGTCGGCATCGTGGCGCTGGTGGTGACCTCCCGGGTGCTGGCCCTGCCGCAGCGGCGGGTGGAGCAGCGGCTCGACCTGCTCGGCGCAGCGCTGCTGGTGACCGGCGTCGTCGCGCTGCTGCTGGTCACCGCCTGGGGCGGGACCGTGCACGCCTGGACCTCGCCGTTGATCATCGCGCTCGGGCTCGGTGGCGGGACGCTCAGCCTGCTGTTCGTGCTCCGGCAACGCACCACGGCCCAGCCGATCATCCCTCCCCGGCTCTTCTCCTCACGGACCTTCACCCTGGTGGCGGCCGCCGGGTTCGTGGTGGGCGCGGCGATGTTCGGCTCGATCGTGTTCCTGCCCGTGTTCTTCCAGCTGGTCACCGGGGCCAGCGCGACCGAGGCCGGCCTGCTGCTCACCCCGCTGATGGGTGGGTTCATCGTGACCTCGATGGCCTCCGGCCGGCTGATCACCCGGACCGGGCGCTACCGGGCGCACCCGATCGCGGGCACCGCGCTGATGGCGGTCGCGCTCACGCTGATGAGCACGATGGACACCGCCACCTCGCGGCTGGAGGCCGGCGCGTTCACCGCCCTGATGGGCGTCGGACTGGGGCTGGTGATGCAGAACCTGGTCCTGATCGCCCAGAACGACGTGCCGGCCACAGACCTGGGCGCGGCGACGGCGACCATCGGCTTCAGCCGGACCCTCGGCGGCTCGATCGGGACCGCGGTACTCGGCGCGGTGCTGACCGCGGGGCTGCTGGCACGGCTCGATGACGTCCGCATCGACGGCGCCGTCCTCGACCCGACGGCGATCCAGGGCAGCCCCGCGACGATCCTGGCGCTGGACCCGGCGGTGCGCGACCAGGTGGTCGACGCCTTCGCCGGCGCGCTGTCCACGGTGTTCCTCAGCGCCGTGCCCCTGGCGGTCATCGCCTGCGTGCTCATGGTGCTGCTGCCCGAGCAGCCGCTGCGGCAGACCCGCCACGTGGGTCCCTCCGACGACAGCGCAGCGGAGCGGTGAGCGCCGACGCTGGTGTGGCTCGGCTCGCTGCGACGGCGACCGACCTGCGACGGCGACCGACCTGCGACGGCGACCGACCTGCGACGGCGACGGACTCGAAGCACATCCACAGCGGCAGACCTGCGATGCTGTCGCCGTCACGCTGTACGGGAGGTGGGTGCATGGCCTTCGACACCGACGTCGCGATCGTCGGGAGCGGGTTCGGCGGGAGCGTGTCCGCGCTCCGGCTGACCGAGAAGGGCTACCGGGTCACGGTGCTCGAGGCGGGCAAACGGTGGACCAAGGACAGCCTGCCCGACACGAACTGGAACCTGCGCCGCTACGTGTGGGCCCCGAGGCTGGGACTGCGAGGTTTCCAGCGCCTGACGCTGCTGAAGGACGTCTTCGTGCTGTCCGGCGCGGCGGTCGGCGGCGGCTCGGTGGTCTACGCCAACACCCTCTACGAGCCCCTCGACGCCTACTGGCGCGACCACCTGTGGCCGGCCGGTAACGACTGGCGCAGCGAGTACGCGCCCTACTACGACCAGGCCAAGCGGATGCTCGGGGTCACCCCGGTGCCCTTCATCCCCCCCGCCGACCGGCTCCTCAAGGCCGTCGCCGAGGACATGGGCGTCGCGGACACCTACCACCCCACCGACGTCGGCGTGTGGTTCGGCAAGCCCGGGGAGCGGGTCAGCGACCCCTACTTCGGTGGGCTCGGCCCCGACCGGGTGGGCTGCATCCGGTGCGGCAACTGCATGGTGGGCTGCAAGCACGAGGCGAAGAACTCGCTCGACCACAACTACCTCCACCTCGCCGAGCAGGCGGGCGCCGAGGTGCTCGCGGAGCGGCAGGTGGTGGACGTCCTGCCCCTGAAAGGCGGCGGGTGGCGCATCGTCCACGAGCGCCCCGGCGCCTGGTTCCGCAAGGACCGCCGGAGCCTGACCACCGAGCAGGTGGTCCTGTCCGGGGGCGCGCTCGGCACCCAGCGGCTGCTGTTCGAGTTGAAGGAACGGGGCCGCCTCCCGGGCCTGTCGCCGGCGCTCGGCACGCTGGTGCGGACCAACTCCGAGGCCCTGGTCGGCGCCACCGCGCACCGCCTGCCCTCCGGCGAGGTGGATCGGACCCAGGGCTCAGCCGGCACCGTCGGGTACGCCTCGGGCGTGGCCATCACCTCCTCGATCCACCCCGACGAGGACACCCACATCGAGCCCGTGCGCTACGGCAAGGGCTCCAACGCCATGGCGCTGATCGCCACGCTGATGGTCGACGGCGGCGGGCGGCTCCCCCGGCCCCTGCGCTTCGTGCTGTCGATCCTGCGTCACCCCGTGCGGTTCCTGCGCAGCTTGTCGGCTCGGAGCTGGTCGGAGCGGACGGTCATCCTGCTCACCATGCAGACCATCGACAACTCGCTGCGGATGGTGCGCAAGCGCGGGCCCTTCGGACCCCGGCTCACGACCCGCCAGGGCCACGGCGAGCCGAACCCGACCTGGATCCCCGCCGCCAACCGGGCGGCCCGGCACGCCGCCGAGCACATGGACGGCGAGCCGATGGGGTCGATCTTCGAGGCGACGCTCAACACCCCGGCGACCGCTCACTTCATCGGCGGCTGCCCCCTGGGCGAGGACCCGTCGACCAGCGTGGTCGACCCCTACCACCGCGTCCACGGGGTCGAGGGCCTGCACGTCTGCGACGGCTCGACCATCACCTCCAACCTCGGGGTCAACCCGTCGCTGACGATCACCGCGATGACCGAGCGGGCGATGGCGCTCTGGCCCAACCGCGGCGAGGCCGACCGGCGGCCGCCCATGGGCGCGGCCTACGAGCGGCTGGCGCCGGTCCAGCCTGAGCAGCCGGTCGTGCCGGCGTCGGCGCCGGCCGCGCTCCGGCTGCCGGTGGTCGAGGTGGCTACTCCACCACCATCGACTCCCCCTCCTCGGTCTCGATCACGATCCGGGTGATGCGGTAGATCCCCTGGTCGTCCTCGTCGAGCTCGACGTTGAAGCGACCAGGCCGCAGCTCCAGCGTGCCCGGGAAGAACTCCTCCCCCCGGCGGGAGATGCGCAGCATCACGGTCTCCTCGATGTCCTCCTCCGCGACGCCGAGCCAGCGCTCGGCCAACTCGCGGGAGGCGTCGGCGTCGAAGGGTTCGTCCTCCGGCGGCGGTGGGGGTACGTCGTTGGGGTCCTCGTCGTTGATCGTGGCCTCGCCGCAGCTCAGCGCCAGCACCACGATCAGCATCCCGGCCAGCAGCTTGCGATCCGAGAGCGACATCCGGGTGCTCCTTGTGTGACGGGTCCTGGGAGGTGGGTCGGAAGTGGGACGTCCCGCACGGGCGGCGGGTTCCGCTCCTGCCATCAGCTTCCCACGCCCCCGCCCCCGCGGGCGACGACCGAGCGGCCAGGGCCGACCGGGGGTGGCCGGGAGCTGGCCGGGCGCTGGCCGGGGGTGGCCGTGCGCTACCGGGGGTGGCCAGGCGCTGGCCGGGGGTGGCCAGGCGCTGGCCGGGGGTGGCCAGGCGCTGGCCGGGCGCGGCCACCTGCCGCCGCCGCGGGACCTGCCGCCGCCGCGGGCCGAACGCCGGGATCCGGGTCCATGGCCACTGGCGCGGCCAGCGTCGGGACGCACACACTGGGGTTGACCGGCACGCCTCTCATCGGCTCCCGGCGTGGCCGGCGCTGTGTGTGGAGGTGGTCGCGATGCGCGCCCGTCCGCTCCTTCCGGCGATCCGTACCCGCCGTGCCGTCCGCTGGCTCGTCCTGCTGCCGCTGCTGCTGGCTGCCATCGGCTGCGGCGTCGACGAGGACCCGCCACCCGAGCCTGTGCCGCCGGTCGACGAGCCCGACGACCCGGCCGCGGAGCCCGACGAGCCGTCGCCCGACGAGCCGTCGCCCGACCCCGCGCCCGAGACCGTCGAGGTGGAGATCTACCTGAGCAACCACACGCTCGGTGACCCCTGCACCGAGGTGTTCCCGGTGCCCCGCACGGTCGCAGCGGACGATCCGCTCACCGGGACGCTCGAGGCGTTGCTCGCCGGACCGACCGACGAGGAGCGCGAGGAGGGCTACGGCGGCTGGTTCTCCGACGAGACCGAGGGGATGCTGCGCAGCGCGGAGATCGTCGCCGGGACGGTGATGGTCGACCTCGAGGACCTGCGGCCGGTGATCCCGAACGCGTCCACCTCCTGCGGCTCCTCGGCCCTGCTCGCCCAGCTCGACACCACGACGCTGGCCGTGGCCGAGGGCGCGGCGTCGGTGCTCTACCTGATCGAGGGCGAGCACGACGTGTTCTACGAGTGGCTCCAGCTGGCCCCACCCGGGCAGGACCCGCTCGACGACGACGCATCCGGGACGGACACGGACCTGGCCGACGGTCGGCATGCCGTGCTGCTCCACGCTGCCGACCTACCGGGCCGCACCCTGACGGTGGATGTGATCCAGTTCCTGACCGGCGAGGAGGCCCGCATCGCCTACGCCGAGGACCACCCCGAGGACCCCCACGGACCGCCGAACGGCTACCACATCCGCAACGTCAACCCCCGGCTGCGCACCCTGCCGGTCGCCACGGACACCGAGGTGATCCTGATCCAGCTCGATGCGGATCCCGCGGAGGTGGCGAGCTCCTGGGAGGCACTCCTGGACGACCTGGCCTCGCAGCCCGGGGACCACGACCTGGTCTCCTACAACCCCTTCTGGCTCACCCTCGAGGGCGGCGTGGTCACCCGCATCGAGGAGCAGTTCGTGCCGTAGCAGCCCGGGCCCCCCCCCCACCGCCGGCCGAGGCCCCGGGCCCGCCGCCGGCTGGGTTCCACGGCCGCCGCCGGCTGGGTTCCACGGCCGCCGCGCGAGGGACGGGATGGCTCACCCGCCGCTGGCCCGTCGCACCCACGCATCGAGGTGGTCGGCCAGCGCCGCGGCCAGGTCCGGCTGGCCCTGCTCGGCCAACTCGTAGCTGGCTCGCCGGATCGGGTGGCCGATGTCCACGATACGGCTGAGGTCGAAGGGGGTGCCGCTGACGACCACGTCGCACTCCGCCGCCCGCAGGGTCGCGGCCAACTCATCGACCTGCTGGGTGCCGTAGCCCATGGCCGGCAGCACCGGCCCGATCTCGGGGTAGGCGGCGTAGGTCGCGGCGATGCTGCCGACCGCCCAGGGACGCGGGTCGACGAGCTCGGCCCCCCCGGCCTGGCGGGCCGCGACGGTCCCGGCCCCGTAGGGCATCCCGCCGTGGGTGATCGTCGGCCCGTCCTCCACGACCACCGCGCGCTTGCCAACCAGCGACGGACCCGAGTCCAGGGTCACCGGTGAGCTGGCCCGCACCACGGTCGCGCCGGGGTTGAGCGCGGCCACGTTCGCAGCCACCACCTCGATGTCCTCCGGCGAGGCGGCGTCGACCTTGTTGATCACCACGATGTCGGCCAGCCGCAGGTTGGTCTCGCCGGGGTGGTAGAGCAGCTCGTGGCCGGGCCGCAGCGGATCGGTGACGGTGACCTGCACGTCGGGCCGCACGAAGGGGAAGTCGTTGTTGCCGCCGTCCCAGATGATCACGTCGGCCTCGGTCTCGGCGGCGGCGAGGATGTCGGCGTAGTCCACCCCGGCGTAGACGACCATGCCCATCGCGACCGGCGCCTCGTACTCCTCCCGCTCCTCGATCGTGGGGTCGGAGGCGTCGATGTCCTCCAGCGAGGCGAACCGCTGGACCCGCATGCGCTCCAGGTCGCCGTAGGGCATCGGGTGGCGGATCAGGACCGTGCGCAGCCCGGCGTCCAGCAGCAACTGACCGACCCGGCGCGAGGTCTGGCTCTTGCCGCACCCGGTCCGCACCGCGGTCACCGCGACCACCGGCACCCGGCTGCGCAGCATCGACGCGTCGGGGCCGATCAGCCGGAAGTCCGCCCCGGTGGCCAGCACCCGCGACGCGGTGTGCATGACGTCGAGGTGCGACAGGTCCGAGTAGGCGTGGACCACCTCGGTGACATCGTGGGTGGCGACCAGGTCCTCGAGCTCGACCTCAGCACGGATCGGGATGCCGTCGGGGTAGTCACGGCCCGCCAGCGAGGGCGGGTAGACCCGGCCGTCGATGCCGGGGATCTGCGTGGCGGTGAACGCCACCACCTCGGCGGCCGGGTCGTCCCGGAACACGGTGTTGTGCAGGTGGAAGTCGCGGCCAGCCGCGCCCATGATCACGATCCGCCGAGGTGGCACGGCAGCTCCCTTCGAGCCCGTCGGTGGCGCCGGGTGCGGCGCCTGCGGTGGCGCGCGGTGCGGCGCCTGCGGTGGCGCGCGGTCCAGCGCCGTCGTCAGCGGCACCCGGTCGAGCGCCGTCGTCAGCGGCGCCCGGTCGAGCGCCGTCGTCTTCCGGCCGCGTCACCGCGGCCCTCGGCGGAGCCTGCCAGCCGAAGGCGTCGCAACCAAGGGCCCACTGCCCGTTGCTACGGGGTCGAGGTGACCAGGTAGAGGTAGAAGGCGGTGGCGCCCTCGGGCCCGGCAACCAGGTCGTGGGGCTGACCCGGCGCAACGTAGGCGTAGGAGCCCGGGGCCAGGCTGCGCTCGAGGATGCTGACCTGCCCCTCCAGCGTCCACACGTGGTGGCAGTGGAACTGGTGCGTGTGCTCGGTGATGACCGCGCCCGGCTCCAGCCAGAACACGCCGGCGAAGGACCGGCCCTCGGACCACAGCGTGGCATAGGTCACGCCGGGCGAGAGGTTGCGCCGCGGTAGGTCAGCCACCGTGGCCGCGTCCACCATGCGCAGGGCCGGGGACTCCCCGGTGGCAACGTGGGTGCTGTCACTGACGAGGGGGGTCATGATCGACCACTATCTCGGGCTTCCAGTGTGCACGGGGGGACGGCCCGGCGGCGAGGGGCGATGGTCCCCAAGGCGGCCCTAGCACCTGCCGGCCGCCCGGGCCCCGCCCCCGGCCGGCCCCGCCCCCGGCCCCACCGCGCGAGCCGACCCCGCCCGCTGCCGGCCGACCGGCCCCGCTCCCGGCCCCCGGCCCCGCCGCGCGAGAACCAGCCACTATCCGCTGCTTCTCGCACCCACCGGCACCACAACCGGCGCCTGAGGCCACCACACCACGAGAACCAGCCGATATCCGCTGCTTCTCGCACCCACCACCAGCCGACCACGCCCACCACACCGCCGGCCGGCCGGCCGCGCCCCATCACAGCCGATGGCCGGCCCGGGAGCCTCCCCGGACCGGCCACCGCCAAGCTGAGGGCTCAGATGAAGATCGTCTGGGCGCCCTCGGACAGCTCCATGAAGTCGGTGGCACTGATGATGCCCTCGACGCCGTCGTAGAGGTCGTCTTTCGTGAGCTTGTTCATGTCGGCCGACATCCGGCAGGCCCACAGGTGCCCTCCGGACTCGTGGATGATGTCGAGGAACTCCGGCACCTCGGGGATGTCGAGCTCCGCGATCTGCTTGCGCATCA
>PWWI01000158.1 GCA_003561535.1 Nitriliruptoraceae bacterium
CATCTCGTGGACGAGGTCGAACATCTCCTCCTCGCCGTCGTAGCTGCCGGGGTCGATGCCGTAGTTCGCCAGTGCCTTGGGGGTCGAGCCGCCGCTCTGGTCCAGCGCGGCGAGGAACCCCTGACCGGTCGCCATCCGGGTGTGAAGGTCGGTGTCCATGGGTACTCCCTGGGTCGAGGCCACGTCGTGCGCCACGCGTCCCAACCTACGAGCCGTGGTGGAGCGGGCGCCAGGGCTGCAGGACCCGATCGGCTGTCGCGCGTCGGTCGGCCGTCCACGGGGTGACCGATGGCCCTGGATGATGGTCCATGAAAACGCTTACCCTGCCGTCTGCCGTCCACGGCCGATGTCGGCGGACGGCCAGAAGAGCCGAGGCCGATGGACCGTGCCCGCCGATCGGTCCCAGGTCGGGTGCGAGGAGCACGCCCGCGCCGCGTGGGAACTGAGCAGGAGCAGGTCCACAGGACCGCGGAAGCGGCAGCGTGGCCGGAAGGTCGGTACCGAGGACACCACGGGAGCGGGGCGACATGGACCTGACGCTCGGCAAGCGGGCGGACTACACGGTGCGTGCGGTGCTCGACCTCGCGCGGCATCACGGTCTCGGTCGGCGGAAGACCGCCGACATCGCGCAGGAGATGCAGATCCCCCTCTCCTACCTGCCCCAGCTGCTGGCCGAGCTCGTGAGAGCGGGGGTCGTGCGCTCGTTGGCTGGTCGCCACGGCGGCTACGAGCTGGTCCGTGAGCCGGGCGAGGGGTCGTTGCTGGAGGTCATCGAGGTGGCCGACGGGACCCTGGGCTCCACCGAGTGCGTCCTGAGGGGCGGGCCCTGCCGGTGGGAGCAGGGCTGTGCGATCCACACGCCCTGGGCCCGTGCCCAGGAGGCCTTCCGGGATTCGCTGCGCGCCGCCACCTTCGCCGAGGTCGCGGCCATCGATGCCGCGCTCAGCGGCTCCCACGACGCTGGAGCACTTCCACCACCAGCAATGCCCCGGTGAAGCCCGGGACCAGCCACTGAGCGACGCGCAGCCGCCGTTGAGCGGCGGCGACGGCCGGTGGCGTCGCGGCGATCGGGGTGACGGCGGTCGCCACGGGGACGTCGCCGCCATGGACGACCCGCTGCCCCGACAGCCCGGTCTCGGCCGTCGACAGCACGGCAGCAGCCGTCAGGACCGTGCGCAACACCCGCAACGAGTGGCCGGGCCGAGGGTCCGGTGCGGCAGCGGCGCGCCCGGGAACCGGCAGGAGCCGTCCGAGCAGGTGTGCGCCGATGAGGTGCGCGACCAGGCACGCGCCGGCGATCGGTGCCCACCGGAACCAGCCGGCGTTGGCCACCCGGGTGCGCTGGGTGTGGTCGTCCACCTCGATGGTGGCGCCGTTCAGCCCGACCGCCCCCATCCAGGCGCCGCCGAACCAGGCGGCCAGGCCGACGTCGTGGGCGATGGTCGCTGCGGTAGTACGGTCCATGCTCTCCGACCCTCCCTCGTTCCCGACCCGGTGAGGCACACGATGGCGAGCACCACGCACCGGTCGACCGTCGGTGCCGGCACCGTAGGGCGTCTCGCCCACTGGGGCTCCGACATGGCCACCACCGCGGTGCGCTACAGCATGCAACGCATCCCCCTCTACCGCCGGGATCGCCGTTCTGATGAGGGCGAACCTCCCGACCTGGACCGCGAGCTCCCCGGTGATCCCGCGACGGTGCAGCGGGCTCGCGAGGGCCTCGGGCCGCTGTTCCACCGCAGCTACTGGATCGTGGTCACCGACGAGGTGCTGACCGGCGAGGAGCTCATCAACTACATCCTCGAGGAGCCCAACCGGGTCACGCCCACTGAGATGGCGCGTTTCGAGACCCTGGATGGCCACCCGGCGCGCAACCTCGAGGTCGGTGACGAGCTGATCGTGCGGTTGCCGGGACCGTGGAACGGTCCGGTGCGGGTGGTGGAACGCACGCCGACCTCCTTCCGGCTCGCGACCCTGCGGGGGCACATGGAGGCTGGCGAGATCGAGTTCCGGACCAGCACCGATCCCCGCGGGTTCCTCGAGTTCCGGATCGAGTCGTGGGCGCGCAGCGGTGACCCGCTGTTCCACCTGCTCTACGAACGGCTGCCGATCGGTCGCGAACTCCAGCAGCACATGTGGTCCCAGTTCTGTCGCCGGGTGGCCGCGGTGAGCGGTGGGGTCCGGATGAGCAACCCGGCCTGCACGACCCACCGCTACGACCCCACGTCGTGAGCGACGCCAGGCGTATCGTCAGCACGGCGCCCGTGCCGGGTTCGACCCGTGTGCACTTCGAGCGGTTGGCAAGGCTCGAGGTCAACTTCACCCCCATGGCCTGGGAGCAGGCCGACGCGGACCCGTCCTGGCGGGCGGACCGGCGCCGGGTCGACCTGCCGTCTGAGGCGCCCGGTCCGCCGGTGGAGGGTGGGCCTTTCGCCGTCGCCCGCGCGCTGCTGTGGACCTACGAGGTCGCGGACCCCTCGCTGGTGCGGGCCGTCTACGACGCCGCGGCGCCCCTCGACGGCCGCGACATGTTGCTCGTGGGCCGGTTCGCGGGCCTGCGCTTCCCGATGGGGGTGCGCGTCGGCGGGGTCGTCGACGGACCCGACGCGGAGGGCGGCGCGGCGGTCCACCGCTTCGCCTGGCACTACCGGACGCTCGAGGGCCACCTCGAGCGGGGGCAGATGGATTACGAGGTGGTCAAGGAGGAGGCATCGGGCCGGGTCTCCTTCCGGATGGCCGCCTACTCCCAGCGCGGGAAGATCGAGAACCCGGTGGTGCGGGCCGGCTTCGCGGTCTTCGGCCGACCGACGCAGCTGCGCTTCTACGCCCGGGCGTCGGAACGGATGCGCCGCTTGACGGCCGAGCGGGCGGCGGCCGGCGGCAGCTGAGGATGAGCCGCCGGGTCCAGGAGTGGTCACGCAGTAGCCGGGGGTCACGCACCGGAGGTCACACCAGCCGGAGCTGCTCGGCGGCCTCGGTGAGCTCGGCGCGGAAGTCGGGGTGGGCGATCGCGATCAGCGCCTCGGCCCGCTGCCGTGCCGTGCGGCCGCGTAGCCGAGCCACGCCGTACTCGGTGACGACGTGGTCGACGTCGTTCTTGCTCGTGGTCACGTGGGTTCCCGGTGCCAGGGTCGGCGCGATGCGGGAGATCGTGCCGCCCTTGGCGGTCGACGGCAGCACGATGAACGAGCGGCCGTCCTCGGACCGGTTCGCGGCCCGGACGAAGTCGAACTGGCCGCCGGTCCCGGAGTAGGGGCGGTGCGCCAGGCTCTCCGAGCCGCACTGACCGATCAGGTCGACCTGGAGCGACCCGTTGATCGAGTGGAGCCGGTCGTTCTGCCCGGCCAGCACGGGATCGTTGGTGACGTCGACCGGGTGCATCTGCACCGTCGGGTTGTCGTCGAGGTAGTCGTACAGCCGGTGGGAACCCAGCGCGAAGGTGGCGATCGTCACCCCGGGGTGGCGGTTCTTGCGGCGGTTGGTGGCGACCCCCGCCTCGAGGAGCGACAGGATGCCGTCGCCGAACATCTCGGTGTGGATCCCGAGGTCCCGCTTGGTCGCCAGCTGCTGCACGACCGCATCGGGGATCGCCCCGATCCCGATCTGCAGGGTGGCGCCGTCGGGGACGAGCTCGCCCACGTAGCCGGCGATCGCCCGTTCCGCCTCGCCGATCGCGGTCGGCGGGATCTCGATCAGCGGTTCGTCGTTCTCCACCACGGCGGTGACCTTGGAGATGTGCACCCGGCAGGGGCCGTGGGCGAAGGGGACCCGGGGGTTGACCTCCAGCAGCACCGTCCTGGCCTTCTCGATCGCCGCCATCGTGTAGTCGGGGGACAGTCCCACCGCCAGCATCCCGTCCTCGTTCATGGGGGAGGCGTGGGCGAACACGACGTCGGAAGGCACCAGGCCGCGACGGATCAGCCGCGGCACCTCGGAGAAGTGGGCCGGGACGACGTCGATCCAGCCTTCGTGGACCCCACGACGGTTGGGAGCGCCGAGGAACGGTGAGCTGTGGCGCACGTGTTCGGTGGTGGCCGGGTCGAAGTAGTCGGGCTGGTGCAGCGGCAGCATCTGGAACACCGTCACGTCGCGGAACTCCCGGCGCTGCTGAGACAGGGCGTGCAGCAGCGCCGGTGGCTCGCCGGCCGCGATGGGAACGACGATCGTGTCGCCGTCCTGCACCAGGCGGACCGCGTCCGCCGCCTCGCGCTTGCGCTCCCGGTACATGGACTGGAACGACATGATCACCCCCGGCATGACCGTGGTTCGTCGGCTCGTCAGCACGCTAGTCCGGCCGGGTCAGCCCGTCTGGGTGAACGGGCAGCCCCTCGATGACGGAGCAGGTCAGTCCGTGCGCCGCGTCACCCGCATCGGGACCCTGCCCCGGGGCCGGTAGGTCGCCCGCGGCTGCGCGCGGGGAACGGGGTGGCGTGGGTCGGAGGGCTCCAGTCGCAGCTGCCGGGCGATCGCCAGCAGGATGATGCGGGCCTCGACCAGGGCGAAGTGCTCGCCGAGGCAGCGGCGGTTGCCGCCCCCGAAGGGGGTGTAGGCCCCCCGCGGCAGCTCGCGCTCCGGGCGCTCGCGCCAGCGCCACGGGTCGAAGCGCTCCGGCGCGGGGAACCAGCGCGGGTCGCGGTGGGTGACGTACTGGCTGACCAGCACGTGGGCCCCGGCCGGGACGGCGACACCGGCCACCTCGATGTCCTCGAGCGCGCGCCGGGGGGCGACCCACACCGGCGGGGCGAGCCGCAGCGACTCCGCGAGCACCAACCCGGCGACCTCCGCGCTCATGACCTCTTCGACGCTCGGCGCACGACCCTCGGTGAGCCAGACCTGGGCGTCGGCTTCCGCCTCCAGGGCCTGGCGGACCTCGGGGGCGGTGGCGAGGTAGGCCTGGGCCCAGGTGAGCACGTTGGCCGTGGTCTCGTGGCCGCTGAGGATCAGGGTGAGGACCTCGTCGCGGACCTCGTCGTCATCCAGGCCGCCCCCGTCGTCGTCGCGCATCGCCAGCAGCAGGGCCAGCAGGTCGTCCCGGCGCGGGTCGAAGGACGCCCCCTGCGCGTCGACCGCCGGGTCCCCGTGGCCGGAGTGACCGTTGCGGGCTGTGGCCCGGCGTCCGGCGATCAGCTGCTCCGCGACCTCGGCGAGGTCGTCGGCGGCCCGGGGGAACGCCCGGAACCACGGCAGCGGTACCCGGTCGAGCCGGTCGAGTCCGGGCAGCATCGTTCGCTCGATACGGTCGATGGCGATCTCCATCGAGTGGGCGATGCGGTCGGCGTGCTCGCGGGCGTCGGTGCCGAACAGGGTGCGCGCCACGATGTCCAGCGTCAGGGCCATCATCCGCGGTCCGACGGGCACGGTGGCGCCGTCCTCCCAGCTCGCCAGCTCGGTGGCGGTCGAGGCGGCCATGGTCGCGGCGTAGCCGTCGAGCCGCTCCCGGTGGAAGGGCGCCTGCATCATCCGGCGGTGCCGCAGGTGGATCGGCTCCTCGTTGGTCAGCAGTCCCTCGCCGAGGACCTTGCGCATGCGCTCGAAGCCGACGCCCTTGACGAAGGAGCGCGAGGAGCGCACCAGGACCGCCTCCACCATCTCCGGTGCGAACAGCCCCAGGAACAGCTGGCCGTTGAGGCTGAAGGACACCGCGTCGCCGTAGCGGCGCTGGAGCCGCAACAGGAAGCCGGGCGTGTCGGCCAGGAACCGTGCCAGGCTGACCCCTGGTACCCCCACCCCCGGTCCCGGCGGTAGCGGACCGTCGAAGCGGCGCCGGTTGATCGGCGGCGGCAGCGGCGCGTAGGACGCGGGTCTCGGGGCGGTGAACGCACGAGCCATGGTGACCTCCCTGCCCGGCTGTGCCGGTCGCGCGACCCCGCGACCGTGCCCGGATCCTCACCTGACTCGACCTTACAGCGCGGGTCCGTGCCGGTCGGGATCGGTGCATGCGACCACCGTGCCGCGACCCCACGGTGCGCACGAGTCATCGCTCCGTCCGCTGGTCCGCGGTCGGCACCCGCACGATCCGTGCGAGAAGCAGCCGCATGCCGCTGGAAGTCGTGCCCCGTCGGCGGTGGGGAGGCGCGAGGGCCGCTCAGCACGCGAGTTCCAGCAGGTATCTGCTGCTTCTCGCCAGGGGGGAGCCTCCTCAGGGTCTCCCGGCGGTTCTGCAGGCTGGCGTCGCACACACCGGGCGGAACTGCACGTCGCCCGATCCCCTGCACCCTGTCCACGCGACCACCACCTTGCGGTTGCATGCGGTGCGTGACCGGAACAGGCTGAGGCCCACAACGACAACAGGCGGAGCGCCGATGACGTTCACCCTCGACCCCGACCGCTTCGATGCGGTCATCTTCGACCTCGACGGCGTCATCACCGACACCGCCTCGGTCCACCGTGCCGCCTGGAAGCGGCTGTTCGACGGCTACCTCAACGAACGGGACGACCATCCCGACGAGGACCACAGCCCGTTCACCGACCAGGACTACCTGCGGCACGTCGATGGCAAACCGAGGCTCGACGGGGTCCGGGACTTCCTGGTCAGCCGAGGCATCGAGGTGGACGAGGACACGATCGCCGCGCTGGGTGAGCGCAAGAACGACGCTTTCCTCGCCACCCTCGAGCAGGACGGTGTGGTCGTCTTCCCCTCGACCGTCGAGCTGATCTGTCGGCTCCACGCCAACGGCATCCGCACCGCGGTGTTCTCCGCCAGCCGCAACTGCCGTCCCGTGCTGGAGACCGCCGGGCTCCTGGAGCTGTTCGAGGCACGGGTCGATGGGGTGGTCGCAGCTGAGCTTGGCCTACCCGGCAAGCCCGACCCGGCGTCGTTGCTGGAGGCCACCCGCAGGATCGATGCCACACCGGAGCGCACCGTGGTCGTCGAGGACGCCCAGGCAGGGGTCCAGGCCGGCAAACGTGGCGGCTTCGCCCTGGTCATCGGCATCGACCGGGAGGGGATGGCCGCCGAGCTCCGGGCGCACGGCGCCGACGCGGTGGTCGACGACCTCGAGGAGGTCACGCTGCCGGTGGAGGACGAGGCCGCGCTCGCGACCCGGGTCGCCAGCTACCTGTCATGACCGCAGCGACGCCGGGCCCGCCGGTACCACCCCCACCGCCGGGTGGCCCACCCGTGCCGCCCCCTGCGGTCGACCGGGGGAGCCGGCGCACCACGCGCCGTGTGGTGCTGATCGTCGGTGTGCTGCTCGTGCTGCTGCTCGGCGGATGTGCCGGTCTGCTCGCGGTCGTCGCGCCACGGGTGCTGGACAGCGTCACCGCGCCCGTCGACGTCGCCAACGGCTACCTCGATGCGGCGCGGGCCGGGGCGGCGCTGGCCCCCTTCGCCTGCCGTGCCGGTGATCGCCCGCCCCCCGAGGTCCCACGCTCGCAAGGCCAGTACCTCAGCAGCGTGGAGATCGACGGCCGCAGCTTCGCCGAGGTGGGCGGATCGCTGACCCTGGAAGACGGGTTCCCGGCCCGGATCACGGTCGAACTGCGTCGTGGCGAGGGTCAGTGGTGCGTCCACGACGTGGCGATCGACGGCTCGTGACCCTGCCTCGAGCTGCCCGGAACACCGCGCGACCGCACGAGCCTGGACCCCGCAGCAACGAGCGGGGCACGGCCGTGGCTGCCGCCGAGCTCGGCATGATGGCCGCCGCTGATCAGAGCACCAGCAGCACCTTGCCGAGGGCGCGGCGTTCCTCCAGGGAGGCGACCGCCTCGGCCGCGTCCTCCAGCGGGAACCGCGCGCCGATGGGGGGCAGGAGCCGGCCCGCACGCAGGTCGGGCAGCAGCTCGGCCCACTGCCTCGCCGGGTAGCCGGGTTCGGCCAGCCAGTGGGCGCCCCAGCCGACGCCGAC
>PWWI01000114.1 GCA_003561535.1 Nitriliruptoraceae bacterium
ACCGGCCCAGCACGGACCGCCAACGCCCTCGAGCAGCCGCCCGAGGGTCCGGCGTGCATCGATGCCTGAGCCCGGGAGCCTTGCGATGAACCACCTCTTCCTCGCCGCCGAAGGCGGCGGTCCCGGCACCGTCCCGCTGCTGATCCTCATCGTGGCGCTGGTCGGGTTCGGTCTCGCGTACTTCGTCGTCGGGCCGGGCAAGCGCTCGGGACCGAAGCGCAACGCCGACATCCCGCTCGCCATGCGCCCCTACCACGCCGACGAGGAGCTCGAGACGACCGGGATGGAACGGGCCATGGCCTGGGGCGTGGCCCTGGCGGTGTTCGCGTCGCTGTTCATCCCGCTCTACTGGCTGATCGAACCGACCCGGATCAACAACGCGGTCGACGACTTCTACGAAGCGGATGTGGCCGCGGGCCGGGCCGAGTACCAGAACGCCTGCGCCTCCTGCCACGGGGTCAACCTGGAAGGGGGCTCCGCCCCGCACCCGTCCCCGGACGTCGACGCACCCTGGCCGGCGCCGGCGCTGGACAACATCGTCGCCCGCTACGCCGACTCCGAGATCGTGCCCGACGTCCGTGAGTTCATCCTGCTGACCCTGATCCACGGCCGCCCCGGCACCCCGATGAACGCCTTCGGCGTGGCCGGCGGCGGGGTCTACTCCGACAACCAGCTGGAGCAGATCACCACCTACATCCTCTCGGTCCAGACCGGCGAGATCCCCGAAGCGCAGGCCTTCGTCGGACGCAGCGGCGAGGACGTGTTCGAGGTCAGCTGCGCCCGGTGCCACGGGCCGAACGCCGAGGGCTACGTCGGACCGCAGCTGTGGAACGTCTACGAGCGCTACGGCTGGTCGGGCGAGGACGACGAGAGCCTGGTCCAGGCCCGCAACGCGGTCCGTCAGGTGCTGCAAGAGGGCCGCAACCTGCCCGGCAACGCCCCGATGCCCTCCTTCGCGCTCGAGCTCACCGATGACGCGATCGAGGCCGTGATCGACCACATCGAGTCCTTCCAGGATCTCGGTGGACCCCGCACCGCCCAGATCGGCGGGCTGCCAGAGGGAGACGACTGATGCTCGAGCTCATCACCTTCCTCGCCGTCGAGGAGTTGATCCCGGCCGACCACCCGGTCGCGATCCTCGCCGTCCCCCTCGGCCTGCTGTTCATGTCGGGTTCGGTGTACCTCCTACTGTGGTCCAACTACGGAGCGAAGAAGGCGGGAGCGATCTACGGGACCGCGTTCTTCGGGGTTGCCTTCCTGCTGGGCGTGTTCTGGTGGTTCGGCGGACCCGGGATCCCGCCCAACACCGGCATCGACCACCTCCCGGGACAGGCCTCCGACCACTACAGCCCGCGCTGGTACGCCTTCGAGGAGGGCTCACCCCGCGCCGGCTTCTTCCCCGGTGGGACCGAGGTGGATCGCTTCGAGTCGGTGGAGGAGTTCCTCGGCCTCGGCGATCTGGACGAGGAGACGCTCGAAGCACGTCCCGCCTTCGGCCAGCTCTCCGGGCGGGTGAGTGCGGCCGTGGACGCGATGCAGTCCCAGTTCCTCCCCACCGACGACAACAACGTCGCCCAGATCGGCGTCACCCGTCGCGCCGACTACGAGGAGGATGCCGCCGCCCAGCGTCCCGACGGCGCCGTCGGACGGGCCCAGCCCTTCTTCGGCGTCCAGCGGGTCGATGACCCCATGGTCCACGAGCATCCCGGGACCGGTGTGCTGCTGGCAACGCAGGAGTTCCAGGCCACGGCCACCTTCACCGATGCCGACGGCGTGCCCTTCGACCCGGTCCCGGTCGGTGACCCGGTGTCCTGGTTCGCCTTCTACGATCCCGGCGCCGAGTGGGTCCCCTCTGCGATCTGGACCGCGATCTCGCTGGTGCTGTTCGCGGCCAGCCTGTTCTGGCTGGACCGGCTGGAGTGGCGTGACAAGCGGCTCCAGAACGTCGAGGTGGAGGAGCCGGAGCGGATCGCCGAGCCGATCGCTCAGTAGCGCCGTTCGATCCGCAGCGGTCCCGGCGTCCGTCGCCTCGTCGCGAGCGGCCCGCTCCGCGGTGGGCCCGGCGCCACGGGGCGGCCACCCGTCGGGCCGAACCCGACCTCGGTGCCGGGCCCCGGCCGTGCGCGCGCCGGGCCCAGAGCCCCGCGGGTTCGCGTCCTGACGCCCGAACGGGCACCCTCAGCTCCCACACCGCCTGCGTCCCGGAGGGCCCCGATGCGTCTGCTCGGCTGGCTGGTCGCCGCCGGTGCGCTGCTGCTGGTGTCCTGTGGTTCGGGCACCTCGGCGGCCAGCGGCTGTGAGCCCCTGCCGGGGGTCCGGCCGGGGCTGTGCCCGATCCCCGTCGAGGAGCGGGTGGACGCTCCGGTCGACCGGCTGCGGGTCGTGGGCGAGGAGCGCGAGCAGGGCCTGGACGACCTCGTCGGCCGCGTCGTCGTGCTCAACTTCTGGGCGTCGTGGTGCGGCCCCTGCCGGGTCGAGCAGCCCGATCTCAACGAGGCGTTCGAGCAGCTCCCCGACGACGAGGTCGCCTTCCTCGGGGTCAACATCGAGGACGCTGAGGTCAACGCGCTCGCGCACATCCGCGAGTTCGCGATCCCCTACCCCTCGCTGTACGACCCCGCCAACGACTACGCGTCCAGGTTCTCCGGGGTCGGGCCCCGCAACATCCCCTCGACCCTGTTCATCGACCGTGAGGGCCGGGTCGCGGTCCGCGTCTTCGGCGTGATCGGCACCCGTGAGACGACCGCGCTAGCCGCCGCGATCGCCGACGAGGACTGACCAGTGGCCGAGACCATCCAGGCGATCATCGTCGATGCGAACCTGCTGTTCGCGGCGGCGATCGCGCTGATCGCGGGCCTGGTGTCCTTCGCGTCGCCCTGCGTGCTACCGCTGGTGCCGGGGTACCTGTCCTACATCACCGGGCTCTCGGGACAGGACCTCGTCGAGGCCGACGCCCGGGCCCGTGGCCGGGTCCTGGTGGGCTCGCTGCTGTTCGTGTTCGGCTTCGCGATCCCGTTCACCATGCTGGGCTTCGCCGTCGGCACCGTGAACACCCTGGCGCGCTCCACGACCGCGCAGGTGGTGATGGGTTCGCTGGTCGCCTTCCTCGGGCTGATGATGGCGCTCGGCCGGTTCAACCGGGAGTACCGGCTCATGAGCCGGGCACCCGCCGGGGGGCTGGCGACCGCTCCGGTGCTCGGGTTCGTGTTCGGCGTGGGGTGGACCCCCTGCATCGGTCCCGCCGCCGGGGCGATCCTGACGCTGTCGCTGAACGTGAGCTCCGGGGTGTCCGCCCGAGGAGCGGCGCTCGGGTTCATCTACGCCCTGGGGTTGGGGCTGCCCTTCGTGCTGTTCGGGGTGCTGTTCCGCCGGATGTCCGGGGCCTTCGAGTTCCTCAAGCGCAACGCCCGCACGCTGCAGGTCCTCGGGGGCAGCCTGCTGGTCGCCGTCGGTCTGTCGATCGCGACCGGGCTGTGGGACCAGTTGATGTTCCTGCTCCGCCCGCTGATCCAGGGGTTCGAGCCGCCGATCTGATCCTGCCCCGCCCCGCTCGCGCCTCGCCCACCCACCGACGCCCCGCCGCACCCACCCACCGACGCCCCGCCGCACCCACTCGACAGGAACCCCGCCCCGTGCCCGAGTCGGCCCTCCCACCCCAGCAGAACCCGCCGGTGCGTCGCCGGCGGGCCGCGCCGCCAGGCCCCGTAGCCTTCGTGTGGGAGTCGGTCCTGATGGGCTGGCGGTGGCTGGCGCGGATGCGGACCGCCCTCTACCTCCTGCTGGCGTTGGCCATCCTCAGCATCATCGCCACCGCCGTCCCCCAGGAACCGAACGTGCCGTCGACGGTGACGGCCTGGCGGGAGGGCGAGGCCGGGCCCGGGGTCGGGGTCAGCCGGGTACTCGATGCCGTCGGGGCCTACGACGTCTACGGCTCCGCCATCTTCCTCGCGGTCCTGCTCGCGCTGTACATCAGCCTGACCGCCTGCCTGATCCCGCGCATCAAGGCCTGGGTCCGCCTGGTCCGGCGCAGCCAGCCGCCGATCGTGCGCCACCTCGGGGCTCAAGACGAGCGGACCGACTTCGTCACCGACCGCTCACCCACCGAGGTGCGCGCGGCCGCGGCCGAGCTCCTCGGCCGGCGTCGGTGGCGGGTCCGTCCTCATGACGCCCATCCCGAGGATCCCCGGCCCGACCAGGTCGCGGCCGAGAAGGGCCTGTGGGCCCGCGAGGGTGGCAGCCTGGTGTTCCACCTCAGCTTCTACGTCCTGCTCGCCGCGATCGTCCTCGGCCAGCTGCTGACCTTCGAGGGCCAGCGGGGCGTGGTCGAGGGTGACCCCGGCTTCCGTGACACCGCCGTGTCCTACTGGTCCTACAGCCCGGGCCGATGGTTCGGTGAGGGGGACCACCAGGGGTGGCGGTTCGAGCTGGAGCGCTTCCACGTCGACTGGGTCCGCGATCCGCTGGCCCCCGGCGCTGGCCAGCCCACCGTGTTCCGCTCCGACGTGCGGATCACCCCGGCGGACGACGAACCTTTCGACGCGGTGATCTACAGCAACCGGCCGCTCAACCTCGACGGCACCCGGATCACCCAGCTGGACTGGGGGTACGCGCCACGGGTCGTCGTCGAGGTCGATGGCGAGGTCGTCCACGACACCTTCCTGACCCCGGTCATCACCGACGGCGGCTTCTTCCGGGGGGCGGTCAAGGCGCCGGCTGCCGACCCCGACGTCGGCTTGGACGTGTTCCTCTACCCCTTCGCCCCCGACGGTGAGGACGGTCGACCGGTCCCGACCGGGGCACCCTGGGCGGACGCGCCACTCCTGGTGTTCCAGCAGTACCGGGGCGACCTCCGTCTCGGTGCCACGCAGCAGACGATCAACGAACTCGACGTGGAGGCGCTGACCTCCGAGGGGTTCGGTGCCCTGCGCCTCGGCCAGTCGCTGGAGGTCGAAGGCGTGACGGTCTCCTTCCCCGAGCTGCGCCGCTGGGTGGGGTACCAGGTCAGCTCGCGGCCCCAGCTGCCCTTCCTGGTGCTCGGTTCGGGGCTGCTGGTCGTCGGCCTGCTCGGCTCGCTCTACGCCTACCGGCGTCGACTGTGGGTCGTGACGATGGTGGACGCCGCCGCGCCACGTACCCTTGTCACCGTCGCCGGCCGGTCCTTCCAACGGCCCGAGGCCTTCGAGGAGGAGTTCGCGGACCTCGTCGCCGAACTGATGGCAGCGACCGGTGGCGCGCCCGCCGATCCCCACCCCGGCCCCGAGACCCCGGCCGCCGTCACCGCGGTCGAGACCACGAGGTGAAGTGACCATGGGCTCCGACCAGCTCGCCGAGCTGTCCCGACTGCTGTACTTCCCCACCACGCTGATGCTCTACCTCGGCGCCGCCGTCGTCTACCTCTACGCGCTGACGACGACGGTGGGGCGCACCGAGGATCGTGAGCGTGGTCGCCTCGCCCAGCGCATCGGTGGGGTCCTGGCCGTGCTCGGGATCACCGCCCACGTCGCCCACGAGATCGTCCGTGGTCTCGCCCAGGACCGTCTCCCGCTCGGGAACATGTTCGAGGTGACCTCCCTGATGGCGCTGGTCGGCGTGGTCGTCGGGCTGAGCTACCTGCGGTTCGTACGGCGACGCCCGGAGCTGAACGGGTTCGTGCTCCTCGGTGGTGCGCTGGTCCTCGGCATGGCGATGCTGATGTACGCCGAACCGGGTCCGCTGATGCCGATCCTCGATACCTGGTGGCGGCCCTTCCACGTCTCCCTGCTGGTCGCCGCCATGGGCATCTTCGCCGCCGCCTTCGTCTTCAACGCCCTGTACCTGCTGCGGGATACTGCCGAGCTGGCCGTGGCGGCGGATCGTTCGCGTCCCGGGGGCGGCTCCACCGTCGGCGCGGCCTACGTCGGCGACGTCTCCGACGGGGCCGTCACCGAACCGGCATCGGGCGCTCCGGACACCGCCACCGGCTCGACCGGCGGTGACGAGGAACTCGATCCGGACGACGAGCGCGACCGCGCCGAGGTCCTGGCCTACCACCGCGCCCTCCGCCGCGGGGTGCCGGCGGTCAAGCTGGCGCTCGGCACCTTCCTCGGCACCGCCCTGGTGTCGTGGGTGTGGCTGACGACCGCCGACACCTGGTCCGCGGGCCTCGGACGTTTCCTGACCGTCAACCTGACCATGGTCGCGGCGGCGCTCGTGGCGCGCTGGTTCGTGCCCTTCCTCCCCCCCACCGCGACGATGGACGGGATCGCCCACCGTACGACCGCGTTCGCCTTCGTCCTGTGGACGGTCGGCACCATCGCGGGGGCGATGTGGGCGGAGGTCTCCTGGGGCCGCTTCTGGGGCTGGGATCCGAAGGAGACCGGTGCCTTCCTCACCTGGATCGCCTACGCCGGGTACCTGCACGCCCGTGCCACCCGCGGGGTGAAGGGTCGGGGGGCCGCGTGGATCGGCGTCGCCGCGTTCATCGTCCTGATGGGCACGTACCTGATCGCCAACTACGTGATCGTCGGCCTGCACTCCTACGCGGACCTGTAGGCCGCCCGGGTGTGCGCGATGGGGACGATCTCGGTGCCCGAGGCAACCATGCGGCCTCGGTCACCGAAGAAAGGGTGAGGCCGTGGTCGATGCGGCTCGTCCCGACGTCCTTGCCGCGCTGATGGCGCGCAGCCGACCCTGGAGGGTGGCGTGGCTCCCGAACGCTGGCTCCACCCCGTGGCGGAGCCGACCGTCGTGACCGGCACCGCGCTCGAGGTCGGCGACGACGAGCTGCTGCTCGCGGTCGCCCGTGGTGACCAGGCCGCCTTCGCGGCGTTGTACGACTCGGTGGGCCCCCTGGTCCACGGCGTGGTCCGTCGGGTGGTTCGGGACCCGGCCCAGTCCGAGGAGGTGACCCAGGAGGTCATGGTCGAGGTGTGGCGCACCGCGGTGCGGTTCGACCCCGACCGGGGGTCCGCTCGGACCTGGGTCCTGACCATGGCCCACCGCCGGGCCATCGACCGCGTGCGCTCCGAGCAGTCGTCGCGCAACCGCACCCAGCGGGTCGCCGACCAGCAGCACGCCCGCGACTTCGACGAGGTCAGCGAACGTGTCGAGCTCGACTTCGAGTACGAGCAGGTCCGCACGGCCCTGTCCACCCTCACCGAGCTGCAACGGCAGGCCGTGGAGCTCGCCTACTACCAGGGGTACACCTACCGGGAGGTCGCCGAGCTGCTGGGGACCCCACTGGGCACGATCAAGACCCGGATGCGCGACGGTCTGATCCGGTTGCGCGACGCCTTGGGGGTGGCGGGATGACCGAGCGCCCCGACCTCCACACCCTCACCGGCGCCTACGCCGTCGACGCCCTGCCAGAGGGCGAGCAGGAGCGGTTCGAGGACCACCTCGCCGTCTGCGACGCCTGCGAGCAGGAGGTCCGTGAGTTCCAGGCGACCGCTGCGCGGCTGGGCGCCACCTCCGTCGCGCCGCCACCGCCGTCGTTGCGCGGCCGGGTCCTGGCAGAGATCGACGGGGTCCGACAGGAACGGCCGGCGCCGATCGCGGTCCCTGACGAGCTGGCCGCCCGACGTTCCGCACCGCGATGGGTCGCGGCCACCCTGGGGGCCGCGGCAGCCATCCTGCTGCTGGCCGTCGGGGGCCTCGTCGTGGTCGTCACCTCCCTGCAGGAGCAGGTCGCGGGGCTCGAGGTTGCGGCCGGGGCCGCCGAGCAGGCGAGCACCGACCTGGCCAGCGTCAGCGCACGCCTGGCCGAGCTCGAGCAGCAGGCGTCGGAGGCGACGCTGGTGACCACCTCGGCGCTGACCGACGTCCTGGCGGCACCCGATGCGATCACCGTGTCGGTCACCC
>PWWI01000130.1 GCA_003561535.1 Nitriliruptoraceae bacterium
ACGTCCGATGAGCCCGTCAGCGTCGAGTCGTTCCGCGAGTTCGCGCAGACCTTCGCGGACCTCGCCGACCCCGAGGTCATGCGTGGGGCGTGGGAGTGACCGACTGGCTCATCGACAAGTCCGCTCTGGTCCGTCTCGGCGACGCCGTGGATGGGCGGACGTGGGCCGAGCGGAGCGAACGCGGGCTGGTGCGTGTGAGCACCGTCACACGGCTGGAGATCGGGTTCAGCGCCCGGAGCGGAGATGAGCTGCGGGCGGGTCTGCGGCGGCCACCACTGGCCTCCATGCCGGTGGAGTACCTGACGCCGGCCGTCGAGGACCGCGCCGTCGAGGTCCAGCAGTTGCTCGCCGACCGTGGACACCACCGGGCTCCGGCGGTGCCCGACCTGTTGATCGCGGCGACCGCTGAGCTGGCTGGCCTGGCGGTTCTCCACCTCGACAAGGACTTCGACGTCATCGCCGCGGTGTCCGGCCAGCAGCTCGAACGGCTCCGTCTCCAGGAGTAGCTCGCAACGGGCGTTTCTGACCGGTCTCGTTCGTCGTGTGCTCTGCGCCGAACTGCATTGTTGCCACTTCGATGGCACTGTGACACCATCGAGGTGGTAGGCAAGGAGTCTCCATGACCGTCACCGTGAAGGTGGACGCACAGGGCCGCGTCGTCATCCCGCAGGCCGAGCGTGAACGACTGGGTCTGCCGCAGGGGGGTGCCCTTGAACTCGTCCCGACGCCCGAAGGTGTGCTGCTTGAGCGACGCCATCAGGCCACGGTCACCTCGGGCGAGGACGGGCTACCGATGGTCACGCTCAACGCGGTCAGCACCGTGAGCAACGCCGACGCGATCGAGGCCATCCACACCCAACGAGATGACCGGTGATCGATACGTCTGTCATGGTGGCGGGCCTGGTCACCAACCACGAGTTCCACGCGCTCGCCCGTCCCCACGTCGCCGCCGCTGCTCGCGGTCAGGTGCCAGGCATCGTCCTCGCAGAGACCTGGGCGGCGCTGCGCCGTGCACCATGGCACCTCGACGCGCGCACCGTCGAGGCGGCCCTGGCTCCGTGGAGCGACGAGCACCGCATCGTCGTGACACCGACGTCGGCCTACCTCGAGGTCCTGCGCACGGGCCGGTCGGTGAACCTCGGCGGGAACGTGCACGACCTGCTCATCGCCCTGACATGCCGGGACCACAGCCTCCCGCTGACCACGCTCGACCGACGTCAGTCCACCCTGGCAGCGCAACTCACCGGACTGGACACAACGCTCCTACTGCCCGCCGAGTAGCCATGAACGGTCGCGCCGTCGGAACTGGGTCCCGACGACTCGCACGGGTAGCGATTGCGGGCGTTGTCCACACGTCGAGCGATCTGTAACTGGATGCCCGCCGGCAGCCTATATATACTTGTGGAATCACGTATATCCGGAGGTGTCAATGACGAAACGACTCATCGACGTGGACGACGAAGTCCTCGAAGCTGCGCGGCGTGTCCTGGGCACCGACACCATGAAGGACACCGTCAACGCTGCGCTGCGCGCAAGCGTGCAGGCGGCCGAGCGGCGACAACATGTGGACCTGGCAGCGCTCAAGCGGTTCGCGGCCGCCTCACGTGACCTCCGTGACGACGACGTGATGGCGGACGCGTGGCGCTGACGCCCGCCTCCTGGCTGGTGGACAAGTCGGTGCTCGCCCGGGTTGATGTCGCAGCCGTCGCTGACGCCGTCCTACCTCGCGTGCAGGCCGGTCAGGTCGGCGTGGCGCTTCTGACCGAGCTCGAGGTCGGCTCCTCAGCGCGATCCAGCCAGGACTACGACGCGACGCGCCAGGATCTGCTCGACCTGCTGATCCCGGTCACGATGCCGCTGCGCGCCGAGGAACGAGCCCGTGAACTGCAACGCGACCTGGTGGCCCGGGGGCAGCACCGTGGGGTGAGCGTCCCCGATCTGGTGCTCGCCGCCGTCGCGGACATCGAGGAGCTCACGATCCTCCACTACGACGCCGACTTCGATCTGATTTCCAGTGTCACCGGTCAGCCCACCGAATGGGTCGTGCCGCGTGGCAGCATCGACTGACTGAACGATCGCCGCGCGTGGGTAGCAAGACCGGGCGTTGCGGCTCGGTCAGGCGATGCCGGCGTGCGCGACATCCGAGAGAGTCAACCTCGTTCCGGGTTACCCCGCGGCTGCGATCTGCTTCTGGTCGAAGTCGACCACGACCGTGCCCGAGACCGCGTTGCCCTGCTGGGCGTCAGCGATCCGCGCGAGTTCCTCGGCGACCTCGTCGGTGACTGTGGTCGTCCCGCACCGGTCGCAGACCTGTGCAGGAACATGGCGAACAACGACGATCACCGCTCGGGTGTCGTCAGTCTCGGTGATGAGCTCGTCATCGAGGTGGCCACCCAGGTTGCAGACGGCGCACTGAGGTCGCTGCGCGGTCATCGCTTCCTCCGTCTCGTTCGGCCGTCCGGGAAGTCCTCGCGGTCAACCTCGTACACGGTGGTGACAGTGTGCAGGGTGTCGCCGGGGTTGACCACCAGGATGATGTGGAACTCACGCGCTCCGACACGGCCATACAGGCGCTTGCCGATGCGGCCATCGGTTGGGTTCGGCATCGTCTCACATACATCAGCGCGGTCGATGATCTCGCGTACCTGTTCGATCGTGAGACCGAGCACCCGGGCCTTGCGATGAGCATGGAGGGTGACTCGGTAGGCCGCCATATGGTCCTCGCTTGTCGGCCGCGGTCATTCGACGTGGCTGCACGCGCGGTCGCGCGAGCAACTCATGTTCACCGATGGGTGCGACACGGGAAGCGAGGCCGGGAATCTGAGCCGGATGCGCCGGCACACCGGTTACGCCTTGCCTGCCACCTCCTGTCTGAACCCCAAGGGCGGCCCGCCCTGCCGGTGCGACGGCGTCATCGGCAGTGCCCGAACTCGGTGATGAGCGCCACATGGCGCGGACACGGTCACTCGACCAACATGCGCACAACCGCCGCATGTGCACGATGCCTATGACCAGCGGGGCAACCGGGGCGGTGCAGTTATGGGCGACGCTGGCCGTCGAGCCCGGCGACCGAAATCACTGCCGTGCGGCGGTCGGGACGGTATCACTGTGGTACCGTCACGACATGGCCTTGACGCTGCGTACCGACGAAGAACTCGAACACGCGCTCACGACCCTGGCGGAGCAGGAAGGGCTGTCCCGCCAGGAGATCATCCGGCGGGCGGTGCTCGAGCGCTACGAGCGTGCTGGGCATCGCGCTCGCGTCGATGACAGCGCCCAACGGATGGTGGACCGCTGGGGTGATGTCCTCGAGCGGCTCGGGTCGGTGTGAGCGAGCTCGACCACCTCGATGTCGAGGACCTGCTCCGGCTGACGAGGCTGCTGCAGGCGGGCCCTGTCCGTGACGTCGGGCTCCTCGAGGCGGCGTGTGCACGACCGCGGGCCAGGGTCCTCGGGGACGAGGCCTACCCGACGCTCGAGCTCAAGGCCGCGGCCCTGCTGCACTCGCTGGTGCGTAACCACGCCCTCGTCGATGGCAACGAGCGTCTCGCCTGGCTTGCGGCCGTCGCCTTCCTCGACTGCAACGCTCACACGGTGGACCTGGACGATGACGCGGCGTTCGAGCTGGTCATGGCCGCCGCCGAAGGCCACCTCGACGTCGAGCAGATCGCCCACCGGCTGGTGAGCCACCCAAGCTGACCGCGACGGACTGGTTGGAGCGGATGAGTAGGGTCGCAGACGGCTACGCCGTGGACTGGCCTGCGACCCATGCGGTGCGTGCGCTCATCGGCCAGGCTGAGCAGGGATCCGCCGCGACCGGTGGTCCTTCGACGGGCAAGACCGCGGCGGGGGCTCATCGGCAACGGTCGTGGTGGTCACCGGTCGACCTGGCATGCAAGGACACCCGGAGCTGTGGACCTCGCTCGGTGGCTTGCCCCCGCTACCCGCGGACCGAGGTCGCCTCCGATCGGCTCGCTCACTGCTCGGCGGCTGGGTCGACTGGCTGGACCCCGTGGGGTCGAGGTCCCTCGCTGGCGGGAGGCCTACCGGTCCAGCCCGGTTGCGACTGGTCACCGCGCAGAAGCCACTGCGCGCTACCCGCGTCGCCTGGCCATGTCCGCGGGCAGGGCCCGAGCTACCGGGGTCCTGTGAAGGCATCGGAAAGGCCGGTACTCACGAGGATGTCACCATCGCTCATGCGATCGAAGAGCCCCAGGTCCCCAGGTCGGGGCGATCTTGACGTCGCTGGGGAGCCGGGACCTCCCCGTGAGCGTGTGAGCCTGTTCAGGGGGCCGTTGCCGCCCCGGACATCGCGGCTGCTCTCTGGCTGCGGAGAGCGGTCGAGCACGGTCGGTGTGACGGCGCACGGCAAGAGGTCCCGGTGGTCCTGCCCTCCGGTCGGGGCACTGGTCGCGCGCACGGTGGGCGCGGTCGTGTCCGTGGCCGTGGCCGTGGCCGTGGCCGTGGCCGTGGCCGTGGCCGTGGCGGGCTCCCTAGTGGGGCCAAGGGGCTGCAGGCAAGAGGACATGTTCCCTGTCTGGAGTCCATCGGCCCTGCCGTCCCGATGTGGCCCGGGGGCACGATGCTCAGGTCACCCCACATGGCGGGGTGCGGGAGGAGAACGCCGATGAAGGCTGCGGTGATCGCCCACTGGACGGGCATGGTGCCGGGACGGGAACGCGAAGCGTTCGAACTCGCCCGAGAAAGCGACGAGTTCTGGGGCAAGTTCCTCGAGGAGGGCAAGATCGACGACATGAGCTGGTTCCTCGGAGCTGAGGGCACGAGCTACCACATCATCCGAGGCGACGAGGCGTCACTGCGCGAGATCGGGATGACGCCCGAAGCCCTGCTGCTGGGGGCCAAGTGCAGCCTCGTCCTGACCGACTACGGGTACGGCGTGTTCGCGACCGGTGACGCCGCCGAGGCGATGATGGGCGCGTACGAGCAGACGGCGAAGGAGCTGCAGCTGGTCTAGCCGCCGTTGCGCGCTGGACCATTCCGCGGCTGCGGGTGTGTGAAGGGCCGGGACGCATGGGTCGCGACGCGAGCTCGTGAGCGTGTCACGGTCGGTGCCGTCCCGGCGTCCGGAGCGCACATCGCCATCCCGCTCGCCGCGGGAGCCTCCACGCCTGCTGGGCCTCAGGGTCTGGGAGTTGTACGCGCCTGCGGACCGCTCCTTGGGACCCTGAACCCACGCAGCACGACCCCTCTGTCGAGCGGTCCGGCGGTGGAGAACCGACGGCGATCCGTTCGAGGTACACCGTGTCAGCGCCACTCCGCTGCACTCTCCTCGGCAGCGATGAGGACGTCGTCGGGAACGCCCAGGCCGCCGAGCTCGAACACGGTCGCGACCTCCTCGAGAGACAGCGACCGGCCACTCACGATGTTCTGCGCGAAGGAGATGCCGTTCGCGCGCAGCTCGTCCAGCGTGACCGGCCGATCGAGCTCGGTGAGCGACTCGAGGTGGATGACCCCGATCTCTCCACCCGGCTGGATGCTGAGCCGCTGGTGGAGCTGGTGGAGATCGCCGACCCCGAGGAGGCGCCCGTAGCGTCTGAACAGTTCCGCGGCGAGGCCCACCTCGTAGTCGCCGGGGTAGACGGAGTAGCCGCGGATCGCCCGAAGCTCCTCGGGGACCGACCGGTCCTTGACGAGGTGGAAGAACACCCCGCCGGTCGCCAGCGCCTTGAACCCCTTCGTGTTGCGCCGCCAGAACAGGGCACGGTCAGTCTGGTCCCTGAGGTGGAGCTGCAGCTCCCACCAATCGCCGTTGGTGATGCCGATGTAGCCAGGCGCCGCTCGCGTGGAGCGGCGAGCCAGGGACCCGATGAGCTGACCGGTGCTGGCCTGCAGCCGGGTGAGTCTGCGGCGGTCCTCGCGCTCGAGGAGGCGGCGGTCACGTGCCCGCTGGCGGTACCGGTCCCAGTCCCCACTGCGCCGCAGCAGGCTCAGCGGGGTGCCGTGTTCCCACACGAGCTCGTACCGCTCCCGCTGTCCGTCCGCCTCCGCGGAAGGATCGGGGAACGTGAGCTCCTCGAACTGCTCGACGTTGGTCGTCCAGCCTGGTCCGGTGAGGTTCGCGGATCCCGAGATCGTGCGCAGCTCCCCGCGACGCTCGACGAGGTACAGCTTGGGATGGAAGGTCGAGGCGGAGACCGCGCCGTCCGCCACCACCCGCACATCGATCCCGGCGTCGTCGAGCTGCTCGACCGCCAGCGGATCGCTGATGCCGAAGCCCAGGCCGACCACCGCGCGACTGCCTCGAGGTGGCTCCAGCTGGAGCAGCTTCGAGGTGCCCGAGGACTTGGCGTAGGCCGCGGCGATGTGGACGCACTGGGCACCGTCGAAGGCGGCGCGCATGCGGCTGTGCAGCGCGACCTGCTGGTTCAGCCCCGGTTCGTACTTCATCGGCTCCCCGCTCCCGTGGGGAGGCTAGGCGAGCGTCACGGCCGTAGGTCGGCTCGACGCCACTACGCTCCGCAGCCGGCGATGGGGTCGACGTGGCGAAGCTGTACTGGGGGACGACGGCCGCGTTCGTCGAGAGCCGCATCGACCACCTGGCCGTTGAGGCCGCCGCCGAGCAGGTCAACGCCGACGACGAGGTGGCACCGTGACCCAGGACGGGGTGGACGAGCTGCGGTTGCGGCTGCGCGAGTTCGCGCGAGAGCGGGACTGGGAGCAGTTCCACACCCCCAAGAACCTGTCCATGGCGCTGGCCGGCGAGGTCGGGGAGCTGCTCGAGATCTTCCAGTGGCTCACCCCCGAGCAGACCGCCGAGGTCATGGACTCCGGCCGGGCCGACGACGTCCGCGACGAGCTCGCCGACGTGATGATCTACGTCGTACGGCTCGCTGACATCCTCGGCGTCGAGCTGCTCGAGGTGGCCCACACCAAGCTCGAACGCAACCACCACCGGTTCCCGCCCGGGGACGTCCGGGGCCGGGCCGACGTCCAGCCCGATCCTGCCCCTTAGCGGCTCCCGCGTCCGGGCCGAGCCTCGCGGCGCCGGCCACGCTGCTTCGGTTCCGGAGCACCCGACCCGACCAGGGTCTTGCCGATCAGCCTGGGGTCGGGCTCCAGCTTCGGACGTGGCCGCTTGTCGTGATCGTTCTCGCTGCTGTGGCCGTCGTCGTCTCTGGGCCCTGTACCCATCACGCAGCCCCTCCCATCAGGACGTCGATGACCGCAACCGTCGTCGCAACCAGCAACAGCACGACCGCTACGGCTCAGAGTAAGGCCTTGCGGCGACTCTGTCGGTAGTTGCTGGCGAACACCTCAGCGTTGGTCGCGGCGACACGACCGACGACCACGGCTGGGCTTCCCTCTCCGAGCTACAACAGCTCAGCGGGCCGCAACCCGAGGCGATGTCGAGGCCACAGACCCGCGAAGCCCACGAGCAGGCACAGCGCGTAGAGAGCGAGCGCGGTCATCCACAGGATGCTGAACTTCGGTTCCAGGACCCTCACGGAGACCGCAGCTGCGGCGAAGCCTGCGATGACCGCTGCCTTGGTGTCGAGTGGCGCTGGAGCAACAACTGCCGATAGAGACTGACAGGCTGCGTCCTGACGTGGAGGCCATATGGAGCTGCGGGTTGTCGGTTGGAACTTGGATGGCTGGCACACGATCCGGGACGAGCAACGGAGACTCCTCGACGAGATCCGTGCGGATCTCGTCCTGCTGCAGGAGGTCACCCCTGCGTCGTTGGACCGGCTGCGGCACGACGGCTGGCACGGGACATCAGCCCTCGAACTGGTCGCTGGCAA
>PWWI01000273.1 GCA_003561535.1 Nitriliruptoraceae bacterium
GCCCGTGCGATGGCCGGCGAGCCGCGGCTGCTGCTGCTCGACGAACCCTTCAACGCGCTCGACGTGCCCGTGCGGCTCCTGCTCCGCCGGCTGGTCCGTGAACTCGTCGACCGCTCGGGTGTCCCGACGCTGTTCGTCACCCACGACCTCGACGAGCTGCGGTTCCTGGCCGACCACGTGCTGCTGGCCGACGACGGCGACATCACCACGCTCACCGATGTGGCGACCGCCGTGGCCCGGCTCGACGGCAGGCGCGGCACGACCCAGGAGTGACCCGGTCGTGAGCGTGCACCGGGGGTGTAGCCACCAACACCCCCACAGGGGTGCCCGCTCCCTGGCCTCGCCGGTACCCGTGGCCGAGGCTGCTCATGAGCTCACGATGTCCGCAAGGGGAGGTTCGCGGTGACGGGTCGCGCCCGGGTACAGCCGACGCAGGTCCAGGGTGACGTCGCGCCGGGCTTCGGACCGGTCGCCGACACCTTCCGCGCGCAACTCACGCAGCGCCGAGCGATCGGGGCCGCCTGCGCGGCGGAGCGCGACGGCGAGGTCGTCGTGGACCTGTGGGGCGGCCAGCGCGACGGGAGCCGGGGCCTGCCCTGGGAGCGCGACACCCTGGTGCCGGTCTTCTCGACGACCAAGGGCATGGCATCCATGGCGCTCGCGGTGGCGCACAGCCGCGGGCACCTGGACCTCGAGGAGCGCGTGGCCGCCTACTGGCCCGAGTTCGCGCAGCACGGCAAGGAGCAGGTCACCGTCCGGCAGCTGCTCTCCCACCAGGCCGGCCTCGCCGCGCTCGACGAGCCGATCGGTGCCGAGCTCCTCGCCGACCCGGAGGCGCTGGCCGTCCGGTTGGCGCGCCAGGCTCCGCTGTGGGAGCCAGGATCGCGCCAGGGCTACCACGCCGTCACCCTCGGCTTCTACGAGAGCGAGCTGCTGCGTCGGGCCGATCCCGAGGGGCGCAGCATCGGCCGCGCCTTCGCGGAGGACGTCGCGGCGCCGCTCGGCATCGAGTTCCACATCGGACTCCCCGACCACGTCGACGACGACCGGCTCGCGAGGTTCCACGGCGTGCACCCCGCCCGGGGGATCCTCCACGTCGGCGCCGCACCACGGCAGCTGCTCGTGGCGCTGTGCAACCCTCGGAGCCTCACCTTTCGGGCGTTCATGTCCATCCCGATCGCGCGGCATCCGGAGCGGATCAACGACCGCGACCTGCTGCGGATCGAGCTCGCCTCCTTCGGTGGTGTCGGCAACGCACGTGGGATCGCCCGTGCCTTCGGTGAGTTGGCCACCGGCGGACGACGGCTGGGGCTGCGTCCTGCGACCCTGGCAGCGCTGGAAGCACCCGCCGTGGCGCCGCCGGGAGGGCGCCGTGACCTCGTGCTCCACAGCGACATCCCCTTCAGCCTCGGCTACGCCCGCTCCTTCCCCGGCTTCCCGCTGGGATCGGACGAGCGCAGCTACGCGATGGCGGGCGCAGGTGGCTCCATCGGGATGGCCGACCCCGCACTCGGGATCGGTTTCTCCTACACGCCCAACCGCATGGGCTTCGGCAGCCCGACCGACCCGAGGGAGGTCGAGCTCCGCGATGCGTTGTACCGGTGCCTGGGTGGGCCCCGGCAGGATCCCCGCGCTCACCGCGAGACGCAGCTGGCAGCCCGGTGACGGACCACGACACCAGGGTGGGCCCGGGGCACCCGCCACTCCGCCCCCAGGACGTCCTGGGCGTGCCGGCGCTGCCCCCGCCAGCCGTCACGCGGGCCTCCAACCGCGCCCGCGGCCTCCTGGCCCGTCTGCGACGCGGTACCGCACCCCCACCCGTGCGCATCATGGAGTCCGCTCTGGCAGGCCTGGAACCGGCGGTCCTGGCGACGCTGTGCCGGCTCGACCTGCCCGACCGACTCACCGGCCCCCTCGACGTGCCGGCCCTGGCCGCCGAGCTGGACGTCGACGCCGATCGACTGACCCGGCTGCTGCGCTTCGCCCACGTCCGCGGCTGGGTCCGACTCGACCGTCGCCACCGGGTCCACCCGACCCGGGTGACCACCTTCCTGCGCCGCGACCACCCCGGTGGCTGGCGCGCCTGGGTGACCTTCGCCGCCGGCCAGGAGGTCACGGCAGCGCTGGGAGCGCTCGAACGAGCCCTACCGCCCGACGGCGACGCCTTCGACGCCGCGAACGGCCTCGCCTTCTTCCCGTGGATGCACGCCCACCCCGACCGCCACACCGGCTTCGATGCAGCGATGGCCGCCGGGGCGCGGATGCACGGCCTCCTGCTCGCCCGAGCCCTCGACTGGTCGACCAGCCGACGGGTCTGCGACGTCGGAGGTGGCGACGGCACCCTGCTCAGCGTGCTGGTCGCGCACCATCCCCACCTCCACGGTGTGGTGCTCGAGCTGCCCGAGGTCGCCGCGAGGATGCCGGTCCGCCACCAGGTGACCGCCGAGGCCGGCGATGCCTTCCGCGGCGTACCCCCGGGCTGCGACACCTACCTGCTCGTCAACGTCCTGCACGACTGGGGTGATGCGGCTGCCACCGATCTCCTGCGTCGGGCCGCCGAAGCCGCCCGCGCCTGCGAGGCAGACGGGACACCAGCGCGGGTGATCGTCGTCGATCACCAGGCGCACCCGCGCCCCAAGGACGACATGGCACAGCTCGCGGACACGCTGATGCTCGCGCTGACCCCCGGCGGCCGGGAGCGCACGACCGGGCACGTCGTCGCGCTCGGAGAAGCCGCCGGGCTGGCGCTCCAGCGCCACCACAGGCTGGCCTCCGGTGACGTGGCGATCGTGCTGCGCCCCGAGCGCTCCGGCAGCGTCACGCCGACGGTGCGCGGTCCCGTGAGCCGACGCCGTCGCGGCCGCAGCGCCTCCGAGTAGGCTCCCTCCATGGCGCTGCGTCTGGTCCTGGCCGAGGACAGCTTCCTGATCCGCGAGGGTCTCGCCGCGCTGCTCGCAGGCGACCCGGAGCTGGACCTCGTCACCAGCGTCGGCTCGCTGCCCGAGTTGCTGGCGGCCGTCGAGACGGTCCGTCCCGATGTCGTGCTCACCGACATCCGGATGCCCCCGACCGAGACGGACGAGGGGATCCGGGCCGCGGAGGAGCTCGCGAGCACCCACCCGGACATCGGGGTGGTGGTGCTCTCCCAGCACATCGAGCCCGACTACGCGCTGCGGCTGTTCGACGGCGGTTCCCAGGGGCGCGCGTACCTGCTGAAGGAACGCGTCGGCGACCTCGCCCAACTCCGGCACGCCATCTCCGCCGCCGCCAGCGGCGGGTCGGTGCTGGACCCGCAGGTGGTCGACGTGCTGGTCGCGGCGCGCCGGCAGCGTGCCACCTCGGTGCTCGATCGGCTCACCGCCCGGGAGCTCGAGGTCCTCGAGCTCGTGGCACGGGGTGACTCCAACCGTGCGATCGCCCAGCAGCTCGTCCTCTCCGACCGCGCCGTGGAGAAGCACATCACGAGCATCCTCACCAAGCTGGACCTGCCGGCCGACGACACCGAGGTGCACCGCCGCGTCCGTGCCGTCCTTCTCTACCTGGCCGAATCGAGCAGCTGAACCGGCACCACCCCTTCGATCCGGGTCCCGTGACCTGGCGCCGAGGTCACGGTCAGGGTGCCGCCGAGGCCGCCGATGCGGTCATCGAGGTTGATGAGCCCACGGCCGCCTGCGGCACGGGCCGGGTCGAAACCATCGCCGTCGTCCTCGACCGCGAACCGCAGTCCCTCACCCGACCGCTGCAACGTGACCTCCACGCGACGGGCGGAAGCGTGGCTGGTGGCGTTCTTGACGGCCTCGAGGCAGGTGAAGTAGACGGCCGCCTCCACCGCCGGCGGCAGGCGGCCGATGTCGTCCCCGGCCACCTCCACCGCGACGGGGAGCCCACGGGTCGCCGCACGCAGGGCCACGACCACCCCGTCACTCTCCAGGACCGGGGGCCGCAGGCCGTGGGTCAGCACCCGGAGCTCGCGGATGGCCTCGTCCACCTCGGTGCCGAGCTGCTCGAACCTGCTGTGGAGACGCCTGCGCAGCTGCGCATCCTCCGCGGCCGCGAGATCCGCACCGGCCATCGCGACCCCCATGCGCAGCGCGACCAACCGCGCCTGTGCGCCGTCGTGCAGATCGCGTTCGAGACCACGACGGGCGGTGTCGTGGGCCTCGACCAGTCGCTGACGGGAGCGGCGCAGGGCGATCACCTGCTCCTTGAGCTCCGCGGTCAGCAGGGCGTTGCGCAGCACCGCGCCGAGCATCCCCGTGACGTCGGTCACCAGTGCCTCGGCGTCCGGGGCCAGGTCGGTGCCGGTACGGGCGTGGAGCGACACCTGACCGAGCAGCTGCCCGTCGTGGAGCACCGGAACCTCGAGGACCACCGCATGCCCCCCCTCCCCGGCGAGCGCCAACTCCTCGGGGCCCTCCGGGCCCAGGAGGCGGATCCGCGCGGCGCTGGCGCCGCTGCCGCGGACCAGGAGCGATGCCACCTGCTGCGCGACCTGCTCGACCGAGTTGGCGTCCCGCAGTTGCGCCGCGAGCTCGGACAGCACCTCGTAGGCATCGGCGTCCCGACCGTAGAGGACGCGGTCGACGACCCGGCGGACACGCCGACGCGCTGGCTCGAAGAGCACCGCGATCAACCCGACGGCGAGCAGCGGGAGCAGTGGGGTCTCGACCCGCCGACCGATCAGGCTCCCGATGCCCACGACGACGCCGAGGTAGAGCCCGGTGATCAGCGCCGCGAGGACCGAGGCCACCACCGCCCGGTTGACCACCACGTCCAGGTCGTGGAGACGGAACCTGAGCACCGCCACCACGTAGCTGATGAAGAAGACCACCAGCGCCGCGAGTACCGCCGGGACCCAGAGGCGCTGCACCGGGAACAGGGCCACCGCCACGATCATGAGCACCGAGCCCGACAGGATCACCGGTCGCAGCTGCGTTCGCTGCTCGGCGTCGGCCGCACGCCAGCGGACCCCCAGCGAGGCGATGCTGGCGCCCATCGCGCCGAGCAGGAGCAGCCAGCCGGTGGTCAGCAGGACCGGCGCGATGCCGATGTCGCTGGGCTGTTCGGTCACCACCACCAGGCGCTCCGTCCAGGGCCAGGACCAGACCGTGTACCCGCTGACGAGCAGGCTGGTGGCGACGACGGACACCGCGACCACGGGTCGCCAGCGCCGGCTCGGCAACCGACCGTCGGGGAACAGCAGCAGCAGCAGGACGAGCCCGATCCCGACGATGACGATCCACAGCCAGGACGTCAGCCAGAAACTGATCGAGACGTCCAAGGGCACCTCGCGCGGCACGAAGGCCAGATCTGGCTGGGTGCCCAGCCCGAGCCCCACCAGTCGCGCGTCGGCGTAGGCCATGCAGCTGACGTGCAGTGCCTCGACGACGCCGACGCCCAGGAACACCCGCGCCAGCCCGTGGCCGGGCCAGCGGCGACCGATCGCCCAGCCGATCAACAGCATGACCACCGCAGATGGGCCGTTGTGGATCATCCAGCGCGCGTAGAGGACCTCGATGGGCCGTCCGCGCAGCAGCATGGAGCCGATGGCGACCGTGACCATCGCGATCCCGGCGAGGGCCACCAGGCCCGCGGTCCTGGACCGCGAGCCGTCGTGCGGGGACCTGTCACCGCCCTCCATGACGCAGATGATGACGCAACCGGGCGGAAAGTGGAAGTGACGGCCCCGCACCGGGTCGGTGCGGGCAGCCGCACCCGGCCCCGCGGGCTCGCACCGCGGGATGACACCGGCGTGCTCCATCGCCGTGGGTCCCGAGGTCGTCGAGCCTGGGAGGGCAGCAACGCCCCATCGACGCCCGTCGCTGGAGGGCGGCCGTCACCGGAGGGAGCGAGATGAGCACGACCCTGCCCGACCCGCCCGCGCAGCCCGTCGTCGGCGACCGTCCCGACCGCCCCGGGAAGAACCCCTGGCTGACGCCGCTGAAGGCTCTGGCCGGCATCGTCGCGCTCGGCGACGTGGTGTTCATGGCCCTGATCCCGTCGCTGATCCCACCCCTGGCGGCCGGCGTGGTGCTGACTCTGGTCGGGATCGCGCTGGTGCGTCGCCGACCGCGCGTCGCGGTCGTGGTGCTCGGCGTGACCAGCGCGGCGCTGTTGCTCGCCGGCATCGCCTTCCTGTCCTCACACCTGGCCCACCCGGGCTCGCCGGTCGACTTCCTCCACGCCGTGCTCGCGATCGTCGGCCGGGCGCTCGCCGTCGTCGCGGCGGTCGGCGCCTGGCGTCGTGCGGCCGCCGCCGGCGCCCGCCGCCTCGCGGCCGCCGCGCTCGGGCTGGCCGGTCTCGCGGTCGCCGTCTCCGGCGTTGCCACCCTGCTGACCGAGGATGAGGCCGCCCGTGACGACGACATCCCCGTGGTCGTCGCCGGCTCCCAGTTCCCCGCCGCGATCGTCGTGGAGCAGGGCCAGACGCTGCACCTCGACAACCAGGACGTCTTCCGCCACACCTTCACCGTCCCCGACACCACGCTCGACGTGGACCTGCCCGCGACCACCGCGGCCCGCGCGATCGTCGACCTGCCCCCCGGCAGCTACGACGTGATCTGCGACATCCCCGGGCACGAGCACATGACCGCGGTGCTCGAGGTGCGGTGACCGATGATGCGGCCGCGGGTCCGGGGCCGCACGAGGCAGTGCCGCGCCTCGGACGGCGACATCGAGGTGGCCCACTACCGGCGTGCGGCCTCCGCCGCGACGTGGTCGGAGAGCTCGGCGGCGACCAGCGACCCCTCCCGGGCGAACAGGGCCGGCGAACCGACCGGTGCCGCCACGCTGACCGGTTCCGCCTCCGCGCCGCCGTCCACCACCTCGCCGGAGGGGACGTGGCGCCACCGGCCCGCCGGCAGTCGGGCCTCGACGGTGTCCGCACCCGGCTGAAGGACGGGAGCGAGCACCAGGTCCGGGCCGAGCTGCAGGAGCTCGTCGGCCTCCCCGATCAGCTCACGGTCGTCGGGGTCGTGCCACCAGGGGTGGTGCTGGGCCGCGCCGAAGGGTGAGGCCGCAGCCAACCGGGCCCGTTCCGGGGCGAGCGCGGCGAACAGCCGGACGGTGCTCCCGAGCTGTCGGGCGAGCTCCGGGTCCTCGGCCGGTTGGGCGACCGCGTCGGGGCGGTTGCCCTCGTGGGTGCGCAGCACCGGGTTGAGGAGCAGCGCCTCGGCCCAGCGCAGGACCAGCTCGTCGTCGCGGGCGACGTCGGACAGCACGGGCAGGGCGAGGCTGGTGTAGCCGCCCACATCGCCGTGGACGTGAGCGATGCCGCTGGCCGACGCCGAGGCGAGCAGCGACGGCACCGACGCGAGGCCGTCCTGCGGCGTCCAGTCCTGGTTCTGGTCCCCGAGCCACACCGCGTCGGCGGCGCCCACCGACCGCGAGTGCGTGGTTCGGTGGAACACCAGGACCTCGTCGGCGGTCCCGGCCCGCTCCAGTGCGTCGGCGACCACCTCCTGCCACAGCACCGGCCAGGCGGCGCGCCAGGTCAGCCCGTCGCCCGCATACAGGACCGAGTCCGGTGGGGGTCCTTCGGAGAAGTCGGCCATGAACCCCGATGCCCCGACGCCCAGCACCTCGTCGACCAGCACCTCGGCGAGCCACTCGCGGGCCTCGGGGTGGGTCAGGTCCACGAGCGCCGCGTCGAAGCCGCGCTGGTCCTCGAGCACCGTGGCGCCGTCGGTGTCGACGACGAGGTAGCCGGCGGCCTCAGCCTCGCCGAACAGGTCCCGGCCGCCGGC
>PWWI01000126.1 GCA_003561535.1 Nitriliruptoraceae bacterium
CGAAGAAGACGGACCCCAGGATCGACACCGCGTCCGGGATCAGCTGACCCCGCATCAGGTACGGGATCGCCTGGACGTTGGAGAACGACGGCGTGCGCATCTTGAGCCGCCAGGGGGTGCGTCCCCCGTCGGACTCCAGCCAGTAGCCCAGCTGGCCGAGCGGGTTCTCGGTGCGGACGTAGGTCGCCCCCTCAGGGGCCTTGACCATCTTCGGCAGCTTGGAGTTGACCGGGCCGGCGGGGATGTGATCGTGGATCTGATCGATGATGTCCAGTGACACCCTGATCCGGTGCAACAGGCAGTAGAACCGGTCGAAGGCGTCGCCGTTCTCACCGACGGGGACCTCGACATCGATCTCCCCGTACTTCAGGTACGGCTCGGTGACCCGTGAGTCCTCGGGCAGGCCCGTGGCCTGGAGGGTCGGGCCGGTGACCCCCATCGACAGCGCCACCTCCATCGGTAACGGACCGATCCCCTTGGTCCGACCGTGGAAGATCTCGTTGCCGAGTACGAGGTCGAAGTAGTCCGGCAAGCGTGAGCGCCCCAGCTTGCTCACCTGCGCGGACTCCGCGAGGAAGCCCTTGGGAAGGTCGATCTTGAGCCCGCCAACCTGGTTGTAGGTGAAGTGCAGGCGGCCCCCGGTGGCGGATTCGAGCAGGTGCTGGATGTCCTCGCGCTCGCGGAAGGCGTAGAACATCGGGGTGATGGCGCCGAGCTCGAGGGCGTAGGAACCGATGAACATCAGGTGGTTGAGGATCCGGTTCCACTCGGCCAGCAGCATCCGGATCCACTGGGCCCGATCGGGGACCTCGAACTCCATCATCTTCTCGACGGCGAGCGCGACACCGAGCTCATTGGAGAAGCCGGACAGCCAGTCGTGGCGGTTCACCAGCGCCTTGATCTGACGGTAATCGCGGTGCTCGGCGAGCTTCTCGAACGCGCGGTGCATGTAGCCGATGACCGGCCGCGCCTCGCGGACCCGTTCCCCATCGAGCTGGAGCACGATCCTGAACACGCCGTGGGTCGCAGGGTGAGCAGGCCCGATGGACAGCGACATGTCGGCCGTACGGAACTCACCATCGCCGGTGACCACGACCGCGATGTCTTCGCCGGGGGCGGTCCCGGCCAGGAACTCCTGTCGGACGTCGAGATCGCTCACGCGTCACCCTCCCCGTCCGTCTCGGACTGCTGCTCCGCCTTCTCCGCCCGGGCCTTCGCCCGAGCCGCCCGCACCTCGGCCTGCCGCTTGCGCCGCGCCTCGGCCTTGGCCCGCGCCGCCGCGGCGGGGTCGTCGGAAGCCGGCTGCTCCTCGGCCTCCGGGACCTCGGGGGCCGCCTCCGCCGGCATGTCGGAGCCGACCGGCTCGTCGCTGCTCGGCTCGGCCGGGTCCTGGGGAGCCGGGGCTTCGGGGGCCGCCTCGGTCACGGTCTCGGGGGTGGCCTCGACCGGTGCGGCCTCGCCGGTCGGCGCCGGCTCCGCCGCGGGGGCAGCCGGTGCCGCCCCGCCCCCGGCCTTCTCCGCCCGGGCCTTCGCCCGAGCCGCCCGCGCCTCAGCCTGCCGCTTGCGCCGCGCCGCTACCCGAGGATCGACGTCCCCGTCCTCCTCCGACACCACCTCAGGCGCCGCCTCAGGCGCCGCCTCAGGCGCCGACGGCTGCTCGACCACAGGCTCCGGCGCGGGCTCCCCCGCCACCGGCGCCTCCGCCGGTGCGGCCTCGCTGGTCGGCGCCGGCTCCGCCGCGGGGGCAGCCGGTGCCGACTCGCCGCCAGCCTTGCCCGCCCGGGCCTTCGCCCGAGCCGCCCGCGCCTCAGCCTGCCGCTTGCGCCGCGCCGCTACCCGAGGATCGACGTCCCCGTCCTCCTCCGACACCACCTCAGGCGCCGCCTCAGGCGCCGACGGCTGCTCGACCACAGGCTCCGGCGCGGGCTCCCCCGCCACCGGCGCCTCCGCCTCCGCCTCCGCCTCCGCAGCCGGCGCGGCTTCGGTGGCTGCGGGACCGCCCTGGGCTTCCTTGACCTTCCCGGCACGGGCCTGGGCCTTGGCAGCCCGGGCTTCGGCCTGCCGCTTGCGCCGCTCCTCGGCCTTGGCCTTGGCGCGGGCCGCGGGGTCCTGCTCGGGTGCCGCGTCGGTGGCGGCGCCCTCGTCGGCGACCGCGGTGGTCGCGGGCTCCTCCTGCTGGCCCGTGGCGGCCTCTGCCGGTTCCGGCTCGGCCTCGACGGCGGGGGCGGGTGGGGCGTTGACGACCTTGGCCTGCTCCGCCATGGCCTTGTCGAGCTCGTAGGGGCCGGGCGCGTCACCGATCGAGCGTTCGCGCTCGATCTTGTTGCCATCCTCGTCCAGCTCGACGGGCTCGGCGACCCCGGGCCAGGGCTTGGCCACACGGGCGGCGAGGTGGAAGTCCTTGCGCAGCGGCCAGCCCTCGAAGTTCTCCACCGTGAGGATGCGCGGCTCGAGGCCAGGATGGCCGGGGAAGTCGATGCCGAACATGTCGTAGGTCTCGCGCTCCATCCAGTCGGCCCCGCGGTACACCTCGGTGATGGAGGGAAGGGAGGGGGCCTCCCGGCCACCAGCACACCTGGCCCTCAGCGCGATCCGGTTGCCGGTGGAGGTCGAGTACAGCACCGCGACGACGTCGAAACCGTCCTCACGGGCATCGACGCCGAACAGCGAGTCGAACATGTCGTAGGCGAGGAGACGCTCGTCGCGGCAGCGGCGCGCGGCCTCGAGCCAGCCCTCGGGAGCGATCCACATCGTGAACACGCCGTACTCGGTCACCGCCCGCTGGACGTGCTCACCGAGGCGGTCACGCAGCAGCTCCTCGGTCTCCTCCGGTGTGAGCGCACGACCCTGGTGGGCGAGGACCTCACTCACGCGCCCCCCTCCAGCGCCAGGGGCGCGTGGGCACCCAGGGTGACCGGGTCCATCCGGCGGCCCTCGATCCGGTCCTTCAGCGACTCGTTCTGGATCCGATCCTGGAGGGCGATGATGCCATCGAGCAGCGCCTCAGGACGGGGCGGGCAGCCCGGCACGTAGACATCGATCGGGATGATCTGGTCCACGCCCTTGGTGACGGAGTAGCTGTCCCAGTAGGGGCCGCCGCAGTTGGCGCAGGAGCCGAAGGAGATCGTGTACTTCGGCTCGGGCATCTCCTCGTAGAGCCGCTTGACGGCCGGGGCCATCTTGTCGGTCAGCGTGCCCGACACGACCAGCAGGTCCGCCTGGCGAGGCCCGTGGGCGAAGGGGATCACCCCGTGACGGATGAAGTCGTGCCGCGAGGTGGACGCGGCGATGAACTCGATCGCGCAGCAGGCGAGACCGAAGTTGTAGCACCACAGGGAGTACTTGCGTCCCCAGTTGAAGACGTACTTGACCGGCTTGGGTAGCTCGACCTGGTCCATCAGTCCCACGTGAGGACTCCTTTCTTCCAGGCGTAGGCGAGACCCTCCAGCAGTGTCCCGATGAACAGGAACATCGCGACGAGCGCGAAGACGGGCGAGATCCGGGTGGTGGCGTCGAGGTCACCGATGATGACGGCCCAGGGGAAGAGGAAGATCGCCTCCACGTCGAAGATCACGAACAGGAAGGCGAAGATGTAGTAGCGGATGTTCGTCTGGGCCCAGCCCACCCCCAGCGCCTCCACCCCGCACTCGTAGGTGGTGAGCTTCTGCGGCGAGGGCACGGACGGACGCATGATGCGGTTGACCGTCATGATCACCGCGTAGAGCAGGCATCCGACGATCACGAAGATCGCCAGCGTTCCCCACTGCTCGAAGTTGCTCACCCGGTCCTCCCGGCGTCGGCCGCCGCCCCATCCGCTGCCGTCCGCTGGTCCGAGCCGGAGCGGAGCGGGGTGTTCGTCTCGGGTCGCGGGGCGGCGGGGCGCTGGCACGGGCCGCTCGCGTGCCGGGCCGACACCCGTGGAAGCGTGCCGTGCCGAGCTCGCCGCAGTGCGCGACGCGGCCCGTCGCCAGGCCGCGTGCCCGATGCTAGCAACCGTCCGGACACCGGCCCAACGGCGGTGGTCGCATCGCCGCGTCGCGCACGATCAGGGAAGCCGCCATCGGACCGGTGTCGCCCCCCGTGCGGCGAGCAGCTCGTTGGCGCGGCTGAAGGGCCGGGAACCGAAGAACCCCCGGTCGGCGGACATCGGTGAGGGATGCGCCGACTCGATCGTCGGCGTCGCGCCGAGCCTGGGTGCCAGCGCCCTGGCGTCACGACCCCACAGGATCGTGACCAGCGGTCGGCCGCGACCGACCAGCGCCTCGATGGCCCGATCGGTGATCGCCTCCCAACCCTGGCCCCGGTGGGAGGCCGGAGCCCCCGGCCGCACCGTGAGACACCGGTTCAGCAGCAGCACCCCCTGGTCGGCCCAGGGGGTCAGGTCACCGTTCGACGGGCTCGGGACGCCCAGGTCGTCGGTGAGCTCCCGGAAGATGTTGGCGAGGCTGCGGGGCACCGGCCGCACCGTCGGCGCCACGGCGAAGCTCAAGCCGATGGCGTGACCCGGCGTCGGGTAGGGGTCCTGACCGACGACCAGGATCTTGACCTGGTCGAAAGGCCGCTGGAACGCCGCGAGCACCCGGTCCCCGTCGGGGAGGAAGCGTCGGCCGGCGGCGACCTCGGCCCGCAGGAACTCCCCCATCACTCGCAGCCGCGGCTCGACCGGCTCGAGGGCGCGCGCCCACCCGTCGTCGACCAGCTCGTGCAGCGGCCGGGCAGCACTCATGGCCCCGAGCTCCCCGGGTCGTCCCGCCCCACCGGGACGAGCTCCCCAACGGACACCGGCGCCGCAAGGGGCTCCTCACACCAGCCAGCGCCATCATCGAAGGCTTCCAAGGCGACCGAGCCGCTGACCCGCAGCAGACCTTCGCCCACGTCGATCCGGTCGACGACCACGCCCTGGGGCAGCTCGGCCCGCAGCGTCAGGCCGAGCGAGGTCCACCATGACGGTGGCCCGAGTGCAGGGACCAGCGCGACGCGACCCGGCTCGATCGCCGGCACGAACCGGGCGTCGAGCCCCAGCCCGGGCGCCCCGATCACCACCTCGCCGCCGACGAAGCGCAGGGTCGGTTGCAGGCCGAAGGGCGTGATGGCCCACAGCTGGACCCGCGCGTCCGCCGCCGTCACCTCCGCAGCCACCTGGGCCGCCGGTGGCACCTCGGGAGCACCGAGCCCCCAGGGCAGGTCGACGAGCGGCAGCGCTGCGGTGATGCGCTCGACGCGAAGGTCACCGAACCGAACCCCCGAGGCCTCCACCTCGACGTCCCTGGCCCGGCCCACGAGCAGCTGCGGGACCAGCGGCCGGCTGAAGGTGGTGACCTCCACCCGCTCGGCCACCACGCAGGTCGCCAGGGCGCGGTGCAGTGCGCGCTGCGCCGCCCAGGGCGCCACGAGCTCGGCGACCACCACCAGGACCAGCACCGTCACCGCGGCCACGAGCCACCTGCGTCCGGTCACCCGACGCGGTCGACGGCGTACTCGGCGAGCCGGGTGAGCGCCGTGACCACCGGTGCGTCCCCGAACACCTCCAGCGCCGTGACCGCGGCCGCGACGTAGGTACCGGCGTGCTCCCGGGCGCGCTCGAGGGCGTCGGAGCCTCTGAGCAGCTCCAGGGCGCGGGCCAGCTCCGTGTCGTCGAGGGCCCCGTCGAGCAGTCGCTGGAGCTCACCGGAGCGGTCGGAGCTGAGGGCGTAGAGCACGGGCAGGGTGCGCACACCCTCACGGAGGTCGGTCCCCGGGGTCTTACCCGAGTCCTCGTGATCGGAGGCGATGTCCAGGATGTCGTCGGAGAGCTGGAAAGCCATGCCGACGTTCCATCCGTAGGCGGCGGCTGCCTCCACCCCCCCGGCGTCGACCCCCGACAGCAGCGCGCCGTACCGGCACGAGGGCTCGATCAGCGAGGCGGTCTTGCCCGAGACCGCCCGCAGGTAGTGCTCCAGCGTGGGCTCCAGCCGCGGGACGTCCGGTGGCAGCGCGCCGTCGGAGCCCTGGACCTCGGCGATCTGCCCCTCGCAGAGCCGGGCGAGGGTCCGCGCCATGATGCGGGTCACCTCGACACCGAGGTCGGCGGACAGCTCGGAAGCTCGGGCGAACAGATAGTCACACGTGAGGATCGCCACGGTGTTGTCCCAGCGCGAGTTGGCGCTCGGGGTCCCCCGCCGGGCGGCTGCCTCGTCGATGACGTCGTCGTGGTAGAGGGTCGCGAGGTGCACGAGCTCGACGATGGTGGCAGCGTCGACCAGGGCCTCGTTCGTGCGCTCCGCCGTGGGAGCGTCCGGTCCGAGGTGACCGGTCAGGGCGACCAGCAGGGGGCGGAACCGCTTGCCTCCCGCATCGATCAGGTACCGGGCCAGCTCGTCGACGAAGGCATGGCTGGAGGTGACCTGGGTGGAGAGCTTGATCTCGACCGCATCCAGGGTGCCGCTGACGGGCAGGCCGTGGGCCTCGAGCCCCTCCAGCACGGGCTCGGGGATCGCCAGGCGCGCGACCGCCCGGCCCGCCGCGGTCGGGGGCCGGGTCGCGTCGCCGTCGCCCGGCGTCAGCGTGTGGTCCGTCACCGCAACAGCGCCGCAGCTGCCTCGGCGAACTGCAGGACCGGTTGGGGCTGGACGCCGAGGAACACCACCAGCGCGGCAGCCACGGCGATCGCCAGCGACATCCCCGACGACTGGGTCGGGATCGGGCGCTCGGGGTCGGGCTCCTCGAGGAACATCATCCCGGCGATGCGCAGGTAGAAGAAGGCGGCGACGACCGTGGACAGCACGCCGACGATCACGAGCCAGGTGAGCCCGGCCTCGAGGCCTGCACGGAACACCAGCAGCTTGCCGACGAAGCCCGCGGTCGGTGGGATGCCGGCCAGGGACAACAGCGACAGCGCCAGGATGCCCGCGACCGCCGGTGAGGTCCGCCCCAGCCCGCGCAGGTCGATCAGGCCCACCTCGCCGCGCCGGCTGCGCTCGATCGCCACCACGCACCCGAAGGCGCCGAGGGTCGAGACGGCATAGGCCAGCAGGTAGAACAGGGTGGCCGACAGCCCCTGGTCGCTGACGGCCACGACCCCGATCGTGGCGTAGCCCGCGTGGGTGATGGACGAGTAGGCCAGCATGCGCTTGAGGTCACGTTGCACGATCGCCACGTAGGCGCCGTAGAGCATCGAGGCCGCCGCCAGCACGGCGAGCACCGGCACCCACAGCGTCTGCAGACCGGGGAAGGCGACGAGGTAGAGCCGTAGCACGGCGGCGAAGCCCGCCGCCTTCGTCGCGGCCGCCATGAAGGCGGTGACGCTGGTCGGCGCCCCCTGATAGACGTCGGGGGTCCACAGCATGAAGGGCACCAGGGAGATCTTGAAGGCCATCCCGACGGTGACCAGGCCGAGCCCGAGAGCGGCGATCAGACGGTCGGTCGTGACCAGCCCGAGGGACCCGCCGAGACCGGGCAGGTCGAGGTGGCCGGTGGCGACGTAGAGCAGCGCCATGCCGTAGAGCAGGATGGCGGAGGCGACGGCACCCATGATGAAGTACTTGAGCCCCGCCTCCTGGGACCGCCGGTCCCGCCGCGCCAGCCCCGACAGCACGTACAACGCGAGGGAGAACACCTCGAGAGCGACGAACAGGGTGATCAGGTCGTTGGCGGTGGCCAGCGCCACCATCCCGACCGCGGCGAGCAGCAGCAGCGGCTCCACCTCGGC
>PWWI01000242.1 GCA_003561535.1 Nitriliruptoraceae bacterium
CCTCGGTGCCTGTCCTCGTGAGCTCGGTCTGGAGGTCGCTGACGGTGCCGGCGAGCCTTCTGGGGTCGTCGCCGAAGCGATGACCCCGTGTGCCTCCCACGCTACCGCGGCGACCTCGCCAGGGGCCCGCTCGGTCGGCCACGGCCACGGCATCCACGCCGACGAGGCCGCAGTACGGTGCCCATCCCACGCGGGGGTCGCACGGCCTGGGCGAGGCCGCACACGACCGTCGCCGCCCGCTGCACCCCTGCCATCGCGGAGCCAGCCTGCCGTGAACATCGCGATCCTCTCCCGCAACGCCCAGCTGTACTCCACGCGCCGCCTCAAGGAGGCCGCCGAGCAGCGCGACCACACGGTCCGTATCGTGGACTACCTGCGCTGCGTGATCGACATCACCTCGCACCGACCGGCCATCGTCTACGGGGGCCAGAAGCTCGAGGGGATCGATGCCGTCATCCCCCGCATCGGTGCCACCCACACCTTCTACGGCACCGCGGTGGTGCGGCAGTTCGAGATGATGGGCGTGTACCCGGCCGTCGAATCCCAGGCCATCTCCCGATCCCGCGACAAGCTGCGATCGCTCCAGCTGCTGGCCGCCGAGGGTGTCGGCCTGCCCGTGACCTCCTTCGCGCACTCCACCAAGGACATCGAGGGGCTGATCTCCCTGGTCGGTGGCGCGCCCCTGGTCGTCAAGCTGCTCGAGGGCACGCAAGGGATGGGCGTGGTGCTTGCTGAGACGACCAAGGCCGCGGAGTCGGTGATCGGCGCGTTCCGCCAACTCGACGCCAACATCCTGGTCCAGGAGTTCATCAAGGAGGCCGGTGGGAGCGACATCCGCGCCTTCGTGGTCGGCAACCAGGTCGTGGCGGCCATGGAGCGCACCGCCGCCCCCGGGGACTTCCGCTCGAACGTGCACCGTGGCGGTTCGGCCCGGCGGATCCGCCTGACCCCCGAGGAGCGTGCCACCGCCAAGCGGGCGGCGAAGATCCTGGGGCTCACGATCGCCGGTGTGGACCTGATGCGCTCCAACCACGGGACGGTCGTCCTCGAGGTGAACTCCTCCCCGGGGCTCGAGGGCATCGAGGCGGCCACGGGGGTGGACGTGGCTGGCAAGGTGATCGAGTACATCGCCAACCACGCCGAGGTGAAGGCGATCAACCGGGCGCGGCGCAAGGCCTGAGGCCCCGCAGGGACGCCGGCGGCCCGCCACCCGGGGTGGCCCAACCCAGCCCGGCCCAACCCAGCCCAACCCTCCTGCGAGAACCAGCAGACTGTCGCTGGTTCTCGCAGGGACAGCGGCGGCCCGCCACCCGGGGTGGCCCAGCCCGGCGAGAACCAGCAGACTGTCGCTGGTTCTCGCAGGGACAGCGGCGGCCCGCCAGCCGGGGCGGGGGTCAGAGCCCGGCGGCGCGCACCGTTCCGTCCACCTTGCGCGCCGCGATCAGCACCGGGTCCCAGACCGGCGAGAACGGCGGCGCGTAGGACAGGTCGACGTTCAGCAGGTCGTCCACGGTCATCTCGTTCCACAGCGCCGTCGCGAACACGTCGATCCGCTTCGCCGCCCCCTCCTTGCCGACGATCTGAGCGCCCAGCAGCCGACCCGTCCCACGCTCGGCCACGGTCTTGATCGTGATCGGTGTGGCGCCGGGGTAGTAGTGCGCGCGGGTGGTGCCCGTGATCGTGTCCGCCACCACCTCGAACCCCGCGCTCTGCGCTGCGGCCTCCCCCAGACCGGTCCGGGCGATCTCCACCTCGCAGACCTTGGTCACGGCGGTCCCGAGCACGCCGGGGAAGGCGCCGTAGCTCCCTCCGAGGTTGAGCCCGGCGATCCGTCCCTGCTTGTTCGCGATCGTGCCGAGCGCGATGGACACCGGCGACCGCGACACCCGGTGGAAGGTCTCCGCGCAGTCACCGGCCGCCCACACCCCGTCGATCGGGGTGCGCTGGCGACGGTCGGTGACGATCCCCCGCGACGGGCCGATCGGGATCTGGGCGTCGGCCGCCAGGTCGCTGAAGGGGCGGGTCCCCGTTCCGAGGACGGCGATGTCGGCCTCCAGGGTCCCCTCGGCGGTGACCACGCCGCGGATCCACCCGTCCTCACCGGTCTCGATCCCCTCCACGGCGACACCGAGGTGGAGGTGCATCCCCATCCGTCGCATCGCGTCGGCGACCAACCCACCGACCTCAGGATCGAGGGTCGACATCGGCTGGTCCGCCATCTCGACCACGTGCACCTCCAGACCGCGGAGCAGCATGGCCTCGGCCATCTCGATGCCGATGTAGCCCGCACCGATGACCACCGCCCGTTGAGGGTCCCGCTCGGCGAGGGCATCCAGGACCTTCTGGCCGTGCTCGAGCGTCTGGACACCGAACACCCCGTCAGCGTCGATACCGGGAACCGGCGGCCTGAGCGGCGTCGCCCCGGTCGCGACCAGCAGTTGGTCGTAGGCGTGCTCAGCCTCCTGCCCAGCAGCCAGGTCGCGGACGGTCACGGTGCGCGCCCCGGTGTCGATGCCGACCACCTCGTGGCCGGTGCGCACGTCGATGGACTGCTTGTCCCGGAAGACCTCGGGGGCACGGGCGACGAGCTCGTCCCGCTCGCCGATCAGCCCACCGATCCAGTAGGGGATGCCGCAGGCCGCGTAGGAGGTGAAGCGTCCCCGCTCGAAGGCGAGGATCTCGAGCTCGTCCGGTCCCTTCAGTCGCCGGGCCTGGGATGCTGCCGACATCCCGGCCGCGTCGCCGCCGATCACGATCAACCGCTCGCTCACCTGCTGCTCCTAGGTCCGTCGCTGGGCCATGGACGACCGCTCGGTGGCGGACGTGGCGCGCGGGAGCGGCACCGTTGGCCCTGGCCTTCGTGTTCACAACGCACGGTCGCGCGCCGTCCATGCCGACGCCGCGACGCTCGTCGACCCGAGCCTAGGAGCTGGCCGCTGCGAAGCTCGCGGTGGTGCCGGTGGTCGTCTCGACGGCCACGAGGTCGGTGAGCTCTGCGGGATCGTCGGGCAGGGTCCACGTGAAGCGGACGATCGTGTCGGGCGGGACCACCGTTCCCACACGGCGACCGTCGTGGCCGTGGGCCATCGCCGCCTCGCCGTGGTCCATGGCGTCATCGGCGGTGTGGGGCAGGCTCGGCGTCACCATCGACGCCTGATCGGCCGGGACCAGCAGGAACTCCGCAGCCCGGTCGGAGGTCAGCTCGAAGGTGAGCTTCTCCCCCGGCTCGGCGACGATCTCCTCGACCGCCAATCCGGCGCTGAGGTCGATCGGCACGCTGCGTCCGGGCAGCAGGCTGCGCTGGAACTCCACCCCGGCCAGCACGACCAGCCCGATGAGCACCGTGAACGCCAGCCGCAGGCCCCACGCCTCGGTGCGCTCACGGGGGGTGGGAGCCGGCGACCGCAGCCCGCGGAACTGCCGGAGCCTGAGCGAGTTGGTCACGACGAACACCGAGGAGAACCCCATCGCGAAGGCAGCGACCATGGGGTTCAGGAACCCCGCCGCAGCCAGCGGGATCGCGGCGGTGTTGTACCCGAAGGCCCACACCAGGTTGCTCCGGATCGTCCGCAGTGTCCGGCGTGACAGCGCGACCCCATCGGCCGCGGCCCGCAGGTCACCGGAGACCAGCGTCACCTCGCCGGCCTCGATGGCGACGTCGGTACCGGTTCCCATGGCGATGCCGAGGTCGGCGCGGGCCAGCGCGGGGGCGTCGTTGACACCGTCACCCACCATGGCGACGAGCTGTCCCTTGGCCTGGAGGTCCCGGACGACCTGCTCCTTGTCCTGCGGCAGCACCTCGGCGATCACCTGGTCGATGCCGACCTCGGCAGCGACGGCCTCGGCGGTCGTGCGGTTGTCACCGGTGAGCAGGACGGTGGTCAGCCCGAGGTCCTGGAGGGCGGCGACAGCCTCCTTGGAGTGCGGCTTGATGCGGTCCGCGACCGCGAGCACCACCTCGGCGACGCCACCGCGGCCGGCCAGCACGGCGGTGCGACCGGTGCGCTCGATCTCGTTCCGGCGGTCCTCGAGGTGGTCGGGGACCTCCCAGCCCTGGTCGGCGAGCAGGCTCGCCCGGCCGACCAGCACCTCGACGTCCTCCACCGTGCCCGTCACGCCGAGGCCGGGCAGGGAACGGAAGTCCGTGACCTCCGGCAGGGCCGTGCCGTCGAGCCGCTCCCGTAGCCCGCTCGCGATGGCCCGGGCGATGGGGTGCTCCGAGGCGTCCTCCACCGCTGCGACCGCGGCCAGGAGCGCCGGCTGCTGCGCCCCGGGGATGGTGTCGGCCACCTCGACGTCGGTGAGGGTCATGCGACCCTCGGTGACCGTCCCGGTCTTGTCGAGCAGCACGGTCTCCACGGTGCGGGTGGACTCCAGCACCTCGGCGCCCTTGATCAGCACCCCGAGGGAGGCCCCCCGACCGGTGCCGACCATGATGGCGGTCGGGGTGGCCAGGCCCAGCGCGCACGGGCAGGCGATCACCAGCACGGCCACCGCCCGGGTGATGGCATCCGACACCGCGAGCCCGGACCAGATCCAGAACCCGAAGGTGCTCGCCGCGATCACGAGCACGATCGGCACGAACACCGCCGAGACACGGTCGACCAGGGCCTCGATCGGCGCCTTGCCCCCCTGGGCCTGGGCGACCAGGTCCACGATCTGTGACAGCAGGGTCTCGCGCCCGACCGCGGTCAGCTCGACGACCAGCCGGCCCGACTCGTTCACGGTGCCGCCGACGACCTCGTCGCCCTCACCGACCTCGACGGGCACGGGTTCGCCGGTGAGCATGGAGGTGTCGACCGCGGAGCTGCCGGAGACGACCACACCGTCGCTCGGGATGCGCTCGCCGGGCCGGACCATGACCCGCATGCCCGCCTGGAGGTCCTCGACCGGCAGCTCGGTGCCGTCCTCCAGCGTGGCGGACTTCGCGCCCAGCTCGAGCAGGCGCTTGATCGCCTGGGAGGAGCGTCCCTTGGCGCGGTGTTCGAACACCCGGCCGAGGATGATGGCGGTGATGATGGCCGCGGCGGTCTCGAAGTAGACCTCCGGCAGGCCGGCCACGTTCAGCCGCATGCCCTCGTGGAAGGTCCCCGCCCCGAGGAACACCAGGGCGACCACCGACCAGCCGTAGGCCACCGAGGTCCCGAGGGAGACCAGGGTGTCCATGGTGACCTGGCCGTGGCGCAGGTTGGTCGCGGCGTTGCGGTGGAACTCCCGGCCGCTGTAGAGCACCACGGGGGTGGTCAGCGCCCATGCGGCCCACTGCCAGCCGGTGAACATCAACGCCGGCACCATCGAGATCAGGACCGCCGGCGCGGTGAACAGGGTCGCGATCAGCAGGTCGCGACGCAGCCGCAGACGCCGGCGCTCGTAGGCCGCGTCGTCGTCCGGGACCTCGGGGACCTCGTAGCCGACCTTCTCGATGGCGGCCTTGAACTGGGCGGGGTCGACCTTGCTGGCGTCGTAGGTGACCGCGGCACGGTGCGTCGCGAAGTTGACGTTGGCCTGCTCCACCCCGTCGAGCTTGCCGAGCGCCCGGGACACGCGGTTGGAGCACGCAGCACAGGTCATGCCCTCGACGGGCAGCACGAGCCGGCTGGCGCCGTTGGTGCCGTCGGACACCGCGCGCGCGGCGCGGTCGGCAGCGGTCGTGGGCTGGGTCTCGGTGGGCACGGGGCTCTCGTCGGTCGGGGCGGTCCGAGTGAGGTCGTGGATGGAACGTACCGATACCCCCCAGGGGTAGCAACCACTACTGCTCTCGAGAGCTCGTGCGATGGAGCGGTGGAGCGGTGTCAGCCGACGCGGGGCAGCTCGGAGACCAGGTGCTGGCTCTGCACCCCGTCGTAGGACATCCACAGCTCCGAGAGCAGCGCATCCCCGTCCAGCGTGAGCTCGCGCCGAACGGCGTCCACCGGCTTGGCGCTGCCCGCGACCCCGATGGCGGTGCTGGCCAGGCGCAGCCGCAGCACGCCGCCCGGCGCACCCTCCACCTCGAGGTCCCCCTCCTGGACCTCGGTGAGCCCGAAGCTGTGGGCCAGCAGGAGCTCGACCCTGGTGTCACCGGCGAGGCGTAGGAAGCCGTCCTCGGCGTGCATCGGCCGGCCCGAGTCCGGATCCCACGTGCGTTGCCGATAGGCCAGCACGGGGCTGCCGTTGGAGACGAAGGACACCTCCTCGCGGTAGCGGAAGGGGTCGACCGTGGGGAACTCACCCGCACCCGCACCGGCGAAGGTGCCGATCAGCGAGGCGAGCACCGTGGGCAGCGCGGTGGCCATCAGCTGACCTCCTGGAGGTCGACCACGAACACCAGGGTCTCTCCGGGACCGATCACGCCACCGGCTCCGCGATCGCCGTAGGCCAGCTGCGGTGGGATGGTGATCACGCGACGGCCGCCGACCCGCATGCCCTCCACGCCCTGCTCCCACCCGGAGATGACCTGGCCGGCACCGAGCTGGAACTCCAGCGGCTGACCCCGCTCCCACGACGCATCGAACTCACCCCCGTCCGACCACCGGACGCCGACGTACTGGACCGACAGCAGGTCACCTGGCGACGCCAACTCCCCGTCGCCGACCACCAGGTCCTCCACCTGTAGCTCGGATGGCGGCTCGGTGCCGTCCGCCGGCACCAACCCGTCGGTCACCGGCCGCTCTCCCACATCCTGCGACACCGCTGCCTCCTCCTGTACGTCGTCAAGGGCCTCGTCGGCTCGTTCGTCGGCGCAGCCGGCCAGCAGGACCAACCCCGCGACGACCCCCGCCAACGACCCCTTGCGCCCTGCGCTGCCCATGCCCGCCTCCTGGCGCTCCGGCCTGACCCTACGCCCGCCGGCGGAGGCGACGGTACCGCTGCGGCTCGGACGGGTAGCGTGCGGATGATGCTGCTCCCCATCCTCGGCGTCGTGCTCGGTCTCGCGCTGCTCACCGTGGCTGCGGACCAGTTCGTCGTCGGCGCGACCCGGATCGCGGCACGGTTGCGGGTGTCGACGGTGGTGATCGGCGCGGTGGTGATCGGCTTCGGCACCAGCGCCCCGGAGCTGGTGGTGTCGGTGCTCGCCGGACTCCAGGGCTCCCTCGACCTCGCGGTGGGCAACATCGTGGGCTCCAACGTGGCCAACCTGTCGTTGGTCCTCGGGGTCGCGGCCCTGATCTCACCGGTCACCGTGAGCTCACCCGTCCTGCGCCGGGAGGCACCGCTCTCGCTCGGACTGGTCCTGTTGTTCGGGCTGCTGCTGCAGACCGGCACGTTGACGCTGCTGGACGGTGCCCTGCTGTTCACCGGGCTCGTGGCGGCGCTGTCCATCACCCTCTTCTCGGCCCGCCGGCCCGGCGCGCCGGGCGCTCCGGTGGCGGTGGACTCCGTGCAGGAGTTCCTCGGCACGGGTGCCAGGCTGTCGCTACCGCGGGAGTCGACCCGCACCCTGCTCGGGCTGCTCGGGACCCTCGGGGCGGCGCAGCTGCTGGTGGTCTCCGCCACCACGGTGGCGCGAGAGCTGGGGCTGAGCGAGGCGTTCATCGGGCTCACGGTCGTCGCGATCGGCACATCGCTGCCCGAGCTGGCGACGGCGGTGCAGGCGGCCCGTCGGGACGAGACGGACCTGCTGATCGGCAACCTCCTGGGCAGCAACGTGTTCAACAGCGGCGCGGTCGCGGCGGCGGCCGCGGTCGCCGGGGCGGGCCAGCCGATCAGCGATACGGTCTCCGGTGTCGGGACGGTGCTCATGGTCGGGGTGGCCACGCTGGCGACGCTGTTCATGGTCAGCCGGCGGACGGTCCACCGCATCGAGGCCCTGCTGCTCCTGGCGATCTACGTCGGCACCCTGCCCCTGCTGGCGGGTTGACGATGGCGACGGCGACGAGCGGGACGAGGCGGGCGGATCGCGACGCTGCCGGCGAGCTGGTGGTCCTGCGCCACAGCGAGGTGTCGGGGCTGTCGGCTTACGGTCCGGCACTGACCGGGGGCGAGGCCGGCCCCTGGCACCTCTACCGGATGCCCGAGGGTGAGCGGCCGCCGGACGACCTCGACGACGTCGGCGGTGTCCTCGTGCTAGGCGGCGTGATGTCGGCGGTCGACCCCGAGCACCATCCGTGGATGCCCGCCGAGCTCCGGTGGCTGCAGGAGGCGGTCGCGCACGAGGTGCCCGTCCTGGGTATCTGCCTCGGCGCCCAGCTGCTCGCCACGGCGCTCGGCGGCGAGGTGGTCCCGCGCGGCGTGCCGCAGGTGGGGGCGATACCCCTGCGACGGACCCAGAGGGGCCGCGACGACCCCGTCGTGTCGGGCTGGCGCGACGGGACCCCGGCACTGTTCGTCCACGAGGACGAGGTCAGCTCGCTGCCGCCGGACGCGCAGCCGCTCCTCGAGGGCGGGGGCGGCATCCCGGCGTGGCGCTTCGGCAGCGCGGTCGCCGTCCAGTTCCACCCCGAGGTGGATGCGGCGACGCTCGCACGGTGGACCGCGGACCCGGGGCTGCATCCGCTGCTCGACCGGGCGGGTGTCCGGGGCACCGAGCTGCTGGCCTCCTACCGGCCCCAGGCTCCGGCGGTGGTCGCCGAGGGGCGGGGCCTGCTGGCGAGGTTCCTCGCCGGTCCCGTGGCAGCCCGGCGTGAGACGCTGGCAGCCCGGCGCGGCACGCTGGCGCCGCCGCCCCTGCCCCCGGGCCGCCCGATCGTGCACCACACCGCCTTCGAGGCCGAGGAGCTGCGCGAGCGCCTGCACGCCACGGGGCAGCGCGTCAGCGTCGTCCTCCCCGCCCGCAACGAGGCCGCGACGGTCGGCGACATCGTCACGACGCTGCGCGAGAGCCTCGTCGACCGGGTCGGGCTCGTCGATGAGCTCCTGGTCGTCGACGCCGACTCCGAGGACGGGACCGGCGAGGTGGCCGGCCGCGCCGGCGCCCGGGTCGTCCGGCAGCGCGAGGTGCTCCCCCACCTCGGCACCGTCAGCGGCAAGGGTGAGGCGATGTGGAAGGGCCTGGCCGCCGCAGAGGGCGACCTGCTCGTCTACCTCGATGCGGACATCGTCGACATCGGGCCGCGGTTCGTCACCGGGCTACTCGGTCCGTTGTTGCACGACCCCGAGGTCCTGCTCACCAAGGCGGTCTACGACCGACCCTTGGCCGACCGCGGCCAGCTGCGGGACTCCGGCGGCGGTCGGGTCACCGAGATCCTCGCGCGTCCGGCGCTCGCGCTGTGGTACCCGGAGCTCGCCGGTCTCGCCCAGCCGCTGTCGGGGGAGATCGCCGCCCGGCGCAGCCTGCTCGAGCAGCTGCCCTTCGTCCAGGGCTACGGGATCGAGGGCGCCATGCTCATCGACATCGCGGAGCGGTTCGGCACCGAGGCGATCCGGCAGGTCGACCTCGGCCGTCGGACCCACGACCACCAGGAGCTCCCCGCGCTCGGCCGCATGGCCGCGGAGCTGCTCCAGGTCCTCACGGCACGCCGGGGTGGCCCCCACGCCGCGCTGGCCTCGGAGCTCACACTGTGGCAGCCCACGAGGGACGAGACCGGTGCCCTGACCCTGTCCCCACACCTCGTCACCGCTTCCGAGCGACCCCCGCTGCGTGAGGTGCTGCACCCGGAGCCGGAGGGATGACGGCGACGATGCGAGCCAGGAGATGACGCAGGTCCCCTGACCGCCGGGAGCATCGGCGCTACGGTTGGCGACAGCCGGTGCACACCCACACCGGCGGGTTCCGATGGCGGCCAGCAGCCGAGGCCGTCACGGTCGGCTCGTCGGCGGAGCGGGTCACCGCCGGGAGGAGGCCCCATGGCCAGCCAGCGAGCCAAGGTCCTCGTCGTCGATGACGAGCCGGACGTCCTCCTGCTCTGCCGCGTCAACCTGGAGTTCGAGGGCTACGAGGTCGTCGAGGCGACCGACGGCGAGCAGGCGATGGAGCAGATCCGGACGGAGTCGCCCGACGTGGTGCTCCTCGACGTCATGATGCCGAAGATGGACGGGTGGCAGGTCCTCAGCGCCCTGAAGGCCGATGACGACCTCAAGCACACCCCGGTGGTGATGCTGACGGCGAAGGTCCAGGACCAGGATCAGATCCGAGGTTGGTCCCATGGGGCCGCCGACTACATCAGCAAGCCCTTCTCCCCCCTCGCCCTCTCCCAGGTGCTCCAGGACGTGCTGTCCACGGACCCCGAGGAGGAGGAGCGTCGCCGGCTGATCATCCTCGACAAGCTGCAGCTGCTGCAGGACGGCTGACCGGGTAGGTGGCCGGCCGATACCGGGCGCTGGTCAGCCGCGGTCGGCACCGACGACCACGTGCACCATCACCGAGGTGGACAGGTTCCCCGGCTGCTCGCGAGCCGCGGGAGCACCGATGTCGGCGGCGATCTGACGACCCGCCCTCTCGGAGCCGGCCGTCCACAGCACGGTGGTGACGTCGTAGCGCACTGCCGGGTTCCGGGCGATGATGCGGTAGCCCGCCTGCTCGAGCTCACGGGCGACCACCCCGGCTGCGGCACCACCGTCAGCCCGGAAGCCGTCGAGCACCTGCACGGTGACCGTCGACGGATCGATGCGGTCAGGCTCTGGCTCTGGCTCCGGCTCTGGCTCCGGCTCCGGCTCCGGTTCGGGCTCGGGCTCGGGCTCGGGCTCGGGCTCTGGTTCGGGCTCGGGCTCCGGTTCGGGCTCTGGCTCCGGTTCGGGCTCCGGCTCGGGCTCCGGTTCGGGCTCCGGCTCGGGCTCCGGCTCGGGCTCCGGAGCGGCCTGCTCCTCCTCTTCGACCGGCTCCTCCTCGTCGGGAGCGTCGGCGATGACCAGCGGTGCGTCACCCAGACGGCCGAGGCCGAAGAACAGCGCGGCCGACGCACCGATCACGAGGGCCGCGACCCCGAGCGCCCGGATCACGAGCAGCGCGAGGCCCGGCTGCGGCAGTTGCTCCATGTCCTCGGCGGTCACGGCAGCTCACCGCGTGCCGACGCCGACGCGCCGCTGGGCGCGCTGACGCTGGCGCTGGGCCCGGAGACGACGCAGTCGCTTGACGAGCATCGGGTCATGGGCGAGCGCCACCTCGTCGTCGATGACGCGGTTGAGTAGCTGGTAGTACCGCGTCGGCGACAGGTCGAAGCGCTCACGCACCGCCTCTTCCTTGTTGCCGGCGTGCTTCCACCACTCGCGTTCGAAGGTCAGGATCTCCGCGTCGCGCTCGGAGATCGTGGGCTGGGTGGTCGCCGGCATGGAGTCCTCCTGGGGTGCGGCTGTGATGTTCGCAGACGAACCACATCCGTGCAACTACACCGACGTGGCCATCCGTCTGGCACGCAGCCCGAGGTGGTGCGTAGCATCGTCCCGACGCCGAGGTAGCTCAGTCCGGCAGAGCATCCGCCTTGTAAGCGGACGGTCAGGGGTTCGAATCCCCTCCTCGGCTCCACCGTCGCCCCCGCAGCCTGACCAGGAGCATCTGTTGGCCACCACCTCGGACGCGACCCCTCTCGGCTCACCGTTCCCCGACGGGCGCCTGTTCGATGCGGACGGCGCAGCCCTCGACATCGACGACCTGGCCGGCGACGGCCCCGTCCTGCTGGCCTTCCTGTCCAACCACTGCCCCTACGTGCGGCACATCGAGCAGGCCTTCGGCGAGGTCACCGCGGAGCTGGCCGAGCGGGGGATCACCGTGATCGGGATCAGCAGCAACGACGCGACCAGCCACCCTCAGGACGGTCCCGAGGGGATGGCAGCGCAGGCCGAGCGCGCCGGCTGGTCCTTCCCCTACCTGCGCGATCCCGACCAGGCCCTCGCCCGATCGGTCGGTGCGGTGTGCACGCCGGACCTGTTCCTCTACGACCGCGAGCCGCGGCTCGCCTACCGCGGCGCGTTCGACGGCTCCCCCCCCGGCAACGACGTGCCCCTGACCGGTGAGGATCTGCGGGCAGCGGCCGACGCCGTGCTGGAAGGCCGCCCCGCTCCCGAGGAGCAGCGTCCCGCGATGGGCTGCGGCATCAAGTGGAGCCCGGGGAGCGAGCCGGCCTGAGCGGGTCCGCGAGCCAGCGGTGGGTGGGTACGGCGGTGCTCAGACCGTCGGGCTCCACGAAGGCGACCGGCGGGGCGATCGGCACACTCGCGGCCACCGACAGCAGGAACCGGCCCTCCCGTCGCCACCACCCCGGGAACACCCCACCCTCGACGGGGTGGACCTCCAGCGCCGACCAGCCGTCCACCACCTCGGTGCCGAGCCGGACCTCCACGGTACGAGTGTCGCGTCGGAGCCCGGTCTCCAGCACCTTGAGCGCGCTCTCCTTGGCGCTCCACAGCAGGTTCGCGGTCAGTGCCCCGTCCGCAGCCCGGGCGACGACCCGCTGCTCGTCGGGCGTGAGGTAGCTGGCCACGAACCCCGCGGAGCGGTCCTCGACGAGCTCGAGATCGCAGCCGACCGCGACCCCAGCTCCCTGCGCGACGACGCAGACCGCCCGGTCCGCCCGATCCGTCGACGACATCGCCAGTTCCGTCCGCGCGCCGTCGACGAAGGGCGCGGGTGCGCCGGTCGGCTTGTGCCGGACCTCGATCCGCCGCAGCGCCCCCGGGTCGTCGTGGGGCAGCCCGACCGCCTGGGCGATCGCCTGCTTGGCGGTGGCGCGGGACACCAGGAACTCGCTGGACCGCTTGGCGTAGCGCATGGTCGCCAGCCGGTCGGCCTCCACCGGCGACAGCCACGAGTCGTCCTCGGGCACGTCGTCCAGCCCCCGGGACAACCAGCGCACCTCGACGGTCACGACCTCAACCCCCTTCCGTACCGTTGACCGCGTCGCGACCCAGCAGGTGACGAGCGTGCCAGTCCAACACGACCTCGAACCGCTCCACCCGGTGCTTGGGCTTGCCCGAGCGGGACAGCTCGTGCCCCTCGTCGGGGAAGCGCACCATCTCCGTCGGCACCCCCGCGCGCACCAGCTGGGAGAACAGCTGCTCCGCCTGCTCGGGCGGGCAGCGCCAGTCGGCCTCGCTGTGCAGCACGAGCGTGGGGGTGGTGATCCGCGAGGCCGTGCGCACCGGGCTGGCGGCGCCGTAGGCCTCCGGGTCAGCGAGCAGGACCTCGCCGAGGAACATACGGTCGAAGAAGGGCCCGATGTCCGAGGTCCCGACGAAGGACTCCCACTGCAGCAGGCCGCGTTCGATGATCGCCGAGCGGTAGCGGTCGGTGCGCGCCAGCAGCCGGGCGGTCGCGTAGCCACCGTAGGACCCGCCCATGATCCCGACCCGCTCGGGGTCGGCCTGGGGGAACCGGGCACAGGTGGCGTCCACGACGGCCTCGAGGTCGAGGGTGTCGACACTGTCCTCGGCGACCCAGGCCCCCACGATCGCCCGCGCCCACTGGCTCCCCCGGCCCGAGGAGCCCCGCGGGTTGGTCCCGACCACGAGGTAGCCCGCCCCGGCCTCGACCTGGAACTCGTCGAAGAAGTACTCCCCGTACTGCGCGGTGGGCCCGCCGTGGAGGTTGAACAGCACCGGCACCGTCCCGGGCGCAGCGGCGTCGAAGCCGGGCGGTAGCACCGCCCAGACATCCAGCTCGACCCCGTCGCGCTGGAAGCTGAACCGCTGGGTGGGTCGCAGATCGACCTTGGCCCGGAAACCGTGGGTCAGGTCGGTGACGCAGCGCTCGCCGCCGTTCTCCCGGCGGTAGAGCTCGCCGGGCGTCCCCGGGTCGGTCGCGGTGAACACCACCACCTCGGCGTCGTGGGAGACCGTGAAACCGGTCACCGACCGGGGGCCACCGACCACCTCGGTGACCACCGGTGGGGCACCCCCCGAAGGGTCGAAGTCGGCGAGGTCGACGTGGACGATCCCGGAGGTGCCCCGACCCTCGAGGGCGGTGAGGAAGCCGTCGTGGACGAAGCGCGGACCCGTGGTGACGCAGCCCGGTGAGGCCGGGACGACGTCGCGGTCGAGGTGCGAGGTCAGCGGCACCAGGCGGGCACCGTCCCCGGACTCGCCGCTGGCGGTGCCAGCCGGGGCCTCACTCGCGTCCAGCAACCAGATCCCGGGGGTGCCGGGCCACTCGAACGGGTCACGGAGACCGGTGATGAAGACCCGGCCCCCGGCATCGTGCCGGACATCCGACCACATCCCGGGTGCCGTCAGGGGCGCGCGCTCCACCTCGATGGGCCCGTCCGCCGAGGTGCCCGTCTCCGGCACCGTCAGCGAGAACACCTGGGAGTGAGGTTCGGTCTGGGGCCAGTCGTCGGGGTCGGCGACGTAGGCGATCGAGGTGCCGTCGGGGTGCCAGGAAGCCGAGGTGGCGTCGCGCGGCCCGGTGTCGAGCTCCACTGGCCGGCGATCACCCGTCGCGGCGACCAGGTACAGCCGCTGGGTGCGGTCGTGGATCCATCCACCGCTGTCGGTCCGGTAGGGCAGCCGGGTGATCCGCTTGGGGCGACGCCGCCGCTCGTCGTCGTCGAGCTCGGCCACGTCGCTGTGCCAGGCCGCCGCCACCACCACCAACCGGCTGGAGTCCGGGGACCAGGCCAGGTCGCTGACCCCGAGCGGCAGATCGGTGCGCCGCTGGCCCTCACCGCCGTCGGTCGGCATCACGTGGAGCTGGGGCTTGCTGCCCTCCTCGCTCCCGGTGCGCAGGAACGCCAGCCACCGGCCGTCGGGCGACCACCTCGGCGAGGTGTCCGAGGGCCCGTGGGTGAACCGCCGGGTCCCCGTCCGGTCGTGGAGGTGGATCGTGCGCACGTAGCGATCGTCGTCGACGTCGACCTCGGTGAGCACGTAGACGGTCCGCACCCCGTCGGGATGCAGCTGGGGGTCACCGGGGACGGCGAGGTGGTCGAGGTCGCTCGGCTGCAAGGGTGCGGCTTTCGTCTCCGGATCGGGCGAGTGACGCTACCGGGCCGGACCACGGGCGAGCGCCGCCAGCGCCGCCGTGACCACGTGGCCGGTCGACAGCTCGAAGGCGTCGTAGAGGTCCGCGATCCGGCCCGACTGCCCGAAGGCGTCCACCCCGAGCGGCACGACCGGCGCACCGGTCACCGAGCCGAACCAGGCCATGGCGTGGGAGGCCGCATCGTGGACGGTGACGATCGGCGCCGCCGGTTCGCTGCTGCGCAGCAGGACATCGAGGTGGGCGGCCTCAGGCTCCCGTGCGTTGCGGACGCCGGTCCGCAGCGCACCACGCCAGCCGCGGTAGAGCCGGGTGAGCGAGGTGACGTCCAGCACCTCGGCACGGACCCCCTCGGCCTCCAGCTCGCCCTGCGCGGCCACGACCTCCGGCAGCACGGCGCCGGCGGCCACCAGCCGCACCAGCGGGCCCGGGAGCTCCTCGTGCGTGGGGGCGGGGACCAGGACGTACCCACCCTCCAGCACCTGTCGGCGCAACTCCTCGGTACCGAGACGTGTCCGGGCCGCCTCGAAGGGCGCCTGGTCGACGGGCCTCGTCGTGAGCCTCAGGTACAGCGACTCGTCGGGGCCGTCCACCTCGGTGATACGCGCCAGGCCGTCGCAGAGCAGCCAGTCGAGCGCGCCGGCGTAGGCCGGCTCCGCCAGGACCAACCCGGGGAGCTCGACCCCGATCGAGGCGGTGATCGTCGACTGGTGGGCGCCGCCCTCCGGTGCCAGGCTCACCCCGGAGGGCGTCCCGACGACCACGAACCGCGCGCCGGAGTAGGTCCCGTGGATCAGCGCGTCCAGCCCCCGGCAGACGAAGGGGTCGTACAGGGTGCCGATCGGCAGCAGGCGCTGGCCGCTGTGGTCCCAGGCCAGCCCGAAGGCCCCCAGGGCGGAGAACAGGTTCATCTCGCTGATGCCGAGCTCGACGTGCTGCCCCGTCGCCGAGCGCTCCCAGCTGAGCAGCGTCGGCCCCCCGGCTTCGTCGTCGACGACCGCGGCATCACCGACCGCGTCGTGGAGCGGGTCGAACACCCCGGCGGCGTTGATCCATCCCCCGAGACCGGTGGAGACCGCGACATCCGGCGTCAGCGTCACCAGGGCGGGACGCACCGAGGGGTCCCTCCCCAGCCCGACCAGCAGGCGACCGAAGCTCTCCTGGGTGCTGACGCGTGGCCGCCGGGGCAGGCCGACCTCGGGGGGCACCCGGATCGGTGCCGGCTCGGGCCATGAGGCACGCCGTAGGCGCTGTGCGGTGGCCTGGCACCACCTGCCGGCCTCGGAGTCGGGCGGGAGGGCGTCCCACTCCGTCGACACCTCCAGACCGTTGGCCGCCCTCAGCTCCTCGATCGCCTCGCTGGTCAGCAGCGCGCTGTGGTTGCGGGGGTCGCCGGCCACCCGGGTCCGCCAGCCCTTGATCGTGTAGGCGAACACGATGCTGGGTCGGTCGGTGACCGCGTCGGCTTCGCGGTAGCGGTCCAGCACCTCGGCGAGGTCGTGGCCGCCGAGGTCGAGCACCACCTCCACCTCGGAGTCCTCGAGCTCGTCGACGAGCCGACGCACCGTGGCGTCGGCGCGGTCGAGGAACCGCTCCCGCAGGGCCGGCGGGTCAGCGGCGAGGGCGAACAGGGACTGGTAGCGCTCGTTGGACATCTCGTCGATGTGACGGCGCAGCGCGTCGCCGCCGTCGCGGGCGAACACGGACTGGAGGCGGCGGCCGTACTTGGCCTCGGTCACGTGCCAGCCGTTGTCGGCGAAGGCGCGCTCGAGACGGCCGGCCTGCACTCCGGGCACGACCCGGTCCAGGGACTGCCGGTTGAGGTCCACGACCCACAGCACGTCGCCGAGCCCGGCGGTCGCGGGGTCGCCGATCGCCTCCCAGACGTTGCCCTCGTCGAGCTCCGCGTCACCGAGCAGGGCGATGAACCGGCTGGGCTGCGGGCGGGGGCCGTGGTGGGCATCGACGTAGCGGCGAACCATGGCGGCGAACAGCGGCGCCGTGGCCCCGAGACCGACGGAGCCGGTCGAGAAGTCGATCCGGCCCGCGTCCTTGGTGCGGCTCGGGTAGGCCTGGAGCCCCCCGAAGCTGCGCAGCTGGGTCAGGCGGTCGGCGTCGAGCTCACCGAGCAGGTACCGGATCGCGTGGAACACCGGTGCGGCATGGGGCTTGACGGCCACCAGGTCGGGGGCGGCGAGGTGACCGAACCAGAGCGCGGTCATCAGCGTGACCATCGAGGTGGAGGACGCCTGGTGGCCTCCGACCTTGATGCCGCCGGCGTCGCCACGCTCGCGGTTGGCGTGGTCGACCATGCGCACCGCCAGCCAGTGGACCCGCCGCTGGATCACCTCGAGGGTGTCCAGGTCGACGTCGAGGTGTTCCTGCGCCACGGTCACGTTGGACGGCCGACCCCTGCCGGTTGGGGCAGCTGTTCGTGCGTGCCCCGGCAGCGCTCCACCTCGGGACCACTGACGCCCGCAGCGACGCTGAACCCGGTCGCGACCGCGATGGCCTGGTCGAGGTCGGCCCACAGGTCGTCGATGTCCTCGATGCCGACCGACACGCGCAGCAACCCGGGACCGATGCCGCTGGAGGCCAGCGCGGCCGGATCGACGACGCGGTGGGTGAGCCCGGCCGGGTGCTCGATGAGGGTGTCGTTGGAGCCGAGGCTGACCGCCGGGGTCAGCAGCCGCACCGACTCCATCACCGTGCCCGCCGCGTGGAGCCCGCCCGCCACCTCGAAGGTGAGCAGGCTGCCGGGCCCGTCCATCTGGCGGGCGACGATGCCCCGCTGGTCGCAGGACGGCAGGCTCGGGTGGGAGACCCGCAGCACGCCGGGGTGGGTCGTGAGCCGTCGGGCCAGCTCGATGGCGTTGGTCTGCGCCGCCCGGACGCGGAGCGCCAGCGTCTGGAGGCTGCGGTGCAGCAGCGCCGCCGCCTGAGGATCGAGCAGCGCGCCGGTGGCGATCCGGACCTGCCGCAGGGCCCTGGCCCGCTCCTCCGAGGTGGCCACAACCCCGGCGATCACGTCGCCGTGCCCCCCCAGGGCCTTGGTCGCGCTGTGCAGCGCCCAGGTGGCACCCAGCGTCAGGGGGCGCTGGAGGATCGGCGTGGCGAAGGTGTTGTCGACCAGCACGGGGACGTCGCCGGCCTGGGCGGCGACGTCAGCGATGTCGACCAGGGTGAGGGTGGGGTTGCCGGGGCTCTCCACCAGGACGAGCACGGTGTCGTCCTCGATCGCCTCCGCGACGGTGTCGGGGGTCGCCCAGGTGGTGCGGATGTGGAGCAGCCCGCTGGCCAGCAGGTGATCGGTGCCGCCGTACAGCGGCCGGATCGCCACCACGTGCCGGCCGATGGCGCCGGCGGCGAGCAGGGTCGCGGTGATCGCAGCCATGCCGGAACCGAAGGCGACGGCGGCCTCGGCCCGCTCGAGCTCAGCCATGCCCTGCTCCCACCGGGCGACGGTGGGGTTGTGGAGCCGGGCGTAGATCGGCGAGTGGAGCGGAAGTCCTCCCCCCTCGGCCATGTGGTCGAGGTCCTCCGTGCCCTCGGCCAGCGTACGGACGGGGTAGGTGGTCGACCGGTCCACCGGTGGCGCGTGGACGCCGAGGCGGCGGAAGTCCTGCCGGCCACCGTGCACGACCGTGGTCTCGATGCCTGCCATGGCGCCGTCCTCCCGCTCGCCCACCGGGCCGCTCCGGCCCAGCCTGACGGTGCACGTGGCCACGACGGCCCAGCGGTGCGACGCCGGCGCCACGTTGCGCCGTCCCCCCAGTATCCTCCGCGAGCTCCGACCGGAGCAACCGGAACGTTCCCGGAAAGGCGCCCCCATGGTGGCACTCGACCGGACAGATGTCGGCCTGATACGAGCTCTGCAGGAGGATGGTCGTCGCACCATCAAGGAGCTCGCCGCGGCGGTGTCACTGTCCACCTCGGCGACCCACGAACGGGTCCGGCGGCTGTTCGCTACCGGGGTGCTGCGCGGGGTCCACGCCGAGGTGGAGCCGAGCGCGATCGGCATCGGCCTGCAGGCCATCATCCAGGTGCACCTGCAGCGGCACTCACGGGACGCGGTGATCGCCTTCCGCGATCACGCCCTCGCGCAACCGGAGGTGGTGGCCGTCACCCACCTCACGGGGGCGGTCGACTTCCTCGTCCACGTGGCCGTGCGCGACACCGACCACCTGCGGGATCTGGCCCTGGCCGCGTTCACCACCCGCGACGAGGTCGCCCGACTGGAGACCTCGGTGGTCTACGAGCACGTCACCGCGCAGGTGTGGCCCGTCTACTCCTGACGCCGGCCTCGCCGCTCGTCCCGCTCGTCCCGCTCGCCCCGCTCGTCCCGCGACCCTCGCCGCGCCTGTCCCCCGGATCTCCGGGCGGCCGCCCGGTCGCCCCCCCCCGCGGCGTTCGTGCGAGAAGCAGCGATATCCGGCTGGTTCTCGCGGCCAGACCCGCCCACGGGGCCGCATCCGGCCCATCAACGGCGAGAAGCAGCGGTATCCCGCTGCTTCTCGCCGCGTGAGGTGCGATCAGCTGCCGAGGAGGCCCTTGGCCTTGTCCATGAGCCCCTGGGTCTGCTCGCCACCGGACATCATGTCCGTCAGGCTCGACAGCGACGCCGCGTCACCCGACAGGATGCCGTCGAGCTTGCTGGCGAGCGGGGCCGGCAGCTTCTCCTCGAGGAAGCTGCGGAGCTCACTCAGGACGTTGCTCACCTGGCCGTCGTCGAGGCCCGTCCCCTTCAGTCGTTGCATCAACTCATCCATGTGATTTCCCTCTCTCGTTGTTCCATGCGTGGATACCAGCCGCCGGAACCGTACGGCCGGCGTGGGCCACCAGCCTCACCCATTGCGGGTGAACAGGAGCCGGCCCGCGCTCGCGGTCTGCTCCAGCGTGGCCGAGAGCTCAGCGCAGCTCGCGCTGGCGGCGGAGCTCGTAGAGCGCGACCGCAGCGGCCACGGAGGCGTTGAGGGAGCCGACCCGGCCCCGCATCGGCAGCCGCACCAACGCGTCGCACCGCTCCCGGGCGAGTCGGGACAACCCGGCTCCCTCGGCGCCCACGACCAACACGCACGCCTCGCCCGCCAACGGATGGTCCGCGAGCGTCACCTCGGCGTCACCGTCCAGCCCCAGCGACCACACGCCGGCCTCACCGAGCTGACCGAGCGCGCGCACGAGGTTGCCGACCTCGGCGACCGGCAGATGCGCCAGCGCCCCCGCCGCAGCCTTCTCCACCACCGGGGTGACGCTGGCGGTCCTTCTGCCCGGGAGCAGCAGCCCGTGGGCCCCGACCGCCTCCGCGGTCCGTGCGATGGAACCGAGGTTGTGGGGGTCGGTGACCCCGTCCAGCGCGACCAGCAGCGGGGCCTCCCCAGCGGCGGCAGCCCGCTCGAGCACCTGCGCGAGCGTGACCGTCCGGAAGGGCGGGGCGACGGCCACCACGCCCTGGTGCACGAGCCCGTCGGTGGCGTCGTCGAGCTGGCGCCGCTCGACCGTGCGGACCCCGACCCCGGCCGCGCGCGCCAGCTCCACGAGCTCAGAGGTCGCGGCATCGGGCTCCCGACCGGCGGCCAGCAGGAGCTCGCGCACCTCGCCGCCAGCGCGCAGCAGCTCGCGGACCGGGTGCACCCCGCCGACCAGGCGGTGGTCGGCGGGCGGCGACGGACGTGACCCCGGGCGTCGGGCGCCCTCGTCACGGGGTCGTCGGGCGCTGCCGCCTCGCGAGCCGCCCGGGTGACGACCGCTCACCTGCCGCCCGCTCCCCCTGCGCCACCGCCGCCGCCGGCGCTGCCCGCTCCACCCGCTCCACCCGCTCCACCCGCACCCTCCGCGTCGCCGGCCGGCGGCGGCGAGGCGACGTACCACCGCACCCCGTCACGACGGTCCTCGACGACCACCCCGGCCGCGGCCAGCTGGTCGCGGATCGCGTCGGCGGTGGCGAAGTCCTTGACCTCGCGGGCAGCGGCACGCTGGTCCAGCAGGGACTCCACGAGCGTCGACAGCTGCCGCTCCAGACCCGCGGCGTCGGACAGCGCCTCCTCGAGGTGGAGCCCCAACACGACGTCGCCGAGCTCGGTCAGCGCATCGGCGAGCGCTGCCACCGCCGCCTGCGCTCCGGCGTCGCCGCGCTCCGCGGCGGGCAGGAGCTCGTTGCCGGCACCGACCAGCTCGTGCAGCGCCGCGACCGCCATCGGAGCGTTGAGGTCGGCGTCCATGGCCGCTCGGAAGCTCTCGATGTGGGGCGCCGCCACCTCGGCGTCGGGCGCGACCTCGCCAGCCGCGCGGCGCGCCGAGCGCAGGAAGGTCGTGAAACGCTGGTGGACGGTCCTGGCGTCCCGCAGCCGCTCGGTGTCGAAGGTCAGCGGCGTGCGGTGCTGGGCCGACAGGTACCAGACCCGCAGCGGCCCCACGCCCCAGTCCGCCAGCGCCTGTTCCAGCGGGACGACGTTGCCCACGGACTTCGACATCTTCTCCGCGCCCATCTGGACCATGCCGTTGTGCACCCAGTAGCGGGCGAAGGTGTCGCCGTGGGCGGCCTCGTGCTGGGCGATCTCGTTCTCGTGGTGGGGGAACACCAGGTCGAGTCCGCCGCCGTGGATGTCGAACCCGTGGCCGAGGTGCTTGGCCGCCATCGCGGAGCACTCGATGTGCCAGCCGGGACGCCCTGGCCCCCAGGGTGATGCCCAGGACGGCTCCCCCGGCTTGGCCGACTTCCACATGGCGAAGTCGAGGGGGTCCTCCTTGTGGTCGGCGTCGACGATGTCCTCGCCCTGCTGCATGTCGTCGACGCGCCGGCGCGACAGCTTCCCGTAGCCCTCGAAGGTCCTGACGCGGAAGAACACGTCCCCGCCGGCGGCGTAGGCCTTGCCCTGGTCCACCAGCCGCTGGATGAGGTCCTGCATCTCGATCAGGTGCCCGGTGGCCAGGGGCTGCACGTCGGGCGGCAGCACCCCGAGCGCGTCCATGGTCCGGTTCCAGGCGCGGGTGTAGCGGGTGGAGATCACGGCCGGCTCGAGCTGCTCCCGCCGGGCCCGCAGGATGATCTTGTCGTCGATGTCGGTCACGTTCTGGACCGCGGTCACCTCGTAGCCGGCCCAGATCAGGTACCGACGCAGGACGTCGAACACCACCGCCGCGCGCCCGTGTCCGATGTGCGCGTCGCCCTGGACCGTCGGACCGCAGACGTACATCGCGACCTTGCCGGCATCGCGAGGCTCGAACGGCCGCTCCTCACGGGTGAGCGTGTCGTACAGGGACAGGGCCATGACGGACCACCGGTTCGAGATGGGGATGGACAGCCGGCGGCGACGGCTCCACCAAGGATCCGGCCACACCGCCGCCGGAGGGCGGGGGCGCGACCGCGCGGGCCTGCAGACTACCCCTGCCGCGCCACCAGCAGGCAGGTGGCCAGTGCCAGCACACCCTCACCGCGGCCGAGGGCACCGAGGTGGTCGGTGGTGGTGAACTTGACGGACACGGCGCCAACGTCGAGGTGGCACCGCTCGGCCAGGTTGCTGCGCATGGCCTCCCGGTGGCCGGCCAGGCGCGGGCGCTGAGCGACGATCGTGACGTCGAGGTTGCCGACGGCCCAGCCCGCGGCCGCGACGTCGGCGACCACCGCCGCGAGCAGGTCGGCGGAGTCCGCGCCCGACAGCTCCGGGCGATCCACCCCGAACCGGGTCCCGAGGTCGCCGAGGGCCGCACCACCGAGCAGGGCATCGGCCACCGCGTGGTAGCCGGCGTCGCCGTCGGAGTGGCCCACCAGGCCCGGCGCCCCCGGGACGGTGACGCCGCACAGGACCAACGAACGGTCGTCGTCCTCGCCAGTGAAGGCGTGCACGTCGACGCCCTGGCCGATCCGGACCGCGCTCACGTCCCACCTCCGACGCCGGCAGCATCGGGCGCCGAGTGCTGCCCGAGCACCTCCAGCAGCGCGAGGTCGCTCGGGTAGGTGACCTTGCGCGCCCAGACCGAGCCAGGCACGACCACGATCCTGCCCGCCAGTTCGCCGCCATCCCGGAGCCGCTCCACCAGCGCCAGGTCGTCGGTCGCGTCCTCCACGGGCCGGGTGGGGTCGAGGACCCGGTCGATGACGATGCGCGGGAACACCTGGGGCGTCTGGACCCCCACCAACCCGGTCCGGTCGACGGTGCCGAGCACCTCCCCGGCGAGCGTCCGCTTGAGGGTGTCGGCCACGGGCACACCAGGCGCGGCCGCCAGCACGTCCGGCGCTCCGGTCACCGCCGCCACCGCGGCGCCGATGACCTCCGGCGGGGTCAGCGGCCGCGCCGCGTCGTGGATCGCCACGACCTCGACGTCATCGGCAAGCGCTGCGATCCCGGCAGCGACGCTCGCCGTGCGCGTCGCGCCACCCGGTACCAGTCCAGCGATCGCGAGATCCCCGGCTGCGCGGGCGAACTCCTCGCCCTGCCCCGGGGTGTGCACCACCACCGGCGGTGGCAGGCCCGCCGCCGCCAGGCCGGCCAGCGCGTGGGCGAGCAGCGGTCGGCCCGCCAGCAGCACCAGCGCCTTCGGGTGCCGCGCCGCGAGTCGCTCGCCGCTGCCGGCAGCGACGACCACGACGCCGAGGCGCGGGTCGGGCCCGCTCACGAGCCGTCCGCTGCGGGGGTCGCGAACAGCAGCCGGCCTGTCCGGGTCTGGACGATCGAGGTGACGTCGACGGTCACGAGGTCGCCGATGCGGTCGCGACCCTGCGCGACCACGACCATGGTGCCGTCCTCGAGGTAGCCGACCCCCTGGTGGTGCTCCCGCCCCTCCCGGATGACCGTCAGCTCCAGCCGATCGCCGGGCAGTACCGGGGCACGGACGGCATCGGCCAGCGCGTGGGGGTTGAGCACGCGGATCCCACGGCTCTCGGCCGTGCGGGCCAGTGCGACATCGGCGGTGATGAGGGCGGCACGCCGGTCCTGGCACAGCGCAGCCAGCTGATCATCGACCGCCGCCACACCGGGTACCTCGACGTCGCTGATCTCCACGGCCACCAGGCCCTCGTCCTGGAGGACGCCCACGGTCCGCAACCCGCGCTCCCCCAACGCGCTGCGGTGCTCGCGCTCATCGGCCGCGATGCGCTCCACCTCGCGGATCACGAACCTGGGGATCACCAGCGTCCCCTCCAGGTAGCCGCTGCGGGCCACGTCCGCGATGCGCCCGTCGATCAGGGCCGAGCTGTCGACGACCTTGACGCCGGCGCCTCGGGACGGCGTGCGCACCTCCAGCCGGCCCCGGATCCCGATGTAGCGGCCGAGCTCGGCCGCCCGGTTGGCACCCAGCAGGACCCCGCCGTACACCAGCACGATCAGCAGCAGGAGCAGCACCGGGACGGTGAAACGCTGCGCCGGGAGCAGCAGCACGGGGACGGAGATCGCCAGGCCGAGCAGCGCGCCGAAGGTGCCACCGATCGCCCCGGCGACCAACTGGACGGCAGGCACCGACTGCAACCGCTGGGTCGCGCCCTGCACCCCACGGACGAGCAGTCGCCCGAACAGACCCCCGAGGAGGTAGCCGAACAGCGCTCCCAGCATCGAGGTGACCAGCCGGGTGGTCTGGGGATCCTCGAAGGCCAGCAGACGGTGGACGGGATCGCCCAGGGCGTAGCCGGCGGCCGTCGCCGAGAGCACGATCCCCAGCCTGACCAGCTCCGCGACGATGTGCTCACGCGGCACGTTGCGCACCACCACGGGCGTCCTCCGAGCCTCAGCTGCCGAGGATGCTACGGGGTGGGTGGTCAGCTTTCGGTCAGCCCTGCGCGGCGAGCAGGGTCTCCTCGACCAGTGCCTCCGCCTGCTCCTCGTCCTTCTTGATGGCGACCGCCAGCTCGGACAGCAGGATCTGCTTCGCCTTGGTCAGCATGCGCTTCTCGCCCGCGGACAGGCCCTTGTCCTTCTCGCGCGTGGCGAGGTTCCGCACCA
>PWWI01000022.1 GCA_003561535.1 Nitriliruptoraceae bacterium
GCAACGGCCACCATGGCGAGCGCAGTCGCGGCCGCCAACGGCCGCCACACCCGGTTCCTGGCGTTCTTCACGATCAACTCCCTGTCGTCAGTTGTTCCCTGCGGACCGGCCACGCCGACCCACACTCGTACCGTGGCCCTACTATGGCGGTCGGAGGCACGGCTCGCCAGGGTCGTTCGTCAGCAGTGGTGGCGACATCCGCGATCCGAGCCCCCACGAGTGAGGACCCCGGGGATCCGCGGGCCTGGTGGCCGGCGTCCGCGGCCCGGTCTCGATGGGCCTGCGTGGGTGTCCCTCGGGGTCCTCGACCGCGTCGGGGTCGCTGTCCCGGGCCGAAGCCTGGGCGCGCCTGGTGCTGGTTCCCTTCGCGGTGTCCACCGGTCCACGATGCCGCGAGCGCTGTCAGCGCCCGGTGCCCGCACCGTCGCGTCCGAGCGGCCGCGCGCGCGATACTCCGGATGTCGCACCCCCATCGGGGCGCTGGACGCCGGTCGCGTCATCGCCGCCGACCCGTCCGCCGGATCGGTGTCCCACCAAGATAGAGACGCTGGTCGCCCATGGCGACGGTGGGTGCGCCGTGCGTGCAACGCTCCGGCGCGCCGGGCGACAGCCGCGCGGGTTTGCTCCCTCGGCCGATGGTCCGTACGCTCTTTCCGCAACATCGATGTTGAAGAATGCGGCCCCGCCGACCCGGACCGTACCCGAACGGAGCCAGCGCCCACGTGCCACCCTCCACCACGAGCACCGAGCCCCGCGGGACCGCCAGCGCGCGGTCGCTGGTGTCGTTGCTCGGTGAACAACGGGCGAGCATCGTGGAGCACCTTCGACGGCACGACGAGGCGACCGTCGCCGAGCTCGCCGAGCTGCTCCAGATCTCCGAGGTGGCGGTCCGCCGACACCTCGCCGTCCTGGCAGGTGAGGACCTCGTCACCTCCGAGGTCGTGGGGGGCGCACGAGGGCGGCCGGCGGCCCGCTACCGTCTGACGCGTTCGGCGGGGCGACTGTTCCCGCACCGCTACGACCACTTCGCGACCGAGGTGCTGGACTTCCTCGATGCGCACCACGGTCGGGACGGCCTCCTGGCCTTCCTGCGCTGGCGCGTCGACCGGGAGGTCGACGGCCTCCGCGACGCGGTCACGGCGGAGGACCTCCACACCCGGCTCCAGCAACTGGCCGACGCCCTTTCGGACGCCGGCTTCGAAGCCTCGGTGTCGGAGGACAGTGAGAGTTTCACCCTGGTGCAGGACCACTGCGCCATCTACGACGTCGCCAAGGACCACCCGGAGGTGTGCGCCTACGAGGCGGCCACCTTCTCCAAGGTGCTCGGCGGCGACGTGCAGCTGTCCCGCCGGCAGACCCTGGCTGGCGGATCAACCGCCTGCGTGTGCACCGTCCGCTCCCGCCGCCCCGGTGGCGGGTCAGGCTCCGACACCGAGCCGCGAGACGGTGAGGACGCAGCCACCTCGGTCCCCAACGGGTCCGAACCGCAGTGACAACCGTTCGACGTCCACCGGCACGAGGAGACGAGCAGTGAGCCAGACCGAGATCGAGCTTCCGGTCAGCGATGCCCGCCGGAACCAGGAGGCGGTCGCCCAGGACCTCGCCGAGTACAAGTTCGGCTGGTCGGACCGCGACGATGGCTACGCGTTCACCTCCGGCCGGGGGTTGACCGCCGACGGCGTCGCCGCGATCAGCGACCGCAAGAACGAACCCGTCTGGATGCGTGACCTGCGGCTGCGGGCCTTCCAGGCCTACGAGCGGCGCCCGATGCCGAACTGGGGCGCGGACCTGTCGGACATCCACTTCGACGACATCTTCTACTACGTCGAGGCTTCGGAGAAGCAGGCGAACACCTGGGAGGACCTGCCACCGGAGATCCTCGAGACCTACGAGAAGCTCGGGATCCCCCAGGCGGAGCGAGAGCGGCTCATCGCCGGTGTCGCGGCGCAGTACGAGTCGACGGTGCTCTACCACAAGGTCCGCGAGGACCTCGAGCAGGAGGGTGTCATCTTCCTCGACACCGACGCCGGGCTGCAGGAGCACGAGGACCTCTTCCGCGAGCACTTCGCCACGGTGATCCCGCCCAACGACAACAAGTTCGCGGCGCTCAACACCGCCGTGTGGTCGGGTGGGTCCTTCATCGTGATCCCCGAGGGCGTCAAGGTCGACATCCCCCTCCAGGCCTACTTCCGCATCAACAAGCAGAACATGGGCCAGTTCGAGCGCACCCTGATCATCGCCGAGCCCGGCTCCTACGTGCACTACGTCGAGGGCTGCACGGCGCCGATCTACAGCTCCGACTCCCTGCACTCCGCGGTGGTGGAGATCATCGTCAAGGAGGGCGCCCGGGTCCGTTACACGACCATCCAGAACTGGTCGAACAACGTCTACAACCTGGTGACCAAGCGCGCGGTCGCCGAGAAGAACGCCACCATGGAGTGGATCGACGGCAACATCGGCTCCAAGGTCACCATGAAGTACCCCGCGGTGTGGCTGACCGGTGAGGGCGCCAAGGGCGAGGTCCTGTCGGTCGCCTACGCCAACGACGGCCAGCACCAGGACGCCGGGGCCAAGATGGTCCACGCCGCGCCGTACACCACCTCCAACATCCTGTCGAAGTCGATCTCCAAGGGCACCGGTCGCACCAGCTACCGCGGTCTCGTGCAGATCAACGATGGCGCGCACCACGCCCGCTCGGCGGTGAAGTGCGACGCGCTGATGCTCGACGACACCTCGCGGACCGACACCTACCCCTACATGGAGATCGAGCAGGAGGACGCGACGATCGAGCACGAGGCCACGGTCTCCAAGGTCAGCGAGGACCAGCTGTTCTACATGCAGTCCCGCGGGATCGACGAGGACGAGGCCACGGCGATGATCGTGCGCGGGTTCATCGAGCCCATCGCCCGTGAGCTGCCGATGGAGTACTCCGTCGAGCTGAACCGCCTGATCGCGCTCGAGATGGAAGGCGCCATCGGATGACGACCCTGACCACCCTCACCGAGGAGGCGCTCACCGGCGCCAGCGACGCGGCCGGCGAGCCGACGTGGCTGCGCGACCGGCGGCTCGCCGCCTACAAACGCACGCTCGACCTGGCGTGGCCCGACAGCCGCGCCGACGAGTTCTGGCGCTCCACACCCTTCGCCCAACGGCTGGACGTCGAGCGTGACATCGTGGCGGGCGGCGGCAGCGACAGCCCCGCCTCCTTCACCGCCGACCTCGACGTCGAGGTGGCGATGGCCCGGATCGTCGACGGTGTACTCGTCGAGGTGACCGTGCCGCTCGCCATGGTCGCGCAGGGCGTGCTCGTCACCGACCTGTCGACCGCAGCCGCCGAGCACGCGGACCTCGTCGAGCCGGCGTTGGGCTCGCTGACCAGCTCGAACAGCGAGGGCACCGGTTCGGGGGCCGACCGGACCATCACCGTCAACGACGCTGCCTGGACCGCCGGGGTGTTCATCCACGTGCCCGCCGAGGTCGAGCTCGACGCTCCGATCGTGATCCAGGTCCACGCGGAGACCGGCGGCGCCCACCTGCCCCGGGTCCTGGCGGTCCTCGGCCACCATGCGCGAGCCAGCGTCTACCTCGAGCACACCTCCGGGGCGGACACCGACGCGCTCGTCGACGAGGTCGTCGAGGTCATCGCCCACGACGCGGCCCAGCTCGATGTGGTCTCCTTCCAGCAGTGGGGGAGCCACGTCGACCACCTGGCGCTGCAGAAGGTCCAGGCCCACCGCGACAGCCGGATCCGGCACCTGTCGGTCACCGTGGGCGGCCGCACCGTGCGGTTCCTGCCCGAGACCGACCTGATCGGTCCGGGTGCGGAGACCCGGCCGCTGGGGGTGTACTTCGCCGACGAGGGCCAGTGGTTCGATCTCCAGCCCTACGTCCGCCACCTCGCCCCCCGGGCGACCTCGGATGTGCTGTTCAAGGGGGCGCTGCAGGGGCACAGCCGGACGGTGTTCCGGGGCAACATCTTCGTGGACAAGGACGCCGTCGGTACCGACACCGACGAGAACAACAAGTCGCTGATCCTGACCGAGGGTGCGCGTGCGGATGCGACCCCGTTCCTGGAGATCGAGTGCTCGGACATCGTCGCGGGCCACGGCTCCGCGACCGGTCAGATCGACGCGCTGCAGCTGTACTACCTCACCTCCCGCGGCATCCCCCGGGAGGAGGCGCTGCGCTTGATCGTCACCGGGTTCTTCCGTGAGGTCTTCGGCGACGTCGACCTGCCCGGGGTCGAGGAGGCTGCTCTCACCGAGATCGATGAGCGCATCGCCGCCGCCGACCTGTCGCGGTTCCAGGTCAACGATGCGAGCCTCAAGGACCATCACGATGAGTGAGGCGCACGCGCGTTTCTCCACGCTGGAGGACGGGCGGCCGGTCCGCGTCGACGTCGACGGCGTGCCGGTGTGCCTGGTCCGCACCGGCGACGATGTCAGGGCGATCCACGACACCTGCTCCCACCAGCAGTGGTCGCTGGCCGACGGCGGCACCGTCTGGGGTGACGGGGTGGAGTGCTCACTGCACGGTTCCACCTTCGACCTCGACGACGGGCGTCCCTCCTCACTGCCGGCCATGCAGCCGGTGCCGACCTTCGAGGTCACCATCGACGGCGACGACGTCACCGTCGACACCTCCGCCGCCCTGAACGGCGCCCCGTTCCCCGACCACTGAGCTCCGGCGGCCCCGTGCCGCCTCGCCAGACCCACCATCACTCCCACAAGGACACGCATCCCATGGCTGACCTCGAGATCCGCGGCCTGAAGGTCGAGGCGGACGGCACGGAGATCCTCCGCGGCGTCGACCTCGACCTGAACCAGGGCCAGACCATCGCCCTGATGGGCCCCAACGGTTCCGGCAAGTCCACCCTGGCCTACGCCATCGCCGGCCACCCCGCCTACGAGGTGACCGGTGGCACGATGACCTGGAAGGGGACGGAGCTCAACGAGCTCACCCCGGACGAGCGGGCGCGGCTGGGCGTGTTCCTGGCCATGCAGTACCCCGTCGAGGTCCCTGGCGTCTCGGTGACCAACTTCCTGCGCACCGCCGTGAACGCCGTGCGCGAGGAGGACATGCCGGTCCGCGAGTTCATGCAGACCCTGCGCGGCGAGATGGCCGAGTTGGACGTGGACCAGTCGTTCCTCCAGCGCTCGGTCAACGAGGGCTTCTCCGGTGGGGAGAAGAAGCGTTTCGAGATCCTGCAGGCCGCCCTGCTCAAGCCGCAACTCGCCGTGCTCGACGAGACCGACTCCGGGTTGGACGTCGACGCACTGAAGACCGTCGCCGAGGGGGTCAACCGTCTGAGCGGGCCGGATCTCGGGGTCCTCATCATCACCCACTACACCCGGATCCTGCGCTACATCACCGCTGATGAGGTGCACGTGATGTTCGAAGGACGCATCGTCGCCTCGGGCGGCGCCGAGCTCGCTGACGAGCTCGAGACCGGCGGGTACGAGGGCATCCGCGCTGCCCACGCCGCGGGCGTCTGACCACTTCCCCGATGAGAGGCCAGCCATGGCCATCGACGTCGCCGCTGTCCGTCGCTCCCTCCCGATCCTCGATCGGGAACTCGACGGGCACCGGCTGGTGTACCTGGACTCCGCAGCCTCGTCGCTGACCCCGGAGCCGGTCCTCGATGCCATGGACCGCTACTACCGCTGGTCGCGTTCCAACGTCAACCGAGGGGTCTACCCCCTGGCCGAGGAGGCCACCGACCTGTACGAGGGCGCCCGAACGGTGCTCGCCGGCTTCCTCGATGCCGACCCGACCGGTGTGGTGTTCACCAAGAACGCCACCGAGGCCTGCAACCTGCTGGCCTACGGCTACGTCCGCGCCCACCTCGGACCCGACGACGTGCTGCTGTCCACGGTGATGGAGCACCATGCGAACCTGGTGCCCTTCACCCAGGCCGCGGCGGCGGTCGGCGCCGAGGTGCGTCACGTCCCGATCACGCCCGACGGCCTGCTCGACCTCGACGCCGCGGCCGAGCTCCTGGCGGACGGCCGGGTCACCTTCGCCGCTTTCGTCCACGTCTCCAACGTGCTCGGCACGATCAACGACGTGCCACGCCTGACCCGCATGGTCAGGGACGCCAACGACCGCGCCGTGGTCCACGTCGACGGTGCCCAGGCCGCCCCCCACCTGCCGGTGAGCTTCCGTGACCTCGGGATCGACAGCTACGCGATCACCGGACACAAGATGCTCGGCCCCACCGGCATCGGGGCGCTGGTGGCCCGGCCGGAGCTGTTGGAACGGATGGAGCCCTTCCTGACCGGTGGCGACATGATCCGGGACGTCACGCTCACCGGGGCGACCTGGAACGACGTGCCCCACAAGTTCGAGGCGGGGACCCCGATGATCGCCGAGGCCGCCGGACTGGCGGCGGCCGTGGGCCTGCTGGAGGGCTACGGGATGGCGGCGGTGCGGGCCCACGAGCGCGAGCTCACCGCCCAGCTGCTCGACGCCCTCGGTACGGTCGCCGGGGTGACGGTCCACGGACCGAAGGACGTGGACCTGCGCGGCGGTGCGGTCTCCTTCGCCCTCGACGGCATCCACCCCCACGACGTGGGTGCGATGCTCGGGTCGCGGGGAGTGTGCGTGCGGGTCGGCCACCACTGCACCAAGCCGCTGATGCGCTGCCTGGACGTGGCTGCGACCACCCGGGCGAGCAGCTACGTGTACAACGACGTCGACGACCTCGAACCCCTGGTGGACGGGCTCGAGGCCGCTGCCGCGTTCTTCGCCCGCTGAGGAGGCCAGCCGTGTCGATGGAGGACCTGTACCAGGAGATCATCCTGGACCACTACCGCAAGCCCAAGAACCGGGCCCCCGAGCTCGCCGACGAGGCGGTCCACGTCCACCACTCCAACCCGCTGTGCGGCGACGAGATGGACCTGCGCATCCGGGTCGTCGACGATCGTCTCGACGCGGTGGTGTTCGACGGCGAGGGGTGCTCGATCAGCCAGGCCTCCGCGTCGGCCATGACCCAGGCGGCCGTGGGCCGGGAGCTGAAGGACGCGCTCGACCTCGCCGAGGACTTCCGGCGCATGATGCACGGCGACGACCCCGCCCGCCCCGACGACCTCGGTGACGGCATCGCCTTCACCGGGGTCGCGAAGTTCCCCGTCCGCGTGAAGTGCGCCCTGCTCGGCTGGATGGCCCTGCGTGATGCCATCCAGACCTTCGAGCGCGGCGCGTCCGCGCACACCGTCACCCACGAGGAGTGACCGTGAGCACCCATGACCGCACCGCAACGACCACCCGCGACGACGAGGTGCCGGAGTACGACACCCCCGACGGTCAGGCCCCGGCGGAGGAGCGTCCGCGCCAGCGGCACCCCTTCGAGGACCTGCCGCTGGAGGAGGACGGCATGCCGTCCTCTGACGCCCTCATGAACGGGCTGCGGGCCGTCGTCGACCCGGAGATCGGCTACAACATCGTCGATCTCGGGTTGGTGTACGAGGTCACCAAGCCCGAGCGTGGCTACGCCCACGTCCTCATGACGCTCACGTCCATGGGCTGCCCGCTGACCGAGGTGATCCACCAGCAGTGCTCGGTGATCCTCGGGGCCATGCCGGGCGTCGACCGCGTCGAGGTGGAGTTCACCTTCA
>PWWI01000053.1 GCA_003561535.1 Nitriliruptoraceae bacterium
CGATCACGTGAGCCAGCGTCGGGTAGTCGCGCAGCTGCAGCGAGTCGTCGCGCTCGATGTCGTAGCGATCCCGCACCGCCACGAACAACTCGGCCTGCTTCACCGTGTCGATCCCGAGGTCCGCCTCCAGGTCCAGCTCCAGATCCAGCATGTCCGGCGGGTAACCCGTCTGCTCCGACACCAGCTCCAGGATCGCCGCCTCGACCGGATCGGTCGCCGCGGGCGCCGCAGCCGGAGCCGCAGCCGCAGCCGTCGCGGCAGCCGGAGCCGCAGCGACGGCAGCGGGCGCGGGGGCGAGCGCAGCCAGCTTGTCGGCCGGTGCACGGTCGCGCACGAACCCGATCACGTGGGACAGCGTCGGGTAGTCACGCAGCTGCAGCGAGTCGTCGCGCTCGATGTCGAAGGTCTCGCGCACGGCCACGATCAGCTCGGCCTGCTTCACGGTGTCGATCCCGAGGTCCGCCTCCAGATCCAGCTCCAGATCCAACATGTCCGGCGGGTAACCCGTCTGCTCCGACACCAGCTCCAGGATCGCCGCCTCGACCGGATCGGTCGCCGCGGGCGCCGCAGCCGCAGCCGGAGCCGCAGCCGCAGCCGTCGCCGCAACCGGAGCCGCAGCGGCCGCAGAGGGCGCGGGGGCGAGCGCGGCCAGCTTGTCGGCCGGTGCACGGTCGCGCACGAACCCGATCACGTGGGACAGCGTCGGGTAGTCGCGCAGCTGCAGCGAGTCATCGCGCTCGATGTCGAACATCTCGCGCACGGCCACGATCAGCTCGGCCTGCTTCACCGTGTCGATCCCGAGGTCGGCCTCCAGATCCAGCTCCAGATCCAACATGTCGGACGGGTAGCCCGTCTGGTCGGCGACGAGCCCCAGGATCGCGGCCTCCAGCGGATCACCCGCCGGCGCCTCCTCCACCGCAGGCGCACCGGCCGGCGCAGCGGCCGGCGCAGCGGCCGGAGCGGGCGCGGGGGCGAGCGCAGCCAGCTTGTCGGCCGGCGCACGGTCCCGCACGAACCCGATCACGTGGGACAGGCTCGGATAGTCGCGCAGCTGCAGCGAGTCGTCCCGCTCGATGTCGAACATCTCGCGCACGGCCACGATCAGCTCGGCCTGCTTCACCGTGTCGATCCCGAGGTCCGCCTCCAGATCCAGCTCCAGATCCAACATGTCCGACGGGTAGCCGGTCTGCTCGGCGACCAACTCCAGGATCGCCGCCTCCAGCGGATCACCCGCCGGCGGCTCCTCCACGGCAGCAGGCGCAGCCGCCGGGGCAGCCGCCGGGGCAGCCGCTGGGGCCGGGGCCGCAGCGGGGATGCTCACCGGGGTGGCAGCCGGGGATGCCGGCCGTGCGCCGGGGCCGGTGTCGACCACCCGCAACCAGCGATCGACGACCTCGAGCTCCGCACCGGGACGTCCGGTGAGCCGCTCGATCCAGCCCTTGAAGGCCGCCGGGTCGCTCACGCGGTAGGCGAAGCCGAGGTCATCGGGGGCGCGACGCTGTCCGTCGGCCACCGGCGTCCACCGCAGCAGCATCATCGAGATCTGCGAGCCGAAGCCGGCGGCCAACCGCAGGGCGAAGTTCACCGGATAGGACCCGCCACGGGACAGGTTCAGCTGACCGAGCTCGGGGTCGACCTCACGGAAGTTCGGCACCGGTGGGACGACGCCCGTCTCCAGCGCCTTGATCGCGACGATGTCCTCGACGCCCACGCCCATCGGGTGGCCGGTGACGCCCTTGGTGTTGGCGATCACGATCTGATCCGCGCCGGGGCCGAACACCTGCCGCAGCGCGTGGATCTCGGCCGCGGCGCTGCCACCCCGGGCCGGGGTGTAGGTCTCGTGGGAGACGAACACCGTCTCCGGCGCGATGGCGTGGCGTGTGTACCCGCGGGCCTCGGCCTGGGCGACGACGCCCTCCATCACCTGGCCGATGTGCTGGACGTCCAGCCGGGTGCCGTGGAACGCGCTGTTGGCCGTGGTCGTGCCGAGCACCTCGCAGATCGGGGTGACACCACGCTCGCGGGCGGCCTCGGCCGACTCGACGACGATGCCGGCGGCGCCCATGCCGATCAGCATCCCGTGCCGGCGACGGTCGAAGGGCAGGGCGGCGTCCTCGACCCGCTCGTCGGTCGCGGCCGCGCCCGTGGCCAGGAAGCCGGCACCGATCCACGGCAGCAGCTCGTCGCTGGAGGCGTCATCCGCGGCCACCACGATCACGCGGCGGCAGCGACCGGCGCGGATCCAGTCCTCCGCGAGCGCCACGGCCTGGGTGGTGGAGGCGCAGGCGCTGTTGATCTGGGTGTTCGGGCCCCGCGCGCCGATCAGCTCCGCGAACTGCGAGTGCCCCATGGAGAGCACGCGGAACAGGAAGCGGCGGTTGAACAGGTAGTTCTCCTCCTCGATGCGCCGATCGAGATCGGCGAGCTCGCGGTCGAGCTCATCGAGGGCGGCACTGTCGGGTGTGGTGGCAGCGATCCGGTCGCGCAGCCGCTGGAGCTCGTCGCGCTGACGTCGGCGACCCGCGTCCTGCTCGAAGCGGCTGACCTCGTCGGTCATCTCGTCGAAGCCCGGGAAGGCGCTGGCGAAGACCACGCCGGTGTCGTCGCGCAGGTCCTCGGGCAGGCCCCACCGGTCGGGGAGCTGGCTGCCGACCCCGGTGGTGCGGTAGTGCTGCACGATCGGGATGCCGGCGTCGCGCAGCGCGTCGACCCCGGCGGCGATCGCCAGCTGCGTCGACCGTCCGAGCGCCGCGACCCGATCGGGGTCGATGCCGAACTCGGCCGCGAGGTCCATGGCGCCCGACCGGGCAGCGAGCTTGATCACCTGCGCGGGGTCGTCGATCGTCTCGAAGCTGGCCTGGCCGTCGTCGCCCTTCACCAGCCGCGTGATGTGGCGGTCGGCGATCTCCTGCCGGATGTGATCGGGGATCGGGGTGATGAACTGCTCACCACCGAGGATGCGGGCGATCTGGTGGTCGTCGAAGATACGCGGGGTGCCCGGCAACCCGACCGACGCTCCGGTGATGGCCACCGGCTGCATCGCGGCCGGTGGCCCACCGGTCGCGGCCGGTGCCGGCGCGGCGGCGGGGCCACCCAGGCTGCCGGCCCGCTCGAGGAACGCACCCAGCGCCCGTCCGAGCTCGAGGTGGGAAAGGTCGGTCTCGGACATGGTGGCAGGCTCCAGCGAGGTGGCGGGCGCGGACGTTGCCGCGGCGACGGATGCGGTCCCCACCGCGGTGGCGGGGCTGGCCGCGGGGGCCGGGGTCGGGACGGTGGCTGGCGGCGGTACCGGCGCAGCCGCCACCGGCGCGGGCGCGGGGAGGCGACCGGTGCCGAGCCCGGCGGCGTACAGCCCGCACAGGGCCTGGTTGAAGGCGGCCTCGTCGGGGAACTTCGGGTGGTTGGTGAACAGGTTCAGGACCTCGTCATCGCCGAGGACGTCGCTGGCCAGGCCCTGCAGGGCCCGCTTCGGCCCGACCTCGACGAACACCCCGGCACCAGCCCCGCGGAGGCTCTGCAGGCCGGAGACGAACTGCACCGGCGAGGCGACCTGATCGGCGAGCAGTTCCAGCATCCGCTCGCGCGCGTCCGGGCCCGTCGGGTAGAAGCCGCCGGTGACGTTGGAGACCACCGGCAGCTCCGGGGCACGCAGCTCGAGACGCTCGAGGGTCCGACGCAGCGGCTCGCTGGCGTCGGCGACGATGCGGGTGTGGAAGGCGTGGCTGACGGGAAGCACGAAGGTGGTGAAGCCGCGCTCATCGCACGTAGCGACGGCGGACTCCACCGCAGCCGAGGCTCCACCGAGCACCGACTGCGAGGTGGAGTTGACGTTGGCCAGGACGACGTAGCCGTCCACCTCGTCGGCGATGCGCTGGACCTCCTCGACGGGCGCGAACACCGCGGCGAGCTTGCCCTGGTCCTCCACCTCGAGGCTGGCCATCTCGTGCCCGCGGGCGCTGACGGCCTCGAGCGCGGCGGCGAAGGTGAGTGATCCCGCCGAGACGAGCGCGGCGTACTCCCCGAGGCTGTGGCCCATGACCATGTCGGGGGTGATGCCGTAGGCGGCCAGCATCCGGGTGAGCGCCTCGTCGGCGGTGAGCATCGCGGGCTGGGTGATCTCGGTGGCCATCAGCTCGAGTTCGGCCGCGGCCTTGCGATCCGGGTCGTCGTCGTCGAGCAGGATGTAGCTCGACAGGGGCCGGTCGATGAAGGCTTCCATGGCCGCATCGGCCTCGTCGTAGGTCGCCGCGACGATCCCGTCGAGCGCGGCGAGCCCCTTGAGCATGTTGACGTACTGGGACCCCTGGCCCGGGTAGAGGAACGCGACCTTGGGCGCGGCGCCCTCGCCCCGGAACACCCCACGTGAGCGCAGCGGCTTCCACAGCGCCGGAGCGTCGACGGCCTTCAGCGCGGCCGCGGCCTTGTCGGCCAGGTCCTCGGCGTCGGCGAAGTCGATGGCGACCCGGTGTGCGGCCGCCAGGTCGTCGGCGAGCGGTGCCCTGACGGGTGGGGTGTCGCCACGGGCAGCCGCGGCGGCGAGCTCCTGCAGGCGCTGCTTGAGACCGGCCTCGTCGGCAGCGCCGAGCACGGCGGCACCACGCAGCGGCGCCTTGGGCTCAGGAGCGGCGGCGGTCGCCGGGGCACCCGCAGCGGCGGAGGCGACGGCGGCGGCGTGGGCGCGGGTCTGTTCGGGTGGCGGGATCCGACCCGGCTGGTACTCCTCCACGACCATGTGGAAGTTGGTGCCGCCGAAGCCGAAGGCGCTGACGCCGGCGGTGCGGACCTGCCCGGACGGCACCTCCCAGTCACGCAGGCCTGCGTTGACGGTGAACGGCGAGACGGACCAGTCGATGTTGGGGTTGGGGGTCTCGAAGTTGAGGCTCGGCGGCAGCTGGCGATGGTGGATCGCCATGGCGGTCTTGAGGAGGCCGGCGGCACCGGCGGCGGCCTTGAGGTGGCCGATGTTGGACTTGACCGAGCCCAACGCCACGCTGCCACGCGCGAGGTCCGCGCCGGCGAAGGCATCGCCGATCGCTCCCACCTCGACGACGTCACCGACCCGGGTGGAGGTCCCGTGGGCCTCGATCAGGCTGCACTCGCCGGGGTGCACCCCGGAGGCCGCCCAGGCGCGCTCCACGGCCAGGCGCTGCCCAACCGGGTTGGGGGCGGTGATGCCCTTGCCCTTGCCGTCGCTGGCGCCGGCGACCGAGCGGATCACCGCGTAGATACGGTCGCCGTCGCGCTCGGCGTCGGCCAGGCGCTTGAGCAGGAACAGCGCGCCACCCTCCCCCATGACGAACCCGTTGGCGCGGGCATCGAAGGGGTAGGTCCCGGTGGCGGACAGGGCGCCGATGGCGCAGAACTTGATGAAGCTGGACGCGCCGTTGTTGCGGTCCACACCACCGGTGATGACGGTGTCGAAGTCGCCGTCGTTGAGCCCGGCGACCGAGGCGGCGATCGCGGCCATGGCCGAGGCGCACGCCGCGTCGGTGATGTAGTTCGGGCCGTGCAGGTTGAACAGGTTCGCGATCCGCCCGGCCAGCACGTTGCCGAGCTCACCCGGCATCGAGTCCTCGGTGACCGGCGGGAGCTCGGCCCCCATGGTCGCGACCAACTCGGCCGCCATCCGCTGCTGCGCGTCCGCGGACATCGCCCCGAAGGACTCGGTGTGCTGCAGGAAGCGCACCACCTCCGGCGCGGCGATCCTGAGCGCGGTCTCGTAGTGCTTCTCGCCGCCCATGGCGTTGCCGACGATCACCGCGGTGCGGTCCCGGTCGATCTCCTTGCCGTGGTCGGCCAGCAGCTCACGGGTGCAGTTGACCGCCCACTTCTGGGCGTCGTCCATCGCATCCGAGACCTTCGGCGGGATCGGCATCCGCCAGCCCATCGGGTCCCACTCCCAATCGCGGCACCAGCCGCCGATCTTGGAGTAGGTCTTGTCGGGCGTCGGCTCCGGCTCGTAGTACAGCGCCGGGTCCCAGCGCTCGGGGTCGCCCTCGCTGATCGAGTACCGGCCACCGGACACGTTGGCCCAGAAGGCCTTCGCGTCCGGTGCGTCCGGCAGGACCGCGCTGACCGCGATGATCGCTACTGGCTCCACGTCGTTGCCTCCCGCTCCCGAGATGCCTCGCTGCTGTGGTGCTGCTCGGGCCCGCGCGCTCGTGGCCGTCGGCCCCCGAGCCTGCGCGGCGCTCCGATCACGCCCGCCCGTAGATCAGGTCGGCGACCCGGTTCAGGTCGGCCAACCCGCCGGCCTGCGCCGCGAGCACCTCTTCGCTGCGGACCGCCGAGCGCAGCGCCGCCACATCGATGGTGTCGGCGGCGGCCACGATCAGCGCGACGCCCTCGGCGGCGACCTGCCGGGCCACCCGTCGGGCGTGCGCCCGGCTGACGTCGCCGACCCCGCCCGCGTCGAAGCGAGCGTCCGCCTTCGGCGGCAGCCCGCCCTCGGCGGCCCGGGCGGCGCGACGCACCAGCGCGGCCGAGGCTTCGGTCTCCGCCATCAGCTCACCGAGCTTGAACAGCACGTGCTGGTTGCGGGTCATCCGGCCGACGCGCGCCGCCTCCAGCACCTCGGCCAGCGCGTGGTGCGCCAGAGCCGCGAGGTCCGCGCCGATCCGTGGGTGGGGGGCGTGGGTGCGCTCGAACTCGGTGGCCTGGTCGTGGTAGTAGGCACCGCGGGACTTGAGGTGCTCCTGCCAGCGGTCCCGGGCGATGGTCATCTCCATGATCTCCGAGGTGCCCTCGTAGATCGTGGTGATCCGCACGTCACGCTTGATCTTCTCGACCATGTAGTCGTGGGTGTAGCCGTACCCGCCGAGCGCCTGGATCGCGGCGTCGGCGGCGTCGTTGCCCGCCTCGGTCGCGATGTACTTCGCGATGGCACCCTCGGTGTTGAGGTGACCGTGGGTCCCCTCGTCGATCCGTTCCGCGGTCTCCTCGATGTAGGCGCGCCCGGCCTCGAGCCTGAGCGCGTGAGGCACGATCAGCTTGTGGGTGTAGCCCTGCTTCTCCGACAACGGGCCGCCCGCCTGGATGCGCTCCTTGGAGTAGGCGATCGCCCGGTCCAGGGCCTCCCAGCCGCCACCGAGCCCGAAGGCGGCGACCATCAGGCGGGTGTAGCCGAAGACCTGCTGGGCCTGGACGAGCCCCTGGCCGAGCTCGGTGCCCACCAGCGCGTCGGCGCCGACGAAGACGTCGTCGAGGTAGAGCGCGGCGGTGTTGGACAGCCGGATGCCGTGCTTGTGCTCCGGCGCCGCGGCAGAGAAGCCCTCGGCCCCCTTCTCGAGGATGAACCAGGTCGGGCCCTTCTCGGTGTTGGCCAGGATCGAGTACAGGTCCGCGACCGCGCCGTTGGAGATCCACTGCTTCTGCCCGGTGATCCGGTAGCCCACCACCTCGCCGTCCTCGGCGACGGGGACCGCGACGGTCTTGAGCGAGCCGAGGTCGCTGCCGGCCTCGGCCTCGGTGGCGCCGTAGGCCATGAGCAG